>JBKPOX010000217.1:0-23933 GCA_046733335.1 Actinomycetota bacterium | reverse complement strand
CCGGCGGAGAACCTGCTCGGCGAGGAGAACGGCGGCTTCAAGCTGATCATGGCCAACTTCGCCTGGGAGCGGCTGCTGATGGCGATCGGCGCCGTCGGCGCGATGCAGCGCCTGATCGAGATCACCGTCGCCTACGCCCTCGACCGCGAAGCCTTCGGCCGGCCGATCGGCAAGTTCCAGGCGATCCGCCACCAGGTGGCGGAGATGGCCACCCGCGCCGAAGCCTCCCGCGCCCTCACTTACAACGCGCTGCGCCTCTTCCACAGCGGCCAGGACTGCATCCAGGAGGTCTCGATGGCGAAGCTGGTCACCCAGCGCGCCGTCCTCGAGATCGCCGACCAGTCCCTGCAGATCCACGGCGGCTACGGCTACATGCGCGAGTACGGGATCGAGCGCGCCGTCCGCGACGCCCGCCTAGGCCCGATCGGCGGCGGCACCGACGAGATCATGAAGGAGATCGTCGGCAAGACGATGGGGCTGTAGGGGCCACAGCCGATCGGTTTTCGGCATCGCCCGCAGGGGCGCTGCGACGACGCAAGCGACGACTGAACAGTCCGCCCCAGGAAGCACGGCTCAGCCACAGCATCTCCTCCTCGTTCGACACCCAGAAGGTGTGAAGGTCATACACCAGGTGTCGATACACATCGGCCGTGTCTTCCCGGTAGTTACCTCAGCGCCTCGGGCCTGCCTCGCAGGTATGCGACTTGCCCCAGCCCGGGCCGCCGTCGCAGTAGTCGTGGCCGGGGCCGCCGTAGAGCTGATCCGCCGCGGCGCCGCCGTAGAGGCGGTCGCTGCCGGGGCCGCCGTGGCAGCCGTCCTGACCGGGCCCCATCAGGCAGACGTCCCTCCCCGGGCCGCCCCAGCAGCCGTCGCTGCCGGCACCGTGGCGGCAGTAGTCGTCCCCGGCCCCGCCGACGCAGTCGCTGTTGCGGTTGCCGGTGATGCAGACGTCGTCGTTGGGGCCGCCGACGCAGCGGTTGCGCCGGGCCCCGCCGGGGAAGCAGGTGTCGCGCTCCGCGTTGCCGACGAACTTGTCGGAGCCCGCCCCGAGGTGGATGGTCAGCGGCACCGGCAGGCGGCTGGCGACGCGGACAAAGTCGCCCGAGGGTCCCATCTGCACTTCGATCCTCGCGGCGCCGCTGGCCGGGCAGACGGCGACGCTGCGCCCCCCGCTGAGGTGGCAGCCGAGCGGCCTTTGGGAGGCCATGTTCCCGCTGACGACGATGTCCTCGCCCTCTGTGCCGATCGTCAGCGTCGACCCGGAGGGGGACCCGTAGACGACGATCTGGTCGGCGGGCGTGGCAGCGGTCGGCAGCGCCAGGGCGACGACCGTCGCCAGCACCCCTGCCGCGAGCTTCCCCGCCGAGAAAGCCATCGCGGGCACCTTAGTCGTGCGGGGAGCGAGCCGATGCCTGATGCGCCGAGCCCCGATGTCTCGGGCGCCGAGCGTCCGATGACTCAATGGGCCTGGGCCGTGAAGGAGAGCGTCCCGACAAGTTCGCCGGCGGCGAATTCCGATTTCCCTTCGGCGAATGCCCGGTTGAAGATCGGGGCGATGTCGGCGGGCATGGTCAGGGGCGCCGCGCCGAGGCCGATCGTCCGCGCGCCCGGATCGGCCGCCACCGGGCCGTTCCCGAGGGCCAGCGCAGTCACCTGCCCGAGCTTCCCCGGGAAGGCCGGCGTCGGCTCGACGTCGACCTCGGCGAGCGCGATCCCGCCGCCGAGGTCGAACCAGAGTTCGCGCCAGAAGACCTGGCCGGCGCCGAGCCGGAGGAATTCGACCTCCCCCCCGGTCCGCAGCGTCCCCTGGGAGCCGTCGGGAGCGAGCGTGCCGCCGGCGATGATCGGCAGGGTGAAGGTGGGCCCGACGTGTTCGGCCGGGAAGACCGGGTTGACCGCGACGAAGAACCGGTCCAGCTTGGCGACGAAGGCGCCGTCGAGGACGAGGGTCGCCCGGCCGCTAGGGACGATCGCGGCGAGCAGCGGCTGCGCCTCGCTCCTCAGCGTCCCGACGACCTGGCCGGCGCCGAATTGCCGGCGCGGGCGCAGCTTCTTGTTGAGCCGCGTCGCCACCTTCTCGGTCAACCGCAGCTTCCTGGCGCTGAAGACGGCGCCGAAGCCGGCGCGCTTCGAGCCGACCGCGGCCGAGGTGGCGATTTTCAGCTGCGACCCGCCGACCTTGGCGACGAGGGGAGCGGTGGTGGTCTTCACCACCAGCTTGCGCATCTGCACGCGGGACCGCGGGCTGCGGAGGACGAGGCTGCCCTCGTGGTCGATCTGACCCTTGCCGGCGCTCGGGTCGAAGCGCCCCCCCGACACCGGGAAGACGAGCGCCCCTCCTCGCTTGGTGGCGCCGGCCGCAGCGGCGACGCGCACCCCCGCCTGGTGGAGGAAGGCGACGAAGCGCTTGTCGAGGGCGAGGCGGGTGGCGCCGCCGCCGAGCGGGTCGTAGGAGGACCTCGCCGCAGGCGCCAGCAGGAGCAGCGTCGCCATCGCGAACGCCACCGCGCCCGCGCACACCAGCGCTGCGACGGACCTGGGCGCCGTTTGCTCCACTGCGATGGGCGCCGCCCGCCTCACTTCTCCACTTCGCAGGTCTTGTTGACGGTGGCGGCGATCTCCTCGTCTTCGGCGAAGAAGAAGGTGACGTGGGCGAGGGGAAAGCCGGCCCGCCGGGCGGGCTTGGGCGCGGGGCAGGCGGCGTTGAAGTAGCTCAGCCTGCGGCCGCGATAGCTGTACCTGCGCTTGAGGGTGAGCTTGATCCGGTCCACGTAGCCCCATTCGCCGAGGGCCTCCGGGAACGCCGCCGAGAGCTCGGTGCCGTAGGGAGGCCGGGAGATGCGGCGGATCGCGAACTCGATCAGGAAGGCGCTGTCGAAGGGGTGGTGGGTGTAGATCTGCGCCAGCAGGACGGGCCGCTCGCGCTGGCGGCCGTTGAAGATCAGCAGCCGCCCCTTGGTCGGGTAGGGCGCCTGGTCGGGAAGGATGATGTGGGCCCAGAAGCGGCCGGAGCCGACCAGCGCGTCGCCGCAGTTGGCGAGTGCCCGCTGGGTGGTCGCCGGCTGGACCTGGTGCGGGTGGCAGACCGGCAGGCCATGCGAGCGCAGCAGCCCATGCCGGTTGACCTCGATCTCGAGGCGCTGCAGCTGGGGCGGGATCTTGCCGTCGGCGGTCGTCAGGTGGCCGGCGACGAAGACGGCGATCGGCGCCGGCTCGGATCGCGGCAGCTTCACCGGCATGATCTGGCTGAGGACGGTGATCCGCAGGCCGCCCGCCTGCACCACGACGGCGGCGGCCACCGCGGCGAGGCCGAGCGCCGCGAGCAGGGCCAGAGCGCCAGCCATTCCGACGCGGCGGCGCATCGGCCTAGGTGAAGCGGCCGGGTTCGAAGTGGCAGTACTCGAATTCGAAGGCGAAGACGGCGTTGTTGGCTCGGTTGGCGACGCTCTTCAGGCGCACCACCATCCCCGCGGCGGCGCCCTTCTCGCCGGCGGCGAGGTAGCGGCCGGTCCTCTCCAGCAGTTCGACCTCAGCCGCGACGAACCCGAGCCAGCGCGAGAGGCGGGCGCGGTCGGCCGGGGGACGGGGGATCTGCTTCAGGTCGCCAAGCGTGCCGCGGAGCGCCGCCGCGGCCCGCCTGAACCGCTTAGCCGCGACCCCCAGCTCGCCCCGCTTTACCTCCGCCCTCACCCCGGCCAGGATCCGTTCGTTGGCCCTGGTGTTGGCCTCGCAGATCGGCTCGGCCGCTTCCCTGTAGGTGGTTCGGGTTACTTCCTCCGCCCCGGCCGTGGCGCCGACGCCGAGCAGCAGGGCCACGATCGCAACCGTGGCCCTGGCCGTCTGCCGTAACGGCGTGCCCGGCCCGCTAGCGGTGCTTCCCATGCCTCTTCGAGCACTTGGCCCGAAGCGGGGCGCGGAAGTTCCGAAGCTTTCCGTTGTGCCCTTTCATCTTCACCGTGGCGCGGTGCTTGCCGCGGCAGATGTTGGTGCTGTTCTGCAGCAGGCTCTTCCTCCCGCCCTGCATGTTGAGGACGGCTTTGGTCACCGGCGCATCGGGGACGAAGTCGAAGGTGGTACGGATGCCTCCGTTGACGGAGTCGATCCGCCCCACCGCCTGGATGTCGACGAGGCCGTGGAGGGCTAGCACCAGGTCGGGCAGCGGGTGTTCGGAGGAGCGCAGGAAGACCGGGCCTTCGAGCGGCTGGTCGAACAGCGGCGTCCAGACCCGGGCGCGGCCGTAGATCGAGCCGGCCGGGCAGTTGGAGCCGTTGCCGGAGCCGGCTTTGAACTGCACCCGCGTGCAGACGGTGCGGATATGCCCCTGGTCGAGGAACTCCGAGTGAGGCAGGGCGACGGAGATCCGCGCCGCGTTCGCGTCGTCTTTCCGCGGCCGCAGCACGGCCCGCAGGGCGGGGTTGCCGCCGCGCGTGGTGCTGCCCCGCAGACGCAGCTTCAGGCGCGGTTTGAAGCCGAGGTTGGCGCAATCGGCGGCCTGGAAGGGCGAGGTGACCGTGACTGGCACGTCGTCGGCGGAGGAGCCGAAGTCGCGACCCGAACCGAGGACCGTGGACGCGGTCGAGGTCCGTTCACAGCTCGTCGGGTTGAGGACGAACTGGGGCCGATCGACGTAGGCGCGGATGTCGCGGGCGTGGACCGGGATCCCCTGGATGATGTGGGGGATCGGGTCAGAGTTGGTGGGGTCGACGAAGACTTCCGCCGTCACCGGGTTGATCCGAAGCGCCTCCCGGAGCACCACGGTGCCGAGGTCGAACGGGCCGACCTTGGCCGCGGTGATGGCGACAACCGAGAGCGGCGAGCCGTGGTAGGGGCCGGCTAGGTAGAGCTTCCCGGGAACGTAGGTGAGGCTCGTGCCGACGCCGGCGCCGACCAGGGTCCGCCCGACCTGCGAATTCGCGGGACAGGATGGGGAGGAAAGCTCCTCAGCTCCCCCGTTTCGCCCGGTGCGGGCCTTCGCGGCGGCGATCGCCGCATCCGAGCAGAAGCCGACGCCCGCCAGCTTGCCGACCACACCCGGCGGCAGCTTGATCGAGAAGTTCGTGAACTCCTGTTCGCCGTCCTTGCGCGTCAGGCGCAGGTTGAAGGGCGAGTAGCGCCCGGCGGCGTTGTTGATCGTCCCGGCGAGGAGGCTTGGATGGAAGGGCGGGATGCCGCCAGCCGGGCAGGCGCCGCCGTCGACTCCCCGCTCCACCTTGAAGGAACTCGTCTCGGTGATGATCTCCGCTGGCTTGGGGTTGTTCGGATCGGCGGCGTGCCAAGGGGTGAAGCGGGCCACCACGTCGTAGGTCCCGCACGCCGCCGGGGTCACCAGCGGCGCCCGCGCTCCCTCTTTGAAATGGAGCCTGAACTCGCTGAAGGGGAGCTGGGGCAGATCGTCGAAGGTGGAGGTGAGCTGCCCGGTGACCGGGTCGGGCTTGACCGAACCCGCCTGCTTGACGACGATCCCGCGCTCGGGGATCCTCGCGACCACGTAGAGGGCGAGGAGCGAGCCGGTCGGGTTGTCGAAGGGGCTCGCGACGTAGAGGGAGCCATGGGCTTCCTCCTCGAGCAGTGGCGTCGAGATCTGGATCGTGCCGATCTTCGAGGCATCCGGGCAGCCCTCGCCCGGAGTTGAGCTGGCGGTCTCACGCGCGTACTCATCCGGGCTGCAGCCGACCAAGCCTTCTCCCTCGGAGGGATTCACGGTCATCCCTTTCGGCAGCTCGACTTCGACCTTCTTCGCCTGCCCTTCAGCGATCCCGTCCTTGTTCAGGAGGTTGTGGTTGGGCATCGCGAGGCGGAAGTCGAGGCCGCTGGGATTCTCGGCGAGCTTGCTGGTGGGAGCGGCGTCGATCGAGGGGTCGAACGGCACTTTGTTGCAGCCTTCGAGGGGAGCACTGGTCAACGAGGCGCTGTCGATTAGGCTGCCGATCGGGGAGTTCCAGGGTTCGATTTCGGCCTTGAAGTCGAGCGGACTGGCGCACTGCACGGGCATGCGGAGGTAGGCGGTTTCGGGCAGGTCCGGTGGGCGCTGGCAGGGGGCGGTCCCTCGAAGGATGTAGAGCACGCAGTTCCAGCCCCGGGAGGCGTCGTGGCGCGGGTCGCCCGGCGCCCCCCAGAGGGTCACGGTGCTGGCAAGAAATTTCGCGGCCTGCGTCGTGTTGCGCACCGAGGCGATGATCCGAGACTCGTTGTCAGGATCCACCTCGGTGTCAACGGTGACCGGAACCCCTAGAGGCATGAAGCCGAACCGTGCAGGCTCACCGTGGCTGGGCGGAAGATTGAAAACGGGCACAGCAACTCGAAGCAAATCGTCTAAATTCCCCTCGATCACCGTCACTGACGCAGCACCGAGCGCGGCGCTGTCGGAGCATTCGTTGACCAATGCTTTGGCAGTGAGGAAAGTGACCATCGGGCACGTAGGCATGGCGCGAGCATTCCCAATGAATCCCGCTGGCAGCGAGAAGCGCAGGTTGCGCGGCAGCGCCGGCTGCTCGAGACTCTTCCGCGCCCCTGGAAGGCTCGCCGAGTTGAGCTGGATCGTGGTAGTAAATTGGAGAGGGTGGCTACCGGCCTGCCTCGTCTCGGTGCCTCTCTCCTCTTCAACTCCTGCCTCCTCTTCGGCTCGGGCAGAGAAATATTCGAGCCCGAACGGTGCGGGTTCCGGGCTCACCTCGATGTTCTGGACCGCAGAGGTGGACGGAGCGTTGCCGCCAGTGACGGTGACCTTGCCCGGCCCCACCTGCGTGGGGGGCTCGTCAGTGAGGCTGACGAGGACTTCGATTTCGATCGCTTCGTAGGAGGGAAGTTCCCCTTCGAAGTCGCAGGACACCTCGGCGGGCACCACGTCGCACGTCACCGTCCCAGCGCTCCCCAGCGGCCCCGCGAAGGCCTCGACGCCCGTCGCTTCAACCCCGGCGGGAAGCCGGTCGATGATCGTGACGGGCGTTGAGGTAGCGTCGACCGGCGCGTCGCCGAGATTGGTCAGCGTCAACACGAGGCGGCCACTGCCGCCAGGGGACAAAGGCCTGGAACTCGCCGATCCAAAGGAGGTATTGAATTGGTTCGAGAAGGCGTCGAGGTGAATCGTCGGAGCCGATCGGTCAGGAGTCGTCACGAGGAACGGATTGGCGGCGACGGGGCCACCCGTGACTTCGACAGCCGTCGTTCCGAAGGCAGGTTCCAGCACCTGTTCCAGCTCTTCGGCGGTGTCGGTTGCTTGTGGCGCGTAACCTAGGAAGTTGCACCAAAAATCTGCGGATTGTCCAAAGAACGACCCGGTCCCCAGGCAACCGATCACTTTCCCATCCACTTCGATTTTGGCGACGAGAATCTGCTTTGCTGGATCTTTTTCAGCCGTGACTTCCTGCACGTTGTCCGTCGCCGTCCACATGTGGGTCGGGCGACTGGCGGTGAGGAGCTGCCACCAGGGAGAGGGGGACGGTGCGGCGAGCGCACCCGCGCTCGGCAACGCAAAGGCGCTGAGAGAGGCTGCCGTCAGCAATGCGAGAGCGAGTCGCTTAAGGGACAGCATCATGCTAAAGGTCTCCTTCGTTGCAAGGCGGTTCATGGGCCTAGTCGCTCCGTCCCTGCTACTCATCGCCCGGCCCTCCCGCCCTGGCGGGCTCCTCGCTGGTGGGTCTTGTGGCGGTGGCGGTGCTTGCGGGCGCAAACGGTCCTGCCGTGGCGCCGCGCCTTGTGCTTGCCCTTGGGGCAGCGCCTGCTCTTCGGCTTGACATTCCCTCGGCCTTCGAGCGCTGCGCTCGCCGGGGTCGAGTCACTCGGCGCCTGCGCCAGCGGCTGGCAGGCATCGCCAAGGCACTCGGCATGCGTGGGCAGCGTTGCCGGGACTCCGCCGACACGGGCGTCGTATACGTCGTACTCGTGGTCTCGATCGGTTTCGTTCAATTGGGCCGGCGTCAGGAAAAAGGCGTCGTCACCGCTTTCGCTGGCATCTAGAAACCCCGCTTCTTCTTCGGCGGTTCCGGAGGAGATCAAGGAAACGCAGCCGTGCGGAGAGCGGGCGACTGCCGCGCCGCCTGATGCGGTGGTGCAGTCACCGGTTCCGGTCGGCTCATACTGGTAGACGTCCCACTGGCTGTTGGAGTCGGCCGGAACGAGGGAGTCAATCGAGTTGAAGAAGACGCGACCGTTGTCGAGCGTGGCGCGAGGAGCGTAAAACGAGAGGGCGGTCACGTCCTTAGCTGGACGTTCTGGAAGCAAGGCCGCCACCCAAACACCCCTCCAGTAGCCAAGGCCCTCGACTCGCCTGAGGGCCGTGGTAACTGGGATCAATTCGCCATCGGGTGCAGCGCCGGTGGGCTTGCAGGAGATGCAGTCGAGGTGGTCAGTGGCAAGGTCGTAGCGATAAATTTGTTGGACAGGTTCGCCACTGGCAGCGTCGATGTTGTCCATCCCCGTTAGGCTGCGCTGCGACATAAACGAGAGGTAGCGGCCGTTGGGTGAGCTCGCTGCACTGAGCAAGCCTTCGTGTTCCAGATGTTCGTGTTCCAGAACATCGCCCCAATCGCGGCGGTCTGCCGGTGAGAGGGTGGCGATGAAGCGGACGTCCTCCCCCTGGTGCCAGACGTAGAGGTTCGGCTTCTGGGCAACAGCCATTTCGCCAGCCTCGTTGAGGGCGCCATCGAGAATGCCGTTGGCGACGAAATAGATCGTTCTGGCGTCCTCGGAAACCCCTGGCGCAACACCCTGCACTTCCGCGCTTTCGCCAGGGTTCTGCATCTCGGAGGTGAGATTGATGAGGTTGGTACAGCTCAAGCCTACCGGCCCGGACGGGATCTCGCAGCGGTAGAGGTCGCGCCCACTAGTACCAGCGTTTTCGGTCAGCTGTTGAGAATCCGTGAAGAAGACGACCGTTCCATCATAACTCGCTCCTTGGAACGTTGGGCGGGGGGTACCATCTCCCGTGGCGCCCGCCTGTTCGACATCAATACGCGCCGTTTCTTCGGTCACGGTGTCTCGGAGATAGAGACCCGTTATGTTGCCAGCGGAGGTCCCAGCGAATTCTCCGGTGCTCCAAAACACACGTGAGCCATCATCCGAGATCGCCCCCCTCAGGCCGCCTGGACCGGAACCGACGAGGTCAGTCGCGACGATCGCGCCCCCGGGCAACACGCTGAGCGGTTGCAGACGTCCGCTGGTCCAGAGGTAAAGACTTCGTTGGCCGACCGGAGGAGCTCCCGCAACCAGGGGCACCGAGGAAGTGACGGCCACGTGGCTGAGGTCGCGGTTGGCGCCCACGATCGTGAGGATCCTCCCCGTAGTATTGGGCGGAACATCCGCAGGGGTGATAAGCGGTTCGTAATCCGGCGGTTCGGTATTGAGTCGCACGTAAGGCGTCTTTTCGTATGCCTCAGGCGAGAGCAGGGTACGAGCCTTCGGTTCCAGCAGCGCCCGCGACAAATCGCGATTGAAGATCTTGTATTCGCCTTCAGAAGAGATGGGGATCACCGCCTCTTCGGAGTTGGGATGCGCAAGGTCGCTTGAGAGCCATTTTTCTTGGCCGCGGCGAGCGAGGATCGAGGTTGATTCGAAGCTGCGGGAGCTTTCGGGGTCCTCTTCGATCGATCCGATGCTCGGGTAGATAAGCCCTCCGCCATCGGCGGCGGCCTGAACAAGTGGGCCCGGTCCGACCACCGTTCCACCATGCTTGTCGGGCGGGGAGACCATCTCCCAGGCGCGGCCGTCGGCCAGCGGGAAGTCAAGGCTCGCCGTCTGGGTGTGGAAGGTGCGGTCCGTGGAGGCGGTTTCGCCTTCTTTGTTTATGGCGACCACGCGGTAGTGGTAGATCGTGTCGGGCTCAAGGCCCATGAGGCTCTGCGAGACCCTGACGCCTTTGTGGCCGTCGCCGATGCCGGCGCCGCCGGCCGGGAGGCTCACGCATCCTCCGAGCGAGCAATCTGAGAGGCCGTATTCGAAGCGGTAGATGGTCTCGGCCCGGCCAGGGTTGATCCGCGCCCTCAGGGTGGCCGAGTCGGCACTGACGTTCGCGACCGAGAGCGAGGCGATCACCGGAGCGCCTTTATAGGGAGCGAAGAGCTCCACTTGGGAGAGGCCGCCTTCGGGGGAGTTGGAGACGAAGATGTTGCCGCTGGCGCCGTCGACTGCCACGCCCTCAGAGGTTGCGATCTCGCCCGCTTCGCCTGGGGCCGCGAAGGTCCCGAGCAGGACGCCTTCGCTGCTGTAGTGGGCTACTCGGGGGGTGGGCGAGGACTCGGCGATATAGACGTCGTTGCTCGCCGGGTCGACTGCGACGGTGTAGGAGGTGTTCGGATCGACGGCTCCTGCGAACGAATAGGTCGTCGCTGAGGTGACGGGAAACATATTTGGCTCAAATTTGTTGACTTTGCCCAAGTACTCATTAGCGTAGATGGCACCGTCGTTATTGACAGCGAGGTTCGCAACGGTAGGGCCTTCGCTTTCGAACTGCGTGAGTGGTTCGCCAGAGTGGCCAAAGAGCCTGAGCGTGTAGGGGTAGTCGCCCGCATAGATGACGCCGAACTTGTCGACTGCGAGACCAATGAGTTCGTTAAAGCCGCCGATTTGATTGGTGCCTTCGCCGGGGCCGGCAGTAAACAGCGCTTCTTCGCCGTCAGCGTGGAACGCCGTGATCGCGTTATTGCTGGTCACGTAGACGTCGTGGCTGATCGAATCGACAGCGACCTGCGCGCAGCCGGCGCAACCAAAAAAGCTCAGACCCGTGATGCTGTTTCCAGAGATGTAGGGCGCAGAGCCGCTGAATGGGAGCGGGTCTCCTTCGCTGTCGAACTTGAGCAGCGAGCCGGCGACCGTGTCGATCACATAGACGACGTGCGTATTCTGGTCGATGGCGATCGGACCGGCATGTTCGAAGCCGGTCGCTTCGGTGCCATCAGGGCCGAAGCTGCGTTCGTATTGAGGGAGGGGTTCGGCGGCAAGCGCCGGAGACACTGCAGTGACACTCGTGGCGAGGCCCCCGAGCAGCACAGCAATAGTAACCCGAACCCAGAGACCCCTGCAGACCCGCATCTACCTTCTCCCTTATCCAATATGATGACGGCGTTGCCCCCACAACCCGGCAGATGCCGCATCTCCCTGGCGTACCGAGATACGCCCTCCTCGCTACATTAATATCGTTCAGCTTGCGGACGGTTCGGACCTTTAGAGCGCGATGGGCTCATGGGATAAAGGTTATCCCCGCAAATGCCTTATCGATAACTTTTCGGACGTGCACTGTTGTGAGGTTCTTCAGGCCTCTCGTGTCTACAAAGAAGCCCAGGGCCGCCGAAGCCGCCCCGGGCTCTAATCAGCTAGAGATTGAACGGCAATCTCTATGTGCAGGTAATAGTTTGGCTGCTTCCAAATGTGACTTTTCCTGTGGCGTCCTCAGAGGCTGTAACGGGAGCGCCTCCATTTTTGCTCGAGGTCAGATCAAAGGCCGTTCCTGCTGTTGTGATCTGTCTCCAGGTCTGTGTACCTGTGGCTACCGACGTGAAGTTCAAGCCGGCTTCTTTGGAGCTTTCGCCGCAATTTTTCTCGACCTCGCCGATGATGCCGTTGCCCCTCACTTCGACATGGGTGAACGGGCAGTTGAATGTTGCGAAGTGCCCATTGTTCGGTGTGATGAGGATGGCCGGTATTCCTTTCTCGACCAGGATGTTGTGGAACGTCAGGGCTGTCGTTCTAATTGTGCCGGTGTTTAGCCCGGGGGTGGTGCAAGGAAGGAAGCCGCCGCTTTTAGCAACTTCGCATCCGTGGAACGTAAGCACCAGGTTTTTGCCTGTTGTGGTGTTTTCGTATTCGCCGGCCGCCGTGTTCGACGTGCATGTGATCTCGGTTGCTTCTGGTTCGTCCACTGTCAGGATCGCATGCCCGCCGTGTGCCGTGAATTTTTCGGCTTTGGTGATGTGCCAGGTTTCGGCCGACGCGACCGCTGGGAGCGCGAACAGAACGGCGCTGACCGCGGCGAGTGCGAGGAGCATCAACTTCTTGCTCATTGGTTCACCTTTCGGTTGAGGTCCGGCGGGACGGCCTGGAGCCTTTCCCGCTGGCCCTATTTACGGAGCGGCGAATCGCTCTGTCTGCCGCCCCGCGCTTGCCCGAACATCTCTATCCGACCGAGCAACGCTTGGTCAAGAAGAGCTGTCCGTTGCTGGCTGCTCCTTGGGACTTGGCCGGGGGCTCTCCCTGCAAATGACGGAAAGCTGGTAGGTCATCCTCGCAAAATTGCGCCCCGGCGAAAGGAAGCGGACATCGGACTCATGGCTGTACCGGCGCGGCTCTGGGTCCCCGAGACCTGGTGCGATGTCGCCATTCCGTCTGGAGCGATCTCGCCCCTGCCCGCTGATTCCATGAAGCTTATGGCTGGACCACCGAAGCCGAGCCAGACGACGACGCGGTCTTCCTCCCGGCCGGTGACATGGCTCTAGCTCTCTGGTACCACAGCCGCCTCACCTAGCTAGCTAGGACAGCGCGGTCGAGGACCCGGGGTTGGGGGGCGTCACCCTCGCACTCAACCTGGCGGCCTCCCTGCCGAGACCGGCACAGTGATCAAGAAGGCACGCGCCGCCGACGCCACGATCAGCCTGGAGCCGGCGGGACCTTCTGGAGCGGCTACAACGGCTTCTTCGTCGATCCCAGCGGCCACCCGTGGGAAATCGCCCGCCACCCGCGTTGACCGTCGCCGATGAGGACGGCGGCATCGCCTCGGCTGAAGCCCGACTGGCCAGTCGGCCAGGGGCGGTCAATCCCGATGGCCTCCCGCCAACTTTTCATCGATGGAAGAAGAAAAGGAGTAATAGGACTTCTGGATGGGAAGCCGCGATCGTAACCGGCCCGACGCGCGTCATCGACCGCGCCACTGCGGAGCTGTTTATGAGCGAGGGCGCCAAGGTGCTGATAACAACCTCGACGCTGGCGTCGGCCGCCCTGCCGCCCCCGGAGGAGGCCTTCGGCTGGTCCTCTTCCTCTCCTCCCCGCTCGCCAACTACATGCACGGCCAGGTGCTTAACGTCACCGGCAGCATGTTCGGGGGATATAAACCTGGGCTCGCGGCGCAGAGCAGGCCGAAGGTCCTCCACCGAGCTGGCTGACCGGATCTGGCCTGCAACGCGTCGCCGGCCTCCACACCCGCACCTACCGGGCGATGAACTCAGCCACCGGCCCATCTAGCGGGTACGGGACGCCGGGAACAACGTGGCTGGAATCTACAGCTAGCGGTGTTTCCCATGCCTCTTCGAGCATTCGGGCCCTGGCTTTTCGAAGTGCGTGAATGGTTCGCCAGAGTGACCAAAGAGCCTGACCGTATAGGGGTAGTCACCCCCTAGATGGTGCCGTATCTGTCGACCGCGAGACCAACAAGTTCGTTGAACCCGCCAATTCCATTGCTGCCGGCGCCAAGACCTGCCGTGAATTGAGCCGGCTCACCGTCGGGTGATAGGCGGTGATCGCGTTTTGCTCGTGATGTGGACATTGTGGCTGATCGAGTCGACGGCGCTTGCGAGCAGCCCTCGCAGCCGAAGAAGCTGAGGCCAGTGACGCGGTTCCCGGAGATGTGAGGGGCGGAACCGCTCGTGGCAAGACCCCCGAGCAGCACAGCAGTAGTAACCCAGAACCAGAGACCCCCTGCGACCCGCACCTATTTCTTCAGGACCTCTTCGTCGCTAAAAAAGAGCCCCGGGCCGCCGAAGCGGCCCGGGCTCTAGTCAGCTAGAGATTCAACAGCAAACTCTAGGCTGTGCAGGTGATCGTTTGGCTGGCTCCGAATGTGACTTTTTTTGTGGTGTCCTCAGACGCTGCTTTGGCGGTACCTCCGTTTTTGCTCGAGGTCAGGTTGAACAGCGTTCCTGCTGTTGTGATCTGTCTCCAGGTCTGTGTACCTGTGGCTACCGACATGAAGTTCAAGCCGGCTTCTTTGAAGCTTTCGCCGCATTTTTTCTCGACCTCGCCGATGATGCCGTTGCCCCTCAGTTCGACATGGGTGAACGGGCAGTTGAATGTTGCGAAGTGCCCATTGTTCGGTGTGATGAGGATGGCCGGTATTCCTTTCTCGACCATGATGTTGTGGAACGTCAGGGCTGTCGTTCTAATTGTGCCGGAGGGTAGCCCTGGGGTGGTGCAGGGAAGGGAGCCGCCGCTACCAGCATATTCGCATCCGTGGAACGTAAGCACCAGGTTTTTGCCTGTTGTGGTGTTTTCGTATTCGCCGGTCGCCGTGCTTGACGTGCATGTGATCTCGGTTGCTTCTGGTTCGTCAAATGTCAGGATCGCATGCCCGCCGTGTACCGTGAATTTTTCGGCTTTCGTGATGTGCCAGGTTTCGGCCGACGCGACCGCTGGGAGCGCGAACAGAACGGCGCTGACCGCGGCGAGTGCGAGGAGCATCAACTTCTTGCTCATTGGTTCACCTTTCAATTCAGGTCTGGCAGGAGATCTCGAGCCTCTTCCGCTGAACGTGTTTGCGGGTCGGCGGACCTCCTTTTGACGACTCCGCCTTTGCGCTGTAGCCGTACCAGACCGAAAGACGCTTGGTCAAGAAGAACTGCCTGCTCAAGGCTGGTCCCTGGGTCTTAGCCAGAGGCTCTGCCTGCAAATGGCGGAAAGCTGGCAGGTCGCCCTCTCAAAATTGCGTCCTGGCGAACGGAGCGGCCATCAGTTTACTGTACCGTCGCGGCTGTGGTTCCGGGGACTTAGGTCCCCTCCGTGAGGCAGCCGTCAAATCGGATTTCCCTCGCCTCGCAAACCTCGTCGCACCGGCTTCTACCCAGCTATCGACCGGATTACATGAGTCCGGCTACGAGGTCGTTCTTCTGGCAGGCCGAGATGGTGCTCGCGCTCTGGGAGGGTGCCGACCCGCCGAGTGCAAAGCGTCCAGAGTTCCGGGGCTGGAAGACCTCGCTTTCAACTTCCCCTCTTCACCGAGAGACGCGGTGATCAATAGGCCGCGTTGCGGACGCCGCGATCGGCCGCAAGCCAACCTCCCCAGGTGCTGATCAACGGCCTTGACGCCGGCGTAGGCCAGCCTGCCACCCCCCAGCAGGCAACCCGTCCTCTCCCTCTCCTCGCTCGCCAACTGCATGCACAGTTTAGGTGCTGAACGTCACCGGCGGCATGGTCGGGGTATGTACACCTGAGCACGCGGGCGCAGAGCAGGCCGAAGATCCTCTACCTCGAGCTGGCCGACCGGATCCGACCTGCCCTTCAACGCGTTGCCGACCTCCACACACGCGCCTACCGGACGATGGACTCAGTCACCGCCTCATCCAGCGGCTACGAGACGCCGGGACTGCGTGGCTGGCATCTACAGCTAGCAGTGCTTCCCATGCCTCCTCAAGCGTCGAGTCTGGCTTTCGAACTGCGGGAGTGATTCGCCAGTGTGGCCAAAGAGCCTGACCATAGAGGGGTAGTCGCCGGCATAGACGGGTGCCGTACCTATCGACCGCGAGACCAATGAGCTCGTTGAACCCGCCAGGTTCATTGCTGCCGGCGCCGGGACCCGCTGCGAACCCGGACGGTCGACCATCGGCGTGAAAGGCGGTGGTCAGGTTATTTCTCGCTGACGTACACGTCGTGGCTAATCGAGTCGAGGCGACCTTCGAGCGCCTTCGCACAGAGACACCTGCAGACCCGCAATCTGCATTCCTTCTTGGTGAGTTCATGGGTAGGGTTCTCCCTGGCAAAACGCCATTGACAACCTTTCGGCCGTGCACTCTATTAAGGTACTTCAGGTCTTCCCGGGATTAAGACACAGGACCGCCGAAAGCGGCCCCGTGCTCAAGTCAGCTAGGGATCCAATAACAAACTCTAGGCTGTGCAGGTGATCGTTTGGCTGCTTCCAAATGTGACCATCCCTGTGGCGTCCTCAGACGCTGTAAAGGGAGGTTCCCCATTCTTGCTCGAGGTCAGATCGAAAACCGTTCCTGCTGTTGTGATCTGTCTCCAGGTCTGTGTACCTGTATCTACCGACGTGAAGCTCAAGCCGGCTTCTTTGGAGCTTTCGCCGCATTTTTTCTCGACTTCGCCGATGATGCCGTTGCCCCTCACATTGATATGGATGAACGGGCAGTTGAATGTTGCGAAGTGCCCATTGTTCGGTGTGATGAGAATGGCCGGTTTTTCTTTCTCGACCATGATGTTGTGAAACGTCAGGGCTGTCGTTCTAATTGTGCCGGAGGGTAGCCCTGGGGTATTGCAAGGAATGAAGCCGCCGGTACCAGCAACTTCGCATTGATGAAACGTGAGCACCAGGTTTTTGCCTGTTGTAGTGTTTTCGTATTCGCCGGTCGCCGTGTTTGACTGGCATGTGATCTCGGTTGCTTCTGGCATGTCCACTGTCAGGAGGGCATGCCCGCCGTGTGCCGTGAATTTTTCGGCTTTCGTGATGTGCCAGGTTTCGGCCGACGCGACCGCTGGCAGCGCGAACAGAACGGCGCTGACCGCAGCGACTGCGAGCAGTATCAACTTCTTGCTCATGGTTCACCTTTCGGTTGAGATCCGGCGGAGGGCTTCGAGCCCTTCCGCTGGACCTTGGTGCGCGGGTCAGTGGATCTACACTTTTCCTTGCCGACCCCCGCCTTGCCTCACCAGCCGTACCGGCCATGGGCTGTCTGGTCAAGAAGTGCTGGTGATTTAGGCGCGGACCCAATGAGCTTGCTTTGACCTCGGGCTGTAAACGGCGAAAAGCTGGAGGATCGTTTTCGCAAAGTTGCACCAGGCCAAAGAAGCGGGCGCCGTTGATTAGATGATCATGCTCCTGAAGAAGACGGCGCAGCCTCAAGGCTACAAGTGTCGACTCGCTCCAAACGATCCATGTTCCGATGACTCGGCTGCCAGCCCGGCAAGGGCTTCTGGGACGGCTACAACGGGTTCTTCGTTGATCCCGGCGGCCATCTGTGGGAATCGCCGCCACCCTCCCTCGACCGTCATCGACGAGGACGGCGGCGTCTAGCCCGACTGGCCAGTCGGCCAGGAGCGATCGATCCCGATAGCCTCCCTGCCGACTTTCATCGATCGAAGAAAGGGAGTTATGGGACTTCTGGATGGGAAAGCGGCGATCGTCACTGGGTCGGCGCGAGGCATCGGCCGTGCGACCGCGGAACTGTTTGTTAGTGAGGGCGCCAAGGTGCTGATCAACGACCTCGACGCCGACGTCGCCGAGCAGGCGGCGGGGGAGATTGACGGCGAGACCGCCGTCCACGCTGGCGACCTGACCAAGGAGGGCGCCGCTGACGCGCTGGTCGCAGCCGCCAACGACGCCTTCGGCGCGGTCGACATCGTCGTTAACAACGCTGGCTACACCTGGGACGGTGTCGCCCACAAGATGACCGACGAGCAGTTCCAGGCGATGCTCGACATCCATACGATCGTTCCCTTTCGCGTCGCCCGCGCGCTTGCCCCCACCTGGCGCGAGGCGGCCAAGGCCGAGCGGAACGAGGGCAGGGAGGTCTTCCGCAAGATCGTCAACGTCTCCTCGACCTCCGGCATGATGGGCAATGCCGGCCAGGTCAACTACTCAGCCGCAAAGATGGGCGTAGTTGGGCTGACGAAAACGCTGGCCAAGGAGTGGGGTCAGTTCAAGATCAACGTCAACGCTGTCGCCTTCGGATTCGTCGAAACCCGCCTCACCCAGGCCAAGGAGCAGGGCGAAGAGATGACCACCCCGAGCGGCGAGAAGGTCGAGCTCGGTATCCCCGAGCAGATGCGGCAAATGGCCTCGGCGATCATCCCGCTTGGCCGCCCGGCGACCCCGGAGGAGGCCTCCGGGCCGGTCCTCTTCCTCTCCTCCCCGCTCGCCAACTACATGCACGGCCAGGTGCTCAACGTCACCGGGGGCATGTTCGGGGGGATGTACACCTGAGCGAGGGCGGGGCGCGGCGGCCGCCGCGCTACCTCGACTTGGCGGCGCGCAGCTGGCCGGTGCTGCGCCGCGCCATGGGCGTCCACACGTTCCTCTACCGGAGGACGGGTGGACGCCTGGGGCACAGGATCCCCGGCCTGCGAGGACGGATGCTGCTCCTGGACCACGTCGGCGCCAGGAGCGGCATACATCGCAGCTCGCCACTGCAGTACGTCGAGGACGGAGACAACGTCGTCGTCATCGCCTCCAAGGGGGGCTACAAAAAGCACCCGGCCTGGTTCCACAACCTGATTGCCCATCCGGACACGACCGTGCAGATCGGCTCCGAGCACCGCGCCGTCCATGCTCGCCAGGCCCGGTCCGAGGAGCGTGAGCGGCTCTGGGCGAAGGCGGTCGCCATATACCGCCCCTACGAGGACTACCGCGCCCGGGCCGAGCGCGAGATCCCGCTCGTAATCCTCGAGCCGCGCTAGCGGGAGCTCGGGCCGCAAACGCGGCCCGAGCTCGTTCATGTGCTAGGACCTGCCTTTCCTCACGGACATGTGATCGTCGTGTCGTTTTCGAGGTGAACTGCGATTTCTCCGTCCAGAGACCCTGTCCTTGTGGTGTCCGGTGTGGTTTGAACGAGTAGGTCATAGACCGTGCCAGCTGTTGTGACTGTCATCCATTTCTGTCGGCCCTGAACCGCGGCTTCGAAATCCATCGTAATGTTGGCTTTGGCTGCCACAACCGTGCCACAGCTCCGTGTCAAATCGCCAATCAAACCGTTGCCCTTGATGTGTACGACGGTAAAACCTCCACAGGTGAATGTGGCGAATTCTCCGTTACCGCTATTCGGTGTGATCAGGATGCCTGGTGTGCCGTTCGGATAGCCTGCGGCGCCTGTTGCCTCCAGCATCACGTTATGGAAGGTGAGCGGGAACGTTTCGATTACCCCTTCCGGGAGGCCCGCCGAGTTACATTTGGCCAGACCCGATTTGCAATTGCCGAAAGCGATTGACATTTCCCCTGTTTTCGCGGTGGTGTATTTCCCGACCACTGCGTTTTCCGTGCATTCGACGGTGGTAGCGCTTCCTTCCTGTGTCAAGGTCGTGATCGTTTTGTTCACGCCTTCGATTTTGCCGGCGCCATCGAGACTCCATTCGCCGGCCGCCGCCATAGACGGCATGACAAACGATGCTGTGCTGGCTGCGACCAAGGCGAGCAGCACCAACTTCTTGCTCATTGCTTTACCTTTCACTGAAGCCACGGCGGAGGCATCTCCTCTCCGCTGGGCCTTTCTCGCAGGGGTCGGCGGGGATTCAGGACCAGCCGACCCCGCCTTGCCGCATTCAGCCCTACCGGACGCGCAGGTGCCGGTCAAGGAAGTGTGTCTTTACGGGCGGCTGCCGAACTCGGAATGAGCAATTTCTCCTGCAAGGGAGCACCCACACCAGTTCGCACTCGCAAAGCTGCGCCCTCGGATCACTTGCGACGCTCCTCCGCGACCGGCTCGCCGCTCTCCGTCGTGATCGCCTCGGGCGGCCACGGCCCGGCCCAGTTGTCGCGGGCGCCGTCGATCGTGATCGTCGTCCCGGAGTAGAAGTCCCCGGCCGGGGAGGCGAGGTAGGCAACGAGCCAGGCCATCTCCTCCGGCCGCCCGGCGCGGCCGATCGGGATCGAGCGCTCCAGGTTCTCGACCACGACCTGGGGATACTTGGTCAGCAGCGTCTCGGTGGCGAACTGGCCGGCGGCTAGGGCGACGGTCTTGATCCCGAAGCGGGCCCACTCGACCGCCAGGGTCCGCATCATGTTCTCTACCGCGGCGCGGGCGGCGCCGGAGTGGACCATGCCCGGCATCCCGTTGTGGGGCGAGAGGGTGACGCTGAGGACCTTGCCGCCGCCCTGGGGGATGAAGGCCTTGGTCGCGGCGGCGTGGGTCATCAGCCAGGTTCCGTTGACGTTGAGCTCGATCACGGTGCGGAAGCCCTTGGGGCTGATCGCCTCCGCCGGGCTGAGGAACTGGCCGCCGGCGTTGTTGACGAGGACGTCGAGGTGGCCGTGGCGCTCGAGGAGGCCGTCGAAGAAGCGGCCGACCGGCTCCTCCTCGCGGATGTCGAGGGCCTCGTGCTCGAAGGCGCCGGGCAGCCCGGCCGCCAGCTCCGCGGTCTCGGCCAGTGGCTCCTCGCGCCGCCCGCAGGCGACGACCGTCGCCCCGAGCCGCGCCAGCTCCAGCGCCGTCTCCCGCCCCAGGCCGCTGCCGGCGCCCGAGACCGCGCACACCTGCCCCTCGAGAAGACCCTCCCTGAAGACCCGCGAACGGTCGCTTTCAGCCATCGGCGCCCAAGCCTATAGCCGCCCCTAGCCGCGTAGATTCCCCTCCTGATGGGCGTCAGCGTCGAACCCCACCCGCTCCACGAGCCGCTCGCCGGCGGCAGCCGCGGCGCCGCCGTCGCGGTCGAACCGATGGTCGCCGGCCACGCGCACTGGGGGCGGGAGATGATGGTCGACCCCGGCGGCCGCCTCCTCACCCTGAAGCTGCTGCGGGCGCTCCTCACCGGCGGCGACACGGTCGCCGTCCCGGTGCCCTCGTTCCTGATCCGCCACCCCAGCGCCGGCGCGATCCTCGTCGACACCGGCCTGCACCCCTCGATCGCCACCGACCCGGGCGAGAACTTCGGCTCGCTCGGCGCCCGCCTCGGCAAGCCGACCCTCGCCCCCGGCGAAGACGTCCCCTCGCAGCTTCGCGAGCGCGGCCTCGACCCGGGCGAGATCCCGGTCGTCGTCATGACCCACCTGCACCTCGATCACACCTCGGCGATCTCCGAGTTCCCCAACTCGACCTTCGTCGTCAGCGAGACCGAGTGGCAGGCCGCCGCCCACGGCCCGAGCCCGGCCCTGAACGGCTACCGCCGCGCCCACTTCGACTACGCCTTCGAGTACCGCACCGTGGACTTCGACCGCGCCAACATCGACTCCTACGCGAGCTTCGGCCGCACCTTCGACCTCTTCGGCGACGGCTCCGTCCGCCTCGCCTTCACCCCCGGCCACAGCGCCGGCCACATGTCGGTGATCGCCCGCCTGGCCGAGCGCGACTTCGTGATCGGCGGCGACTGCGTCTACCTGCTCGCCCAGCTCGACGGCTCGGTGGCGGGCCCGCCGCGGCCCCAGGACGCCCACAACTACCGCCGCTCGCTGCAGGAGCTGCGCCTCTTCCGCAGTCAGTTCCCCGACGCGGTGATCACGCCGGGCCACGACCCGGACTTCTACGAGCGGGTCGAGCAGCGCTACGAGTAGCCGGGACGCCGGCGCCGCTCACGCCCAGGCGCGGGAGCGCTCCAGGGCCCGCCGCCAGTCGGCCAGCAGCTCCTGCCGCTCCGCCTCCTCCATCCGCGGCTCGTAGCGCTCCGCCTCCCGCCACATCTCCCCGACCTGACCAAGCGACCAGGCGCCGGTGGCGATCCCGGCCAGGTAGGCGGCGCCGAGCGCCGTCGTCTCGGCGATCTCCGGCACCGAGACCGGCGCCCCCAGCACGTCGGCCTGGAACTGCATCAGCCAGCTGTTGGCGGTGGCGCCGCCGTCGGCCCGCAGCAGCTCCAGCCGCTCGCCGCTCGCCGCCTCCTGCGCCCGCACCGCGTCGACCGTCTCGTAGGCGATCGCCTCCAGCGCCGCCCGCGCCAGGTGGGCGCGGCCGCTGCCGCGGGTGAGGCCGACGATCGTCCCGCGCGCGTAGGGATCCCAGTGCGGCGAGCCGAGCCCGGTCAGCGCGGGGACGAAGTAGACGCCGTCGTTGGACTCGAGCGAGGCCGCGAGCGCCTCGGTCTCCGCCGCCTCGCCGATGATCCCGAGGCCGTCGCGCAGCCACTGCACCGCGGCGCCGGTGACGAAGATCGAGGCCTCGAGCGCGTAGGCGACCTCCCCGCCAAGGCCCCAGGCGACCGTCCCCAGCAGTCCCTCCGGGGCCCGCGGCGGCTCCGCCCCGCTGTTGAGGAGGACGAAGCTGCCGGTCCCGTAGGTGTTCTTCGCCATCCCCGGGCGGTGGCAGGCCTGGCCGAACAGCGCCGCCTGCTGGTCCCCCGCGACCCCCGCCACCGGCACCTCGCCGCCGAACTCGCCGGTCGTGCCGAAGAGGCCGGCGGAGGGCAGCGGCTCCGGCAGCCGCGCCGGATCGACCCCGAGCAGGGCGCACAGCTCCGCGTCCCAGGCCAGCTCGCGGATGTCGAAGAGCATCGTCCGCGAGGCGTTCGTGTAGTCGGTGGCGTGGCGGCCGGTCAGCTTGAACAGCAGCCAGGAGTCGACGGTGCCGAAGACCGCCCGCTCCGCCCCCTCGGCGTTCCGCGCCAGCCACTCGATCTTCGTCGCCGAGAAGTAAGGGTCGATGGTGAGACCCGTGCGCTCCCGCACCAGCGGCTCGTGCCCCGCCGCCCGCAGCTCCTCGCAGCGCTCGGCGGTGCGCCGGTCCTGCCAGACCAGCGCCCGGTGGACCGGCTCCCCCGTCCGCGGATCCCAGGCGACGACCGTCTCGCGCTGGTTGGTGATCCCGATCGCGGCCAGCTCGGATCCCTCGATCCCGGCGGCGGCGATCGCCTCGGCGGCGACTCGCCGCGTCACCTCCCAGATCTCGTTCGCGTCGTGCTCGACCCAACCGGGCCGCGGGAAGAACTGCTCGAACTCCGAGTAGGCGCGGCCGGCGACCGCTCCCCCCTCGTCGAAGACGAGGCAGGTCGTCCCAGTCGTCCCCTGGTCGATCGCCAGGATCAACCCGGAACCCGCTCCCTCACTCCTTCACCCGGCAGCTGCGGATCAGGGTCGAGGAGAGCTCGCGCCCGTCCTCGAAGCCCATCGAGACCCGGGCGAAGGGGAAGACGCCGATCGCGAGGCCGGCCGGCGCGGCGCACTTGGCGCTCAGGTAGCTGCGCTTCTCGCCGCCGCGGAGGAAGGTGCGGTGGAGGTTGAGGCTGATCTCCTTCAGGTAGCCGTAGCGGTTCACCGTCGGCGAGAGGTAGGTGGTGAGGGTGGTCCCGAAGGTCCCCTGGCTCCGCTCGATGTAAAAGACGACGATCCGGGTCATCGGCGCCGGGTCGGTGCCGAAGACGTGGGCGAGGATCGCCCTTTTCCCGTCGACGATCGCGTTGAAGGCGAGGACCTTGCCGTGCAGGGGGAAGTTGGACTGTTCGGGGAACGCCATCGCGGCGTCGTAGTAGCCGTGGCCGACCAGGGCGGCGCCGCATGCCTGCATGGCCTGCTCGGAGGTCGTCGCCTTGATCCGTCCCCAGCGGCAGCGGGGGAGGCCGCGGGTGTCGATGATGCCGCCGCGATTGATCGCGATCGAGATTTCTCGCAGCGTCGGTGGCCGCTCGCCTGAGAGCGTGCGGACGATCCCGCCGACGCTGACCGCTATCGGGCCCCGCGAGTTGCGCGGCAGCGCCTGCGGGGTGAGGCCGCCGTCGAACTTGACGAAGAGGTCGCCGCGCTCGGTCAGCTCGGCCCTGGCCGGCACCGCGGCCAGCAGGAAGAGCGGTGCCAGCGCGACGAACGTCCCGATCCTCCTCCCCCGCCTCCTCATCGTCACCTCAGCCTAACGCGGCCACGCTCGATGCTCTCAGGGGCGGCGCCGCAGGCGCGAGAGGAAAACCCGCGCGAAGTCGCGGAGCTGGCGGGCGCGGTGGAGGAAGCCGGCGAGGTCGCGGCCGGTGGCGCGGTGCTCCAGGTCCAGCTCGTACTCGCGCATGCGGTACCCGGCGCGGACGGCGTCGACGGTCATCCCGATCTCCATCCCGTAGCCCCGGGCGAAGGGCAGCGCCGCCCGCAGGGTCTCGGCCCGCAGCGCCCGCTGGCCGGAGATCGGCGCCTCGGTCACGGCCCCGCAGAGGCGCGCGATCGCCCAGCGGGCGAAGCCGAGCGCGATCCCGAAGCCGCCGCCGAGGCGCCGGCTGAACGCCGCCACCGCGAGGTCGCACTCGCCCCGCTCGACCGCCTCGACCAGCGGCGCCAGCCGCGCCGCCGAGCTCCCCAGGTCGCCGTCGCAGAGCAGGACGATCCGCGGCGGCGGCTCCACGCTCAGCGCTGCCTCGGTGGCGGCGGTGACGTTGCCGCCCTTACC
>JBKPOX010000216.1:0-9127 GCA_046733335.1 Actinomycetota bacterium | reverse complement strand
ATCTGGTCGAGGGCGGCAACGCCTACTGGGATCGGTGGCAGCGGCGCTGGCTGTGCCGCAGGTGCCGACGGGCGTCGTGGCGGCGTTCAGAGGTCAGGAAGCGGGCCGCGTACGCGGCCGCGAACGCCCGCGCGTACAAGGATCGGCCGGAGGCGTATGTGGCCAAGCGGACCGCGGACGGGACCGAGGACGGCATCCCGCGACCGTCGATCTATGACGAGTAGCCATCCCTAACAGCACCAACCCCAAGGAGGACCCGCCATGACCACCCCGACCTGGGGGGAACCCGGCTACCAGCCGCCCCCACCACCACCGACCGGCCCGAAGAAGCCGCTCTGGCGGCGAACCTGGTTCGTCGTCACCGCCGCGCTCTCGCTTCTCGGGCTCATGGGCATTCTCGTCCTCGGCAGCCTGATCGCCGCGGTCGACACCGGGGTCTCCCGCGACGCCCGCCCCGCACCGACCACCATCGCCGCCGACGAGCCCCTCGGCGACGAGCCACCCACGACCGACACCGAGCCGCCAGCGACCGAGGCGCCGTCCGGGCCGCCGGTCGTCCAGGTCGGAGAGACCCTGGAGATGACCGACGGGTTCGGCGACACCGTGGCCGAGGTCACCGTCGGCGGGCCGACCTCGCCGTCGCACCACGAGGGCCTGCGGTTCTCCAGCGGAGACGAGTACAACACCCCCGAGCACGGCCTATGGATGGGCGCGTGGGTGAAGGTCAAGGCCCTCCAGGACGGCGTCGACACCGTCTACGGCGACCTGCACGTCGCCCAGGGCGGCCACCACTACAGCGGTGACGCCTGCTGCCCGGACGGGTTCGAGCCGACCCTGGACTACGCCACCCTCAGCAAGGGCGAGAAGTCGGAGGGCTGGGTCATCTTCGACATCCGCTCCCGGCACGGTGAGATCGTGATCACCGACTACGACGGCAAGCGGCTCGGCGCCTGGAAGTTCTGACCGGCTGACGATAGCTGCGGCCCGGGGTACGGCTACGCCCCGGGCCGTTCGCTACTTCTTGGGGCTGTCGGGCTGGTTGCCGCCAACCTGCGGTACGTCCTTCGGCACGGTCACCTGCTGCTTCCCCTGCGCCCCACATCCACAACCCACGCTGATCGCCTCCCGTTAGTCGTCGCCGAACGCGGCCAGTGCCTTGTCGCGCATCGACCGCAGGGCCCGCTGCTCCAGTTCGGCCTCCCAGTCGACCTTCGGACCCACGTCCAGCATGCCCGCCGCGACCAGCGCCTGCACCTGCCCGCCGGCGACCCGGGCCTCGGCCCGCGGCACCGGGAACCCGGGCACGTTCACGCCGAGTAGGGCGACGAGCCGCAGGCGCCCACCGATGGACCGCCAGTCGCCGGAGACCTGCCCGGACGCCCGCAGCGCGTACACCTGCTGGGCGGTGGCGCCGGGGCGGAGGCAGCCGGCGACCCAGGCGCCGACCCGGTCCATCCCGATGGCCACGTCGGCGACCACGGCGCCGGTGTTGTCGTAGTGCTCGGCCGCGGCGCGCTGGCCGAGGCGGAGGGGAGCGTGGCCGGTCCCGATGGTGATCTGCCCGACTGCGACCCGCGACCCGTCGGCGCACAGCACCGACCCCTGGGTGAAGAACGGGAACTCGTCCTCCTCCGGTGGGGTGACGCACTCGCCGCCGTAGCCGATGTGGCATTCGCCGGACCGCCAGGCGTGCCCGTAGACGCGGCCCTCGTCGGTCACGGTGATCGGGGTCCGCTGGCCGAGCTGCGGGTTCTCGAACCATTCGGTCGGGGGTCGGAACTCGTCCAGGCGGGTGACGATGGCGGCGGCGGTCACGGCCTCGCGCTCCTTCTCCTCGGTCGCGGCCTGCTCGGCGCGGGCGGCGACCTCGATCTGCTCCAGGTCGGGCAGCGGCGGCGGCTTGTTCCCCACGGTCACCATCTGGGCCTCGACGAACGCCGGCATCGACAGCAGCGCCGCCCCCCGGACACGGGCCTTGTGGAAGATCCGCTTGGACGGCGGAAACAGCATCGGGACCTCGTCCTCACCGACCCCGGCCTCGGCCGCCTTGGCGATGACCGCGTCCGACCAGGCGAGCTCGACATCGGTGATCGGGTCGAGGTCGTCGAGGTCGACGCTCATGCCGCGGAGGAACCCCTCGTCGACCTTGCGGTGGTAGTCGGCCGCGACCGGGTCCTTCATGTCGAACCGGCCCCGGCCGCGGATCACCCGAGGTTCGCCGTCGTCGCGCCACACCTCGTCGATGACCCCGACGTCGATCGCTGGGCCGGGTTCGCCGCCGTGAGTGGGGGGCTGGTAGGTGAGGGGGAGGGGCATGTCGGCGAAGACGAGGCTGTCGGGGGCGAACTCGCGGCCGTCGCCGGTCGGGATGCCCTCGACGGTGAGGATTCCTTCCCAGGCGCCGTCCTCGGCGGACTCGGTCGGGTCGGCGGCCATCTTGTCGCGCTTACGGTTGCGCTTGAGCCGCTTGTCCTTCGCGGTGCCCGGGTTCGGGTCGCCGCCTAGCGTCTCGGTCTCCTCGACGTCCAGCTGCTCGGTCTCCTCGGCCTCGGTGCCCATCTTGGTCTTCGCCTTCGGGGGGCTGACGCAGCGGCCGAGGGCCGGGTTCCAGACTTTCCCGGGTGGGCAGTGTCCCTTGCTCTGGTCGGCCAGCTCCTCAGTCGCCTCGCCGGCATCGGTCAGGGTATCGCCGAGGGTGTCGAGCACGGCGGAGTTGCCGCGGATGGCGGCCATGTGCGCCTCCAGGTGTCGGCGGGCCGCGCCCGCATTGGTCAAGCCTTCGGTTGAGGAAAACCGGGCCAGGGCCGCCCGGACCCCGTTCGCGTTCGGGGGGCCCCCGGCCGTCTTGTGGTGCGGGAGCGCCCACGAGCTCCGCTGGTCGGGGGGGCCGGCCTTACGACCGGCGCAGATCGCCCGATAGCAGGACGCGCTGTCACAGGCGCTCATGGCCGCGTTCGCATCCCAGGTCGAGTTGTCCGCCTCGGCGAAGTGCAGCAGATCGTGGGCGGCGGCCGCCTCGTCCCCAGCATTCGCCCACAGCGCCCGGCTGTGCGCCTCGGCGTCCTTCTTCGTCTTGTGGCAGCCACCCGGCACCATCTTGCCGGTGTCGCTGTTGACGACGGCGAAGCCGGAGCAGTCCGGATGGTCGCTGCGGGTCTTCCAGGGCATCGGTCCCTCCTGGCTGCCCGCCACCGGGATTGTAACCGCCCCAGCTTCCTCGGTCGCCTTGCCACCGCTGACCTCGACATCCTGGCCGGTGATCTCACTCGTCTGGGGGGCGGCTGACGCCTGCCTAGCCTGGCCGGTGTGCTGGGTTTCCCGCACGTTGCGGTACCACTCACCCAGCCCACGCCAGTGGTGCTCCCCCTCCTTGGGTGGGGTCACCGCCGCGGCTGCCGCCTCCGCGATATGGGGGGGCCAGTAGCCATTGCCGTCCTCGAAACTGTAGGCACCCCCGATAGCGTGGGTGGCCGCCCCGATCGTCTCCACCTCGTGAAGGCTGTCGACAACAATCACCGGGTCAATGTCGATCCGGTGTTCGTCGTCGTCGTGGAACACCCCGAGGTGCCCTCCCTGCATGCTCAGCTCGTCACCGAACCGGCTGCGGGCAGTGTCCATGGCCCGGTCGAAGTCAGCCCGGCTGGCCCCCTCCTCCACAGTGACCGAGTCCGACCGGTTCTTGATCGACAGGACATAGCCCTTGGTTGGCTGGACGGTTCGGCCGGTATGGGCGTCGAAGGTGGCCCCACCCCACGACTTCTGACTCTCAGCATAAGCGGTCGCCCGGACATCATCCCAGTGCATGTCCAACCCCTCCGGAGGAGACCGGTGGTCGCGGAGGGCCTGCAGGCGGTCCCGGCCCTCGGCGGCGATCCGGTCGAACTCTGCCGCCGACACCGGGCGGCTGTTCCCGCGGGCCTCGGCAGCGGTGATCGGGATGATCCCCCCACCACCACCGCCCCTGGTCCAGCGGCCCCGACGGTCGCGGGCCTGGCCGGGGGCCATGAACGGCTCGGTGGCGGTGGTGGCCGCTTCTGTGTCGGGGAGGGGGGTGTCCAGCCAGTCGGTGATGGCGGCGAGTTCGGCGTCGGTATAGGGCACCTCAACCAGCCCGGCGGTTTCGTCCACGTCCAGCGGGCGACCGTGGGGTTTCCAGGCGGTCACGCTGCTTCCTCGATCCACTCGGTCCAGATCGCCGCCTGGGCCTCCGCTGGGCTAAGGCCGTTGCGGCTGGCCACATGGCGGACCCGGTCCGCGGTCCAGTTGTAGGCGGCCCCCGTGGTGTACTTGGCGACCTCCTTGTCACCCAGGTGGGGGTCACCTACGGCGGCGCGGACCAAGTGGGTGTCGATCGTGACCCCCGGGGTGCTGTTCACGTAGGTCAGGTTATTGTAGAAGTTCCGCACCTTGGGGCCGCGGAGGACCGTGTCCGCCGGCGCACCGTGGTAGATGTCGACGGCGTTGGCGAGGGAGTTGCGGAGCATCCCGGGTGAGGCTACCGTCCGGGCGGCCTCGTCCCCGGACAGATGCGGGTAGGCGCGGGCGACATCGACCGCCTTGGCGGCCGCCTCGAGATTGACCTTACGGCCGGTCTTGGTCTCCCACATCATCCGCGGTGACGTCGCTGCGACCATGGCCGCGAACGTCTGGGGGTCGACGTCCTTGGTGGCGGCCCACGTCCCGATGGCGTCGTGCTGGTCGGCGTACCAGTCCTTGGCCTCGGTGAGGGTGCCGTCCTTCCGGGCTCGGTCCAGGACCCCCTGGTAGTTGGCCTCAACCTCGGCGGCGTCGCCAGGGGTTTTCCCACCGGGGGTCGCCTGAGCCAGCGGCTTCCCGGTTGGGGCCCACCGGCCTCGACGGTCGCGGGGCTGGCCGGGGGCCTCGAACGACTCGGTGGCCGTCGCCGCCCGATTGGCTGGGGGTTCGGGCTGGTCGGTGTCGGGGATGATGAACCCGGGAGTCATCCACCGCGGCTCCCCCTCGTCGGCGGGAGGGCCGGCGGCGGCGACCCGCACATCGGTACGGGCGCCGAACTCCCGGTCGAAGGTGTCACCCCACGCCTTCACCCACGGTGCCCGGTGGCTGCCACCGCGCAGGTAGTTGGAGAACATCTCGGCTTCCTGCTCGGCCTGGTTGGTCAGCGCATAGGAGGACAGATCCTGTTTGATCTGTTTGGGGGTCCCGGTGTAACCGGACTTGTAGGCCGTCTCCCACGCGGCCGTGTTGGCCGGGACGGCCCGCCGCGACTGGTCCGGACCCTGGATGATCCGGTGGCCGTACTCGTGGGTGATGATTCCCTCAAGGGTTTCGTCGCCGTGGGCACCATGACCCGTGCTGACGGCCCGGGCGGCGACCTGATCGTTGAGTTTGAACGGGTTCACGTAGAGGACGCCGCGGTCGTCCATGGCCGCGACCGCCTGCGACATATCTTTCCCGTCCGGCCCTTTCGCTGGCATGTACTCGGCCCGGCGGATCTCGGGGCCGTACCGGTCGGCGAGCCGGTCGGTGGTCGCCTGGACCCGCCGGGCGGTATCCGGGTCCAGGCCGATCTCAGTGACCAGGCTACGGGTCAGATCCGGATGCCCAGCCCCGCCATCGCCACCGTGGCCGTCGGTCCAGCGGCCCCGGCGGTCGCGGGGCTGATGCGGGGCCGCGAACACGGCCAGATCCGCAGCGGCAGCGGCGCGATGGCCGTTGCTGGCGATCTCCACATCGGCGCGATCCCACACGTACCGGTTGATCCTGGCCATCAGCCGCCACCCCCGACGAGGCGGGCATCGACGACCGTTTCCCCGTCCTGCTGGCCGACCCCGAGGATCTCGAACGACGAGCCGGGGGGGAGGATCAGCTCCCGGGCGCTGCCGGCGCCGGCCTTGGTCCCGGCCGGGAGTTCGATCCGCATCCGCCCGGGTCGAGTCGCCCGCCCGACCGACGCGACCCCGCTCGAGGTCAGCGAGGTCGACACGAAACCTTTGTCGGTCACGGTCATCCCCGGGGAGAGGTCGCCGAACTGGGCGGCGTCGAACCCCCGATGGACCTGGATGGCGTTGGGCAGCGGCGGCGCCTTCCCGATTCCCCTGGTCAGATCGGCCGAGGCTTTCCGGGCCCGTTTCAGGTCAGCGTCGCCAAAGCTCATGTCGGCCTTGATCTGGCTCTTGGGGAGCCCGCGGAGCTGCCCGTTCATGAGCGCGAACCCGGGCGACTGGTAGAAGCTCAGCCCGGCATACTCGGCGTCCGACAGGTCCTTCTTCTTCCATTGGCCGTAGTGGTCGTCGAGGAACTTCTTGGCGGCGGCGGGGTCGTCGTAGGCGTTCCCACCCGCGGCTCCCCCGCCACCACCCGCGCCGCCAGGCGAAGGTGGGGTCTTCGCCGGAGCGCTGCCACGGCCCGCGCCGTCCCGGTTACGGCGGTGGCCGTGGTCCTTCTGGTTGTGCTTGCCCGGCAGGTGGAACACGGCGGCGGCGGTCTCGGCCTTCTTCGCAGCGGCCTCCTCCTTCGCAGCGGCCTCCTCCTCCTCAGCGGCCCGAGCGGCCTCGATGGCTGCCTCACGGGCCGCCTCGGCGCGTTCGGCTTCGGCCTCGGCCGGGGCGATCAAGCCGAGGTCGATCCCCTTCTCCAACAGGACATCGCGGCTGTAATCCTTCAGCTCGGCGAGGATCTCCCGCAGCTGCCCCGGCTCGATCCCATCGGCGACCTCACCCCGGTCGGCGCGGCGGAGGAGACGCCGGTCGGCGCGGGCGCGACGCTGCATGGTCGGGGTGGTCACTTCCCCCCGGTCCGGAACGCCAGCCAACTGGAGCCGGTACCGCACGGTGCAGCGGCAGTTCACGACTTCCTCGGCCGGGCCGGCGGGGTCGTGGGGCCGATCCATCGGCCACCCCCCGATCATGAACGGTTCTCGCAGGCCGACCTGCTGGCCGTGGGCGTCCACATGGTCGGGGCGGTTCCGGTCGTCCAGGGTCGCGACCCACTGTTTGGTTCCGTCCCGACCGAACGCGTTGACCTGATCAGCCGCGCCGGCCTGGATCGCGGCTTGGGCCTGGGTGCGGGCGACCAGCGAAACCCGCCCGAAGGTGTCCCGGGCAGCAGCGGCGGCGCGCTCACGGAGGTCGTCCCGCCGCCTATGAGCCCACTCCTTGAGACGTGCCCAAAGGTGGGAGTAGATCCAGACCGACGTCCCGGCCAGGGCCTCCTGGACGCCGGTGAGGTACGACTCGGCGAGGGCCTCGTCAGTGATGGAGGCGAGGACGTCCTTGACAATGCGGGGCGAGATCCCCGCGGCGGTGAATCCTCCGGCGGTGTGGACCTGGTGGCGGATGGTTGCCCCGCCGATCTGGTAGAGGAACCCGAGGGTTGGGCCGAGGGTCTGATCGACTCGGCCGCGCCACAACCGGGTCACGGCGGCGGCGTCGTCCGGCGAGGGTGCCGAGCTGAGGCCGTCAACGGTGGTGTGGATGGTGCGGTTGACTTCGCGGCGGAGGAGCGTGAGGTAATCGTTGACGAGACGGTCGATGTGGTTGGGGCTGGGACCATTGAGGGTGAGCGTGGTCGCCGCAGCGGCGGCTCCTACGAGCTGGACGCGGGACGGACCGGCGACCCGGGTCACGACCCGTCTCCGTCCTGGTCCTGCTTGACGTACGCCGACACGATGATCCCCAACGCCGTCAAGATGATCGCGAGCCAGGACAGGGCCAGCACCACCGGGGGCTCATCCCTAGCCACGGTGAACTGGGTCACCGGCCAGCCGACGAGGGAGACGGCGAGGAGCACCCAGCCGAGAGCGACGTACCAGCGCATCAGGCCGGAACCGAGTGCACGACCCAGCCGGACTGGGTGAGAGTCACCAGCGTGTACGCCAGATCCGGGGCGGCCCCGCCGCGGCCTTCGACGATGAGCGGCCCCCAGGGGGCGAACTGGAGGCTGGCACCGTGGTAGTGGCCGACACACATCGCGTCGGCGCGGGCCTTGAGGCGGTCGACCAGCCAGTCCGCGTCCGGGTTCGGGTCGAGGCTCTCGACCATGGTGTGCCGGTTCTCTGAGCCGTCGGGGAGGACGATCGGCCAGGGGGCCATGTGGGCGAACACGAACCCGTACTTGCTGTTGCCGCGTTTGGCGAACAGGGCGCGGGCCTCGTCGTCCAGCCGCATGGTGGAGTTGTCGAGGCCGATGAAGGTGGCCAGCCGGTCTTCGGTGGTGAACCGCCAGTTGCGGGGGACACCGAGGGTGTCGAACTGGGTGTCGTGGTTGCCGGGCACGACCCGGAACTTATGGCCGGAGGTGAGGAGGCGGGAGCGGACCTGCTCGTACGCCGGTTCGAGGTCGCCGACCTGGACAACGTAGTCGCAGGCGATGAGGGCCTGGTCGAGGACCCGGGACAGGCGCTCGGGGGCGCCGCCGGAGAGGTCGCCGACGATGCCGAGCTTCACCGGCGTCGCCCCCAGGAGAACGCGGCCGCGTTGACCGCGACGTGGACAGTGTTGTCGGCGATGATGAGGAGCCAGCCGGCCAGCCACGGCGGGGTGTCGTCCGGGTAGCCGGTCGTCCGGAGGTTCCCGTGGTAGCGGCGGGGGCCGGCGAGGTTCTTGGCCCAGACGACGTGGCGGGCGAGCCGCCAGCGGTCGATGACGAAGTGGCTCCCGACGATCACGCCGAGCGTGGCCGGGGTGGGCTGGAGGGCCAGGAACGGGAGGCCGTAGCAGACGGCGTGAGCGGCCGCGGGGAGGGTGTGCTTGGTCTTCTCGACGGCCATCCAGTGGGACTGGAGGAGGTAGTCGCCGACGAGGTGGGCGAGGAACTGGCCGGCGAGGTTCATCGATCCTGGTCGAAGTAGGTGGGGTCGAGGTTGTGCTCGCGCAGCAGCTGGTCGACCTTGGCCTCCAGCCGGTCCTGGCCGTCCTTGGACTCCGGGCTGCCGCGGTAGATGAGGTAGGCCGAGAAGATTACGAAGCTGGCGAGCTGGAACATCTCCGACTGGAGGTTCTCCAGGGTGCGGCCGCCCCAGAAGGCGAGGAACCCGGCCGCGGTGATGGCCTGGTGGTGGGCGTGGCTGTCACTCTGGTATTCGGCCCAGTTGGCCCAGGTCTGCCCGGCCCAGAACAGCAGCCACAGGGCGATGAAGGTGAGGCCG
>JBKPOX010000215.1:0-3134 GCA_046733335.1 Actinomycetota bacterium | reverse complement strand
GAGCCCTCGATGCGGCTGATCGCCGACATGGTCGCCTTCACCGTCAACGAGGTGCCGAGCTGGAACCCGACCAACATCTGCAGCTACCACCTGCAGGAGGCCGGGGCGACGCCGGTGCAGGAGATCGCCTACGCGCTCTCGACCGGGATCGCCGTCCTCGACGAGGTGAAAGCTCGCGGCCAGGTCGCCGACGAGGACTTCCCCAAGGTGTTCGGCCGCATCTCCTTCTTCGTCAACGCCGGGATCAGGGTGGTCGAGGAGATCGCGAAGCTGCGGACGATGAGCGCCCTGTGGCAGGAGATCGGCCGCGAGCGCTACGGGGTCACCGACGAGAAGATGCTGCGCTTCCGCTACGGCGTCCAGGTCAACAGCCTCGGTCTGACCGAGGCGCAGCCGGAGAACAACATCCAGCGGATCGTGCTCGAGGCGCTGGCGGTGACGCTCTCCCGCGACGCGCGCGCGCGGGCGATCCAGCTGCCCGCCTGGAACGAGGCGATGGGCCTCCCCCGCCCCTGGGACCAGCAGTGGAGCCTGCGGATACAGCAGGTGCTGGCGCTGGAGACCGACCTGCTCGAGTACCCGGACGTCTTCGAGGGCTCGAAGGTGATGGACGGGCTGGTCGAGGAGCTGACCGCGGGGGCGCGGGCGGAGATGGCGGTGGTCGAGGAGCACGGCGGCGCCGTCAACGCCGTCCCCTACATGAAGGCGCGCCTGGTCGAGTCCCACCGCGAGCGGGTCGCGCGGATCGAGGCGGGCGAGCAGAAGGTGGTCGGCCAGAACAGCTTCACCGAGACCGAGGACTCGCCGCTGACGGCGGGGGCCGACGGCGGCATCCTCACCCCCGACCCCGAGGTCGAGCGCGAACGGGTCGAGGCGCTGGAGCGGTGGAAGGCCGAGCGCGACGAGGACGCAGTGCGGGCGGCGCTCGACGACCTCGCCGAGGCCGCGGCCGACGACGGCGTCAACATCATGCCGGCGACGATCGCCGCCGCCAAGGCGGGCGCGACCACCGGCGAGTGGGCGCAGGCGATGCGCCAGGTCTTCGGCGCCTACCGGGCTCCGACCGGCGTCGACGGGGCCTCGGCGCCGTCGGAGCGCGCGCAGATGGAGGAGGTCCGCCGTCGCGTCGAGGAGACCTCCGAGCGGATCGGCCACCGGATCAAGATCCTGGTCGGCAAGCCCGGCCTCGACGGGCACTCCAACGGCGCCGAGCAGGTGGCGCTGCGGGCCCGTGACGTCGGCATGGAGGTGATCTACCAGGGGATCCGCCTCACCCCCGAGGAGATCGCCTCCTCGGCGCTGCAGGAGGACGTCGACGTGGTCGGCCTCTCGATCCTCTCGGGCTCGCACCTGGAGCTGATTCCCGAGGTGGTGCGGCTGCTGCGGGAGGAGGGCGTCGAGGTGCCCGTCGTGGTCGGCGGGATCATCCCGACCGCCGACGCCGAACGCCTGCGGGAGGCCGGCGTCGCCGGCGTCTACACGCCGAAGGACTTCGACGTCAACCAGATCATGGCCGAGATCGTCGAGCTTGTCGGCCAGCGCGCCAAAGCGGTCGCCTGACGCCTGACCGCCCGGCTCGCAACAATGGGCCGATGAGCGAGCTGAGCGGGGAGCGGGCTCCCTGGCTGCGGTGCTACCGCTGCTGGTCCCAGAACCTCGAGATCCAGATCCACTACGACGCGATCCGCCGGGTCGACCCCGACTCGGGGGAGCTGGCCGACGGCGTCGACGAGGTCCAGGAATCGGTCGTCCAGTGCCTCGATTGCATGCACGACCAGCCGCACCTGACCTACGAAGGCGACCGCGTCGTCGCGATCGAGGACCGCTGGGAGCGGATGGTCGCCGGCACCCCGTGGGTGGCCTCGTGCACGGTCAGGGTCGAGCAGGCCCGGGTCGAGAGCTGCTCGGGCCCGGAGGCGATCGAGTTCCTCACCTACGGCGCCTTCGGCGACGCCGGCGTGCGCGAGTTCTTCACCCACGTCCGCTTCCACAAGCACGACGACGAGCAGATCGTCATCCACCTGCTGGTCGAGCTCTACGCCCGCTCCGCCCAGGAGGCGACCGAGGTGCTCGAAGAGGCGGCGCAGGGACAGCTGGAGATCACCTCGCTCGCCGAGGAGTCGCGGCCGCCCGCCCACGCGTCGGGCGAGGCGCACTGAGCCCTTGCCGGCGGCGCAGCCATTGCAGCCTCCCCGCGAGTGCGACCTCGCCGTCGTCGGCGGCGGGATCCTCGGCCTGGCGGTTGCGAGGGAGCTGCTGGCCCGCCGGCCGGGGGCGAGGCTGTGCGTGCTCGAGGGCGAACCCCGGATCGGCAACCACCAGACCGGCCGCTCCAGCGGCGTCATCCACGCGGGGATCTACTACGCGCCCGGGTCGCTGAAGGCTCGCCTCTGCGTGGAGGGGGCGGGGGCGCTCTACGCCTACTGCGAGGAGCGCGGGATCCCCTTCGAGAAATCCGGCAAGCTCGTGGTAGCGACGAGCGAGGCAGAGCTGGAGCGCCTCGACGAGCTGGAACGGCGGGGCCTCGCCAACCAGGTTCCCGACCTGCGCCGCCTGCGCGGGGACGAGATCCCCGAGGTCGAGCCCAACGCCCGCGGCCTCGCCGCCCTCCACTCCCCCGCCACCGGCGTCGTCGATTTCGTCGCCGTCGCCGAGTCCTACGCCGCCGACGTTCGCGCCGCCGGCGGCAGCGTGCACTTGGACGCCCGGGTCGACACCGCCTCGGCTGGCTCCGGGCGGATCTCGATCCGCCACCGCCAGGGCGTCACCTCGGCGGCTGCGGCCGTCTTCTGCGCCGGCCTGTGGTCCGATCGCCTCGCGGTCGCCTGCGGCGCCCCGGCCGATCCCCGGATCGTCCCCTTCCGCGGCGCCTACCTGCGCCTCCCGCCCAGCGCCGCAGAGCTGATCCGCGCCAACCTCTACCCCGTGCCCGACCCCGACCTCCCCTTCCTCGGAGCCCACCTGACTCGCAACTTCGCCGGCGACGTCCTGATCGGGCCCAGCGCGCTGATGGCGCCGGCGCGGGACGCCTACCGGCTGCGCACGGTGCGCGGGCGCGACCTGCGCGAGACCCTCTCCTGGCCCGGCACCTGGCGGATGGCGGCGACCCACTGGCGCGCCGGCCTGCGGGAGAT
>JBKPOX010000214.1:0-2850 GCA_046733335.1 Actinomycetota bacterium | reverse complement strand
CTCCGCCACCCCGGCGGCCACCGAGCGCTACGAGGCGGCGATGCAGCGTTTCGTCGACCTGGTCAAGCGCACCGTGCCGCAGGACGACCAGACCCCGGAGACGATTGAAGAGACGCTGGTCGGCGGCGTCGCCTGGATCGTCTACCAGCAAATTCGCCGCGACGAGACCACCCAAGCCGAGGATCTTCTGCCCGAACTCTCCGAATTCATGCTCGCCCCTTTTCACGGTGCGGCCGCGGCGGCGAAGAAGCGAGCAAACGCCTAGGAGGCCTCGGCCCGGCACTCGCCAGGCGAGCGCGCGAGTCTCGAGACAGCCTCTGACCACTGGCGCTGGCAGACTCCAGCGCCACAGTGGAACGATTGCCCCGCGGCCGCCATGGCCTTCCCCGCGAGTTCGTTGCGCAGAACCAGCGCGAACGGCTGCTTGCCGCCCTCGCCGAGTGTCTGGAGGAAAAAGGCTACGAACGCACCACGGTCGCCTCGATCGGCACACGCGCCGGCGTCTCCAAGAGCGACTTCTACAAACAGTTCGAGAGTAAGGACGCTTGCTTCGTCGCCGCCTACGACGACGCGGTCGAGCGGATCCGGGCCACGGTGAAGGAGGCCTGCGCCGAGCGCAAGGACTGGGGCAGCGGCGTGCTCGACGCCCTCGATGCGCTCTTGCGGCTCTTCGAGGCTGAGCCCGCGCAAGCGCAGCTGGTCCTGGTCGAGGGCCTGCGCGCCGGCCGCGGCGTCTACGACCGCTACCAAGTGGCGATCCAGAGCTTCGTCCCCTACCTGCGCGACGGCGCGCCTGCGCCGGCCGGGGGAGAGCGGCCCCCCGAGGCGACCGATGAGGCCGTGGTCGGCGGCATCGCTTCGCTGCTCGCCCGCCGCGTCCTCGCCGGCGAAGCCAAGAAAATGCACGGATTACTGCCAGACATTGCGGAGTTTGCGCTCACTCCCTACCTCGGCACCGCTGAGGCACGGCGGATAATCTCGGCATGAGCGCGGAGGCGGCAGCAGCGGCATCCAGCGAGGCGACCGCGAGCGTGCTCGACGGGGTCCTGCCCTCGCAGGCCCTGGAAGAGGCGATCAGCGCCGACTGGGTCAGCTCCGGCGATTACCGCATCCGCCCCGAGGCGATCCAGCCGGCCAGCATCGACCTTCGCCTCGGCGACCACGCCTGGGCCCTGCGCTGCTCCTTCCTGCCCGACGTCGACTCGACCGTCGAGGAGAAGATCGAGGGGCTCGCCTTCCAGCGCATCGACCTGCGCGACGGTGCCGTGCTCGAGCGCGACCGTCCCTACCTGGTGCCCCTGATCGAGGAGCTCGCCCTGCCCGAGGACGTGCGCGCCAAGGCCAACCCGAAGAGCTCGACCGGGCGGCTCGACGTCTTCACCCGCGTGCTCACCGACCGCCACCACCGCTTCGACGAGATCCGCCCCGGCTACCGCGGCAAGCTCTACCTCGAGATCGTGCCGCGCTCCTTCGCGATCCAGGTGCGGACCGGCCTCTCGCTCAACCAGCTGCGCCTGGCGCGCGGCGATGTGCGCCTCGCCGACGCCGAGATCCGCGCCCTGCAGGACGAGTTCCCGCTGCTCTACCTCGACTCGCACGCCCTGCGCGAGTCCGAGCTGGCGCTGGCCGACGGGCTCTTCCTCAGCGTCGACCTCTCCGGTCCGAGCGACCGCATCGTCGGCTACCGGGCGAAGAAGAACAGCCTGCCGATCGACCTCTCGCGGATCCACGCCTACCGCTGGACCGATTACTGGGACCCGGTCTTCCCAGAGGCGGGCTCGAAGATCGTGCTCGAGCCGGAGATCTTCTACCTCCTGCTATCCGCCGAGGGGGTTTGCATCCCACCCCAGATCGCGGCCGAGATGATGGCCTACGACCCGACCGCCGGTGAGCTGCGCACCCACTACGCCGGCTTCTTCGATCCCGGCTTCGGCTACGACCCGGCCGGCGACCGCCACGGCAGCCGCGCCGCGCTCGAGGTCCGCGCCCGCGACGTCTCCTTCATGGTCGAGCACCGCCAGCCGGTCTGCAAGCTGGCGCTGGAGCGGACCAGTGCGCCGGCTGAGCGGCTCTACGGGCAGCAGCTTGGCTCGAATTATCAGGGCCAGGTCACGATGCTTTCCAAGCACTTCGAGGAGCAAGGGGCGGGGGGAGGGTCCTAACCCCTCTGAAAACGCTCGGCAGGAGCCTCGCTGGAGTGTTTTCAGAGGGGTTAGGACCCTCCCGTGCGCTCCAAGATCATCGATTGATGTATTGACCCCCGTATCCGGGGGCAAAAGCATCAGTCGGCGGAGCGGATGGCTGTGGAGATCTCCCGGAGGCGGGACTGGACGCGCTTGCGCTTGGAGAGAAGTTCCGCTTCGAGGGCGCTGATCTCGTCACGGCGGCGGCGGACCAAGTCGAGCTGGCGGCCGATGTGGCCGAGGGACTCGTCGAGGATTTCGCGGCGGCGGACGGGGTCCTCGACGCCGCTCTCCCACTCGCGGCGCAGGGCGGCGCGGGCGTCCTCGGCCTCGACCAGGCGCTTCAGCTCCTCGAGGCTGAGGCCGAGCAGGTCCTTGAGGCGCAGCAGGTCGGCGAGGCGCTCGACGTCCTCCTCGGCGTAGGTGCGGTGCGCTCCGCGCTCGCGGGCGCTGGAGGCGGGGAGGAGGCCGATCTCCTCGTAGTAGCGGATCGTCCGCGGCGTCGTCCCGGCCAGCTTGGCGACGTCGCCGATCCGCAGCTCGGCCTTGGTCGATCGCTCGCCCGCGCCGCGCCCCGTCATGGCGTCGCCTCGATCTCCTCGCGCAACGCCTCTGCAGCCGGGCGCCCACCCAGCGTCGTAACGCTTTTTGCCTCTGATGCATTTAC
>JBKPOX010000213.1:0-14935 GCA_046733335.1 Actinomycetota bacterium | reverse complement strand
AAGAAGCCGTTGTCGGAGGTGAAGATGACGTAGGTGTTGCGCAGGCGGTGCAGGCCGCCGAGGGTGTCGAGCACGGTTTTGACCCCGTCGTCAACCGCCCGCAGCGACGCCAGCGCCTTCTGGTAGTAGACGCGGTAGGCGTGGATGTCGTTGAGCGAGAGGTAGGGGGCTTCGCGGATGAAGCGGGGCTTGTCGTTGACGCTGCCCTCGTTGAACCCCTGTTCGCGGTTGTGCGGGAACGGAGCCCCGTCGAAGAGGGTGTAGTGGCGCGACGCCGGCTCCGGTCCGGCCGGGCGGCGGAAGTCGCCGTGCGGAGCCGTGAAGTCGAGCTGCAGGTAGAAGGGCTGTTCGGGCGGGGTGCCGGTCAGCTCTTCGTAGGCGATGCGGCTGAAGACATCGGTCTCGTAGAGGCAGGGCTTCTCTTCGATCGTCGTGGTCGGGCAGCCGAAGTAGTCGCGTTCGCCGTATTCGCGGGTGTCCCAGCTGCCGGGGTCGCCGAAGGGCCCGTCGAGGGTGCCGTTGTCGTTCAGCGTGTAGCCGTAGAAGTAGTGGTGGGTGTCGGCTTTGAGGACGCTGTGCCAGGCGTTCCAGCCGGGCGGCACGTCGAGCCCGTTGTCGTAGGGCGCGTCGCCGTAGCCGTTGAGGAACTTGCCGATGTGGATCGTCCGGTAGCCGGCGCCCTGCAGCCAGGTGGCGATGTTGTGGGTGGCGGCGGCGCGGTATTTGAATCCGGAGTAGCCGCCGTTGGGCTGGACGTTGCCGCGCACGTTGTGGTTGTGCGCGTAGCGGCCGGTCAGGAGGCTGACCCGCGAGGGGCAGCAGAGGGGATAGGAGACGTAATAGCGGTTGAAGGTGATGCCGCGCTTAGCGATCAGCGAGAGCGTGTTCGGCATCACCGGGATGTCGAACCCGCCGGCGTGGAAGATCGCGTAGAGCTGGTCGAGCGTCTCGTCGTCGGTCTGGATCACGACGAAGCTGGGGTCTTCCGGCGGGAAGGCCGACGAGCTGGCTGCGCCGGCCCTCTGAGCGCTGGCGAAGACGAGGCCGGCCAGCAGCGCCAGCAGGGCGGCCGCGAGGGCGAACCGCGCCGGGGGGCGCAGGGGCCAGGGCCGCGCCGTGGGGTGGGCGCGCAGGTCAGCGGTCTGTCGAGCAGGCATCTCCATCAAATGAACGGGGCGGGTACCCGGGAAACCGGAGCCCACGCCTGAGTTGCGGCGTGAAAGCTAGAAGACGCTCAGGACGCGCCGAGCTTTTTTGCCGCTTCGCGCAGGTTTTTCACCGTGGCGCTGGGGGCTTTGCGGCCTTCCAGCTTCTCGCCATGGCGGTTGACCCAGATCACCGGCACGTTCATCTTCAGCACCGGCGCCACGTCGGTCGCGTAGTTGGAGCCGATGTGGAGCCAGCCTTTCTTGCCGCCGATCCGCCGCGCGCACTCTTTGAAGTGGACCGGGTCGGGCTTGTAGCTGCGCACCTGCTGGGCGGTGACGACGAGGTCGAGTTCGGTCCGCAGGTGGCGGCGCGAGATCCCCAGCAGTTTGTCGTCGATGTTGGAGATGATCCCGACGTCGTACTTCTTGCCGAGCCGGTCCATCGCCGCGTTGGCCTCGCGGAACGGCATCCAGTAGGCGACGCTGTTGGGCAGGAACTGGGCCCGCGAGGGCTCGACTTCCCAGCCGATCTCGCCGGCGACCTTGACGATCGTCCGCCGCAGCACCTCCGCGTAGAGCTCGTAGGAGCCGGCCATGATCTCGGCCTGCACTTCCATGAAGCGCTCGAGGAAGGGGCCCTCGTCGAAGCTGAAGCCGTCTTTGGCAGCCTCTTTCTTGCAGGCCTCGACGATGCCCTTCTCCCAGTCGATCAGGGTGCCGTAGCAGTCGGTGGTCACCCATTTGATGTTTTTGAGACTGGGGAGGGCCATTTCGAGCGCGGCATTATGTCACTGGCCCGCCGGCCAGGCAGCGACCCCGTCGGGCGGCGGCCGCAAGCCGATCTCGGATAGGGTGCCCGCCGCGCCCCGGCGCCCCTCTTTTATGGACCTCCTCGAGTACCAGGGCAAGCAGCTGTTTGCGGAGCACGGCATCCCCGTGCCCAGCGGCGAGGTCGCGGCCACGGTGGAGGAGGCCGTCGCCGCGGCTGGGCGGATCGGCTACCCCTGCGCGGTCAAGGCGCAGGTCCTGATCGGCGGCCGCGGCAAGGCGGGCGGGATCAAGATCGCCCAGGACGCCGAGGAGGCGCGGGCCCACGCCGAGGCGATCCTCGGCATGGACATCGTCGGCCCGCACGGCGAGGGCCCGTTCCGGGTCGACCAGGTCTGGATCGAGGGCGGCTCGGAGATCGCCGAGGAGTACTACGCCTCGGTCATCCTCGACCGCGGCGAGAAGAAGCTGCTGGCGATGGTCTCCGCCAAGGGCGGGATGGACATCGAGGCGGTCGCCGCCGAGGACCCCGAGGCACTGGTCAAAAGGCACATCGACCCGACCCGCGAGTTCGACGCCGCGACCGCGCGGGGGATCGTCGCCGACGCCGGCCTCGCCGAGGACGCGCTCGACGAGGCGGCCGAGGTGCTGGTGAAGCTGGCCGAGGTCGCGCGCGAGGAGGACGCGACGCTGATCGAGGTCAACCCGCTGATCGTCACCGCCGGCCGCGACGTCGTCGCCCTGGACTCGAAGGTGACGATCGACGGCAACGCCCTCTTCCGCCACCAGGAGCTGGCCGAGATCGCCGACACCGTCGAGGACCCGCAGGAGCGGATGGCGAAGGAGAAGGGCCTCACCTACGTCAAGCTCGACGGCAACGTCGGCATCCTCGCCAACGGCGCCGGCCTCTGCATGTCGACGCTCGACGTCGTCGCCCAGGCGGGGGGCGCACCGGCCAACTTCCTCGACGCCGGCGGAGGCTCCAAAGCCGAGGCGATCGTCAACGCGCTCGAAGTCATCAAGAGCGACGAGAAGGTCAGCGCGATCCTCTTCAACATCTTCGGCGGCATCACCCGCTGCGACGAGATCGCCAACGGGATCGTCACCGCCTCCGGTCAGATCGACCTCGGGGTGCCGCTGGTCGTCCGCCTCGACGGGACCAACTCCGAGGAGGGGCTGAAGATCCTCGCCGAGGCGGACCTGCCGAACCTGCACCAGGAGAAGACGATGCTCGACGCAGCGCGCCGCGTCGTCGAGCTCGCCGGGAGCGCCTCGTGAGCATCGTCGTCGGCGAGAACACGAAGCTCGCGGTCTCCGGCCTGACCGGCCGCGAGGGCTCCTTCCACGGGCTGCGCAACAAGGCCTACGGGACCGACCTCGTCGCCGGGGTCACGCCGGGCAAGGGCGGCCAGGACGTCGAGGGCGTGCCGGTGTTCGACACGATCGCCGAGGCCGTCAGCGAGGCCGGCGCCAACACCTCGATGATCTTCGTCCCCGCGCGGTTCGCCGCCGCGGCGATCGACGAGGCGATCGATTCCGGCGTCGAGACGGTGATCGCGATCACCGAGGGCATTCCGGTCCTCGACATGCTGAGCACCTACTGGAAGGCGAAGGAGGCCGGGGTGCGGCTGATCGGCCCGAACTGCCCCGGCGTGCTCTCGCCCGGCAAGGCCAACGTCGGGATCATCCCGGCGCAGTTCTTCGACCCGGGCCCGATCGGCGTCGTCTCCAAGAGCGGGACGCTGACCTACCAGATCGGCAACGAGCTGAAGCAGGCGGGCACCGGCAACTCCTCGATCGTCGGGATCGGCGGCGACCCGATCGTCGGCTCCGACTTCATCGACATCCTCACCATGTACGAGGCCGACCACGAGACCGAGCTCATCGTGATGGTCGGCGAGATCGGCGGCGACGCCGAGGAGCGGGCTGCCGAGTTCATCGCCGCCGAGGTCTCCAAGCCCGTCGTCGCCTACATCGCCGGCTTCACCGCGCCGCCCGGCAAGCAGATGGGCCACGCCGGCGCGATCATCTCCGGCTCCTCCGGCACCGCCGAGGCGAAGAAGGAGGCGCTCGAAGCGAAGGGCGTGCGGGTCGGCGAAAGCCCGACCGAGACGGCGGCGATCGCCGCCGAGGTGCTGCGCTCGCTGTAGCCCCCGCGTCGGCGATTCACGAGGCCGGCGCGACTTCGATCAGGGGTGGCTGGGCCAGCAGGGCCAGGATCTGCTCGGCCAAGGCGGACGCTTCGCGATCGAGGCGCCGGTGGGTGACGCGGATCGTCCGATAACCGGCCAGCATCAGCTTCGGATCGCGGACCCGGTCGCCCTCGAACGAGGCGCGGCGCCCGTGGTGTTCCCAGCTGTCGAGCTCGACCACCAGCTTGGCCCCGGGCCAGAGCGCATCGACCTCGTGGCCGAGGACGAGAACGTTCTGCGCCGGCGCGGGGATCGAGTGTTCGCGGAGGAGCTCGGCGAAGCGGATCTCCAGCGGCGAGCGCCCTTCGGCCGGCGCGCCCAACTCGACCAGCAGTCGCCGCAGCGGGCGCAGCGCCCGCCGCCCGCGCCCACGCTCGCAGACCTGCTCCAGCTCGCCCAGCCGCAGCAGGTTGCGCCGGTCCGCCGCTTCCGTCGCCTTCTTCAACTCCGCGTACGCGGCCACTTCGGCGAAGTCGAAGAGCGTTCGAGCAACGGTGGTGACGGGGATCGCGTCTCGAGTTGTCGTTTCCTCCGACCTGAGCTTGCAGCGGTGGAGCCGGATCCGCAGTCGCCCAGGGCGGTACTGGCGACCTGCCGGGGCATTCACGTCGACTGGGCCCCCTCGCCCGCGCACGAGCTCCCAAAGCTCTGCTGCGGAGTGGTGGCTGAGAACGGAACCGTCGCTGCAGGCAAGCACCGCCGCCAGCAGGTATCCCCGCCGATCGACCCGAGCGTGCCCGAACGCATATGCCTCCCTGTGCAGCCGGTGAAGTCGCCCAGATCGAAGCCAGCGGTCGATCGTTCCTCGATCGAACACACACGCGACGAGCTGCCCTCGTCCCAACACACCGTGCTGGCGCCTCGCCAGCTCAGCAAGCTCACGTTCCCGCGCCTCCTTGAAGCGTCCGCCGCCGCCCCCCGCCAGGCGTTTCCGACTTTTTGCAGCCATAGCGAGGCATAAAGTCGGAAACGCCTGGCGGTTCTCCCCCGGGCGGGCTCTGTTTGCGGGGCGGGTGGCGCCCCCGGCGCGCTCTTTTGGGGGAGTTCGCGGTCGGCACGGCGTTGCTAGGGTCGTTGGCCAATGGCCGGCGACACGATCTCATTCGCTCGCGGCGCGCCGAGCGCCGACATCCTGCCCCACGAGCAGGTGCGGGAGGCGGCGTCGCGGGCGCTCGCCTCCGACTGGGAAACGGCGCTGTCCTACGGCGTCGGGATCGGCCATCCCGGTCTCTGCAAGTGGGTGGCGGAGCGGCACGGGCATCTGGATCCGGCGCAGGTGATGATCACCAACGGTTCGCTCGAGGCCGGGGCGATGCTCTTCCAGCACCTGCTGGGACCGGGCGACCGCGTCGTCGTCGAGCAGCCGACCTACGACCGCACCCTGCTCCTGCTGCAGCAGCTCGGCGTCGAGCTGGTGCCGGTGCCGCTGGAGGCCGACGGCCTCGACGTGGGGGCGCTGGAAGCGGCGCTCGACGAGGGGCCGGTCAAGCTCGCCCACGTCATCGCCAACGCCCACAACCCGGCCGGCTGCACGCTCTCCGAGGAGAAGCGCCGGCGCCTCGTCGAGCTCGCCGCCGAGCGCGGCTTCTGGATCTTCGAGGACGATCCCTACCGCGAGCTCCCCTTCGAGGGCGAGCCGCTGGAGACGATGCTCTCGCTGGACCGGGCCGGCTGGGTCATCCACGCCTCCTCCTTCTCGAAGACGGTCAGCCCCGGCGTCCGGGTCGGCTACCTCGCCGGCCCCGCCGAGGAGATCAAGAAGCTGGCGAAAAAGGCGAACGAGACCTACATCTCGCCGAACATGCTGGCCGAGGCGATCGTGCTCGAGCTCTGCCGCAGCGGCGAGCTCGACCGCAACATCGAGTTCGTCAAGAGGGAGCTGAAGGCGCGCTGCGGCGCGCTGGTGTCGGCCCTTGAGGAGCAGGTTCCCGAGGCCGAGTTCGTCGTCCCGGACGGCGGCTACTTCCTCTGGCTCGACCTCGCCGAGGGCACCGACACCGTCGCCCTCCTCGGCGCGGCCAAGGGGGAGGGCGTCACCTTCGTCGCCGGCCCCGACTTCATGCTCGCAGGCGGCGAGCGCAGCCTGCGGCTGTCTTTTGCCCCGGTGCCGGCGGACAGGGCGGCCGAGGGCGTGCGACGGATCGCGGCGGCGCTGGAGCAGCTGCGCGCAGGCTCCCCGGCCTAGCGCTTCCGGTTCAGAGCACAGCCGGCTGGGCCGAGAATCGGATGCCGTCAATCGTGCGGCGCCGGAGTGGCGGCGCTGCGCAGCGCGCCCGCCGAGGCGATCACCACCAGGGTGATTGCGACGACTTCGAGCACCGCCAGGCTTTGGGAGAGGGCGAGGAACCCGATCGCCGCCGCCACCGCCGGCTCGAGGCTCATCAGCACGCCGAACACCGCCTGCGGCAGGCGTCGCAGCGCCTCCATCTCGAAGGTGTAGGGGATCGCGGTGCTGAGGACGCCGACGGCGGCGCCGGCCGCCAGCGTCGCCGGCTCGAGCAGCTCGACCCCGCCCTGGCCGATCCCGAACGGTGCCACCAGCACGGTCGAGATCACCGCTGCGCCCGTGGCGCCGCCGATCCCGGGAGCGAGCGCCCCGACCCGCGCGCTCTGGAGGATGTAGGCGGCCCAGAACCCGCCGGCGGTCAGGGCCAGCGCCACCCCGAGCGGGTCGACCCCCTCGCCGCCGGCGCCGTCGGAGAGGAGCACGATGCCGACCGCGGCCAGCAGCGCCCAGACCAGGTCGCGCCGCCGACGCGATCCGGCCAGCGCCACCCCGAGCGGGCCGACGAACTCCAGCGTGACCGTGATGCCCAGGGGCAGCCGGTCGAGGGCCGCGTAGAAGAAGAGGTTCACCGCCGCCACCGAGAGGCCGAGCAGCCAGACGTCGCGGTGGGGCCACTCCCGCGTCCGCAGCGGCGCCCCGCGGGTCAGGGCGACCAGCGCAAGCGCGCCGAAGGCGGCGCGCAGGAGCACCGCTCCCGCCGGGCCGACCGAGTCGAAGAGCCCGGTTGCCAGCGCCGCCCCGCTCTGGACCGAGACGATCGAGCCGAGCACCAGCAGCGCGGCGCCCCGGGTCTGGGCGCTGCTCGCGGTGGCGGTCGGGGTGGTCAGCGGGTGGCTTGGTCGCCTAACGGCCGTAGCGGTCCGAGGAGAGGACCAGCTGCTCCGGGATCGCCGCCCGCGGCGCCGGCGCCGGATCGGCGCGAACCGAGACGGTCTCGGCGACGCTGCGGCTGACCTGGTGGCTGCCGCCGGCGGAGGCGATCACGACCCGCTCCTCGTCGCTGCTCTCGACCTTGCCCTCCAGGCCCGGGTGGAGGCCGGCGTCCTTGAGGTAGTGGAGCAGCTCCTCGGCCTCGTTCTCGAAGCGCAGCACGGTGACCTCGGCGCCGATCGCGACGTCGGCCAGGAGCGACCCCTGCTCGCGCACCCCCTCGACTATCGGGTGCCCGTGGGGGCAGGTGGTCGCATCGCCGATCGCCGCCCGCATCCGCTCCTCCAGCACCGGCGACATCGCGTGCTCGATCCGCTCCGCCTCCTCGTGGACCTCGTCCCAGGGGATCCCGAGGACGTCGGTGAGGAAGCGCTCGATCATCCGGTGGCGGCGCACTATGTAGCTGGCGTGCTCGCGGCCGGAATCGGTGAAGGAGAGCGATTTGTCCGCGTTGCGCTCGACGTAGCCGTCCTCGACCAGGCGGCCGATCATCTCGTGCACGGTAGGGGGCGAGAGCTGCATCGCGCGGGCGATGTTGGCGCCGGTCATCGGCAACCCGGCCTCCTCCAGCCAGAACATGATCTCGAGGTACTCCTGCTCGGCGACGGTCGCGTGATCGGACGACACTGGTTCTCCTTCTGAGTCTCGGCTACCCGGCCAGCCGAGTCTAGTAGAGGGTCAGCGACGCTCGACCAGGGTGCTGACGACGGCCTCGTAGAAGCCGTCGCCCATGCTCCCCTCGGTCACAGTGACGTTGTCCCAGGCCGGCAGCGCCGCGCGCAGGCCGGGATCGTGCGCGGGCCCGTTGGCGACGACGAAGAAACGCCCGACCGCGGCGGCGACCTCGAGGTCCTCGACCGAATCGCCGACGGCGATGCACTCGTCGGGGTCGTAGCCGCGGGCGCGGGCGTGGCCGGCGACCGCCGCCGCCTTGCTGACCAGCTTCGGGACCAGGTGGTAGGCGTGGGTGCGCCCCTCGATCGCCGGCATCGGTCGCCCGATCGCGCCGTTGTCGAGCAGCCGCAGGTCCTCGCCGCCGCTCTCGCGCAGCAGCGCGTTCGCCTCCTCGACGTCCACCTTGCCGCGGAAGAGGTGGGAGAGGACGCGCCCGTGGTGCCACGGCGAGTGGTACTCGAGCCGCCCGGTGAAGCGCTCGAAGAGCAGCTGCGGGATCCCGCGCGCCTCGATCTGCTCGTAGATCGTGCCGTCCTCGTTCGGCCCCATCTCTCCCGTCATCAGCGTTGTCTCCCCGTCGATCGCGAAGGCGCAGCCGGCCTCGTAGATGTAGGAGGTCTGACCCATCAGCCGCGCCGCCTCGTGGACCTGCGGCTCGCGTCGCCCGGACATGATCACCACCTCGGCGCCGGCCCGGTGGCAGGCCTCGAGCGCCCGCGCCTGAGCCAGGCTGAAGCCGCCCTCGGCGTCGCGGAACAGCGAGCTGCCCCGCCCGAGCAGGGTCCCGTCGAGGTCGGTGTAAACGCAACTGAGTGGCAAGGGCGCTGTTAACCGTATTGATCGTGAAACTGGACCGGAACATACGCTGCGTCCTCTGCGCGTTCCCGACGGCGCTCGTCCTGCTGCTGGCGATGGTCTCTGCTGCGGCGGGAGACACGATGGTCCTCCAGCCCGACGGCAAGATCGTCGTCGCCGGCAGGACCTGGCCTGAATCAGGGGCCCTGGCGCGCCTGAACCCGGACGGCTCCCTCGACACGAGCTTCGGCTCGGGTGGATACGTCACCGACCACCGCCTGCCCGGCTTCCCCGCGGTGGCGCTGCGGTCCGACGGTCGCATTCTCGGCGCTGCGGTGGGGGGCTTCCAACTCGCCCGCTATCTGCCCGACGGAAGTCCGGATCCCTCGTTCGCGACCGGGGGGATCGGCGGAACTCCCGAACCGGACCAGGCCCCGTTCATCGGCAGCGGGTACGGCCCCTCGGCGCTCCTCGTCCAGCCTGACGACGAGATCGTCATCGCCGGCATCCGGGGGGTGAGCCGTGGCGGAGCCAGCGACGGCTGGGTCAAACGCTATGACGAGGGCGGCCACCTCGTCGAGACCATCGGCCACGTGCCTCTGCCGGGCGGCGGGGCGACGGATTCCGGCCTCACCGACGTTGCGCGCATGCCGGACGGCTCGTTTGCCGGGGTAGGCTGGTTCTACCCGGGAAGCCCGTCGGATTCGGAACCGCTGCTGGCGCGTTTCGTCCCTGGGGCGGGAGTCGGCTACGACATGGATTTCGGCGCCGGCGACGGCTTGGTGCGGCCGACCTTTCCCTTCCCACCGGGCTTCCGGACCTTCTTCAGATCGGTCACCGTGGACGGCGGCAAGCTTCTGGTCGCCGGAGGGGCGGGGGGCACCATGCTTCTCGCCCGGTTCCACCTCGACGGCACCCCCGACATGAGTTTCGGCGGCAACGGCTTTGTCGCCCCCCCGATTTCAGCACCTGTCGCCCCCGCCACTCAGGGCCCTTGGGAGGAAATAGGCACGAAGGCAAGGGATGTGGCTGTCAGCGCCGACGGCGGCATCGTGCTCGGGGGCAGCACCACGCAGTGGAGCATGTGGACCGACACCAAACAGGGACCACGCTGTGACGAGTGCCCACAGCCGATGCTCGCGAGGTTCCGGTCAGACGGCAGCCTCGATCCGAGCTTCGGGAGCGGCGGCCTTCTCCGCCTGTCGAAACCGGACGGCGGCACCTTCGTCGGCGAAGTCGAACAGGTAGCACCCCTCGCTGAGGGGAAGCTGCTCGTCAAAGGATCGATCTACACCGCGGGAACCGGCCCGCAGCCGTGGGTGGCGCGGCTGAACCCCGACGGAAGCTACGAGAGGGGTTTCGGCGGCGAGGGGCTTGCGGTGCTGCATTTCCCCTGTACCGGTCAGCCGGTTGCCGAACGGCGGGCGGCCCCATGCATCGGTTCGGCCGGTGTGCGGCTGCGGACGTCTGGCCTGCACCGTGGCCGGCCGAGTGTCTCGCTCAGCGTGCATGCAAACGTCCCCTGGGCGCCGATCCGCGAGCTCGGCCTGGCGCTGCCGAGGCGGATGCGGTTCACCAAGGCGGCGGGGTCGAAGCTGCGGGTAATCGGTGCGGGCGACGGCACCGAAGTGCATTTCATCGCCGCGAACCAGACGCACGGCCCCAGTCTGATCCTCCAGAAGATTCCCAACAGGACGGAACTGCGGGTGACGCTGCCGCCGGGTGCGCTTCGTTTGACCCACCGCCCCCTCGCTCGCCACAGCAAGCTCTCCTTCCGCATCGACGTCGCCTTCAGCGATCTCGTCTCCGCTTCGCAATACGGCGGAAACCAGACGATCGTGCGCCGCGCCGGCTGAGCCCGGACGTTAAGTTCGACGGGTGAGGGCCTGGAAGCTTTCCGATCGCGATCTCGACCTGGCGCGGCCGATCGGCGCCGGGATCGTCAACGTCACCGCCGACTCGATGTTCGAGGGGGCGCGCAGCGGCACGCCGAAGGGGGCGGTACGCGACGGGCTGGCGCTTGCGGCGGCGGGCTTCGAGATGCTGGACGTGGGCGCGGTGGCGGCGAAGGCGGGCCCGGCGGTGCCGGCGGAGGAGGAGACGGCGGCGCTGGTGCCGGCGGTCGAAGGCCTCGTCGCCGAGTTGCGTGGTTCCTTCGCCGGCTCTGATCCGGTCCCGATCTCGGCCGACACCTTCTCGCCCGAGGTGGCGCGGCGGGCGCTGGCGGCGGGCGCCGTCGCCGTGAACGACATCTCCGGCGGCAGCGAGGAGATGCTCGGCCTCGTCGCCGGGAGCGGCTGCGGCTACGTGCTGATGCACATCGAGGGACCGCCGCGGGTGGACCGGCCCTGGCGCGACTACGACGACGTGGTCGACCACCTGCGCGCCTGGTTCGAGGGGAGGGTCGGGCTTGCCCGGGACCTTGGCGTCGCGGAGGAGCAGATCGCCATCGATCCGGGACTCGACTTCGACCTCAGCCCCGCGCAGGACCTGGAGGTCCTGCGGCGGCTCGGGGAGCTGCGCGCGCTCGGCCTGCCGCTCTACGTCTCGCTCTCCCGCAAGGACTTCGTCGGCGCCGTGCTGGCGGGTTCGTGGGAGGGGCGGCTGCCGGCGCGCGAGCGCGAGTGGGGGACGGTCGCGGCGGTTACGCTGGCGGTCCGCGAGGGCGCCGACGTCCTCCGCATCCACGACCGATCCTCGCTGCAGGCGATGAGAGTCGCCGCCCGCATCTGCCGCTCGGCCGGGAGCGCCGTCTGATGGCGCGCGGGGGGAGCCTTCTTTCGTCCGAGTGGGCCGTCGCGATCGACCCGGCTCGGCGCGACGGGCGCATCGTCGCCGAGTCGGCCGAAGGGGAGCGGCGCTCGCGGCCGGTGCCGGTGCCGTCGGCGCTGGACCGGGGTCTCGTCGAGGCGCTCGGCCGCGTCGGCATCGATTCCCTCTACTCCCACCAGCTGCGCGCCTTCGAGGCGGCGGCCGAGTCGGACCTCGTGATCACCAGCGGCACCGCCTCGGGCAAGAGCCTCGCCTTCAACCTGCCGGTGCTGAACGCGATCGCCGCCCAGCCGAAGGCGCGGGCGCTCTACCTCTACCCGACCAAGGCGCTGGCCCAGGACCAGGCGCGCAAGCTCGCGCAGCTTCGCCCGCCCGGCCTGCGCGAGGCGATCTACGACGGCGACACCCCGCGCGAGGAGCGCCCGGCGATCCGCCGCCGCTCGAACCTCGTCCTCACCAACCCGGACATGCTCCACGTCGCCCTGCTGCCGAACCACAGGAGCTGGGGCGACTTCCTCGCCAACCTCGAATGGGTGGTCGTCGACGAGGCGCACACCTACCGCGGCGTCTTCGGCTCCCACGTCGCCAACGTGCTGCGGCGGCTGCGGCGGCTGGCGCGGGCCTACGGCCGCGAGCCGCGCTTCCTGCTCGCCTCGGCGACGATCGCCAACCCGGTCGAGCTGGCCGAGCGCCTCGTCGGCACCGAGTTCGAGCTGGTCGACGACGACGGGGCGCCGCGCGCCGGGCGCGAGATCGCGATGTGGAACCCGCCGCTGATCGACGAGCGCAGCGGCACCCGTCGCTCGGCGCTCTCGGAGGCGGCAGACCTCCTCGCCGAGCTGGTCACCCACGAGGTGCGGACGATCTGCTTCCTCAAAAGCCGGCGCGGGATCGAGCTGATCCAGCGCTTCGCCCGCGAAAGCCTGGAGCGCCGCGGGAAGCCGGAGCTGGCGCGGCGGATCGCCCCCTACCGCGGCGGCTACACCCCGCAGCAGCGGCGCGAGATCGAGGCGCGGCTCGCCGGCGGGGAGCTGCTGGCGGTCGTCGCCACCGACGCGCTCGAGCTGGGTATCGACGTCGGCGAGCTCGACGCGGCGATCTGCGTCACCTTCCCCGGCACCGTCGCCAGCCTGCGGCAGATGTGGGGCCGGGCCGGGCGCCGCCGCCGCGGCCTCGCCGTCTACGTCGCCGGCCAGGACGCGCTCGACCAGTTCTTCGCCCGCCACCCGGACGAGTTCCTCGGGCGCCCGGTCGAGGCGGCGATCCTCGACCACGGCAACGACCAGATCGCCTCCCGGCACCTGGTCGCCGCCGCCTACGAGCTGCCGCTGACCTCTGCCGACGACGACGTCTTCGGGGAGGGCTGGCGCGAGCGGGCCGAACGCCTGGTCGCGGCGGGGGAGCTGCGCGGGGCCGGCGGCAAGCTGCTGCCGCGGCGGGCCGAGTTCGTCGCCAACCGGATCGCCCTGCGCTCGGCCTCGGCCGACTCGGTGGCGGTGATCGAGCGCGACTCCGGCGAGATGCTGGGCCTGGTCGAGGCCGAGCGCGCCTTCACCACGGTCCACCCCGGCGCTGTTTACCTCCACCTCGGCCGTTCCTACGAGGTAGACCGCCTCGACGTCGAGGAGCGGCGGGCGATCGTCTCCGGCTTCGACGGCGATTGGTACACGCGGCCGAAAAAGGAGACCGAGATCTACATCGAACGCGTGCGCGAGCAGCGGCAGGTCGCCGGCGTCCAGCTCAACTTCGGCGAGGTCTCGGTGACCGAGCAGGTGATCGCCTTCCAGCGGGTCTCCGTCGCCGACCAGGAGCCGATCGACATCGTCGCCCTCGAGCTGCCCGAGCAGAGCTTCGTCACCCAGGCGCTCTGGTACGTGCTGCCGGAGCGGCTGAGCGGGGCGCTGCCGACCGAGGCGCTGCTCGGTTCCCTGCACGCGACCGAGCACAGCCAGATCGCGGTGCTGCCGCTGATCGCGATGTGCGACCGCTGGGACATCGGCGGCCTCTCGACCAACGTCCACTTCCAGACCGGCCGCTCGACGATCTTCGTCTACGACGGCCATCCCGGAGGGGTCGGGATCACCCGCCGCGGCTACGAGGAGTTCGAGCGCCTGCTGGGCGACGCCGAGCGGCTGATCGCCGAGTGCCCCTGCGAGTCCGGCTGCCCCTCCTGCGTGCAGAGCCCCAAGTGCGGGAACCTGAACGAGCCGCTGCACAAGGCCGGTGCCCTGGAGCTGATGGGGCTGATGCGGGGGCAGCTGTGAGCCGTCTCATTCGTCTGTCCCTCATGGCTGCATGACGGCCAAAAGGAACAGGCGAATGCGGCAGGTGGCGGTGATCGGGGCGAGCGGGACCCAGGAGGGGGACGAGGCCTGGGTCCTGGCCGAGGAGGTCGGGCGGCGGCTGGCGGAAGCAGGCGTCGCCGTGGTCTGCGGCGGCGGGGGCGGGGTGATGGAGGCGGCGGCGCGCGGCGCCGCGCAGGCGGGCGGCGAGGTGATCGGGATCGTGCCCGGCGAGTCGCCCGACGACGCCAACGGATACTGCACGCACGTCGTCGCCACCGGCATCGGCCATGCGCGCAACCTCGCCGTCGTCTCCTCCGGTGAGGCGGTGATCGCGATCGGCGGCGAGTGGGGGACGCTCTCGGAGATCGGCTTCGCCCGCGTCATCGGCCACCGGGTGGTGGCGCTGCGCAGCTGGGAGCTGAACGGCCGCGAGCGGATGCGCGGCGGCCCCGGCGTGGTCGCGGCGGAGAGCGCCGAGGAAGCGGTCGCCGCCGCGCTCGCGGCTCTTTAGGGGGCGTTGCCTGGCATCGGGACGGTGGAGGCAGTCTGCCCCCGGCTGCGGGGAGGCCGGGAGGGCGACTACCTGCTGGGCCACAGCTCGCGCAGCGCGAGGATCTCGAAGGCGTGCGACCAGGCGAGCGGAGTGGTCGAGCGGGGGACGCCGGTGTGGGCGTCGACCCGCTCGGGCAGCGTGCCCAGAGGGGTAGCGGCACGGCGCAGGTCGGCGAGGAGGCCGAGCGCGCGGCGTCGCTCGCCGAGCGCCGCGAGGCTCCAGGCGGTCCAGGCGGTCGGGGCGGTCCAGGGATCCTCTCCCGGCCAGGCCGCTCCCGGCGTGATGCCGAAGCGGGAGCGGCGCCGGGTCAGGGCGAGCATGGTCCGCCTTGCCGCGGCGCGGAGGGAGGGCTGGGAGAACGGCGCCACCGCCCAGGCCGCGGCCGAATCGAGGCCCGAGCCCGCGGCCTCCGGCAAGCGCGCCAGCCGCGGCGGCGACCCTGCTCCGAACAGGTGGCCGATCGCCGGCTCGCCGGCGGCCAGCGCATTGCCGAGGTAGTCGCCGGGCTCGCCCTCCTGGTAGTCCGGGAG
>JBKPOX010000212.1:0-17758 GCA_046733335.1 Actinomycetota bacterium | reverse complement strand
CCGCCGCACCCTCGCCTCCGCCCAGCTCGCCGAGCCGAGCCGGGTGGACCTGCCCCAGGGGCCGCGGGTGACACTGCGCGAGGTCCCGGTCGGGGCGGCCGGCGTCTACGCCCCGGGCGGCCGCGCCGCCTACCCCTCGAGCGTGCTGATGTGCGCGATCCCGGCGCAGGTCGCGGGCGTGGAGCGGGTCGCGCTCGCCTCGCCGCCGGGGCCGGACGGCCGCCTGAGCCCGCTCGTCCTCGCCGCCGCCGGGCTCTGCGGCGTCGAGGAGATCTACGCGATGGGCGGCGCGCAGGCGATCTTCGCCCTCGCCTACGGCACCGCGACGATCCCGGCTGTCGACGTGATCGCCGGTCCCGGCAACGCCTGGGTGCGGGAGGCGAAGCGGGCCGTGTACGGCACGGTCGGGATCGATGCCCTCGCCGGCCCCTCGGAGCTGATGCTGATCGCCGGCCACGACACCGATCCGGAGTGGGCGGCGCTCGACCTCTGCGCCCAGGCCGAGCACGGCCCCGAAAGCCCGCTGGTGCTCGCCGCGGTCGAGGAGCGCGTCCTCGACGCCGTGGCCGAGGCGGCCGAACGCGCGGGCGCGTCCCGCCCCACCGTCGCCGACTCACCGCTGGGCCTGGTCCAGGTGCGCGACGTCGAGGCGGCGATCGAGCTGGCGAACGCCTACGCCCCCGAGCACCTGGAGCTGCTGGAGACCGACGCGGCGCTGATCGTCGACCGGGTGACGACCGCCGGCTGCGTCTTCGCCGGCCGCTTCGGGGCGACCGCCTTCGGCGACTACGTCGCGGGCTCCAACCACGTCCTCCCGACCGGTGGGGCGGGGCGCTACGCGGGCCCGCTCGGCCCGGGCGCCTTCCGCCGCCGCATCTCCAAGGTCGAGATAACCGAGGCCGCCGCCGCCGAGCTGGCGCCGCACGCCGACGCCCTCGCCCGGGCGGAGGGCTTCCCCGTTCACGGCGAGTCGGCGATGATAAGGCGATGAGCAGAACCGCAGACAGAGAGCGGCAGACCGCCGAGACCCAGATCCGGCTCTCGCTCGACCTCGACGGAGGCGAGGCGAGCGCCGCGACCGGGGTCGGCTTCCTCGACCACATGCTCGACCTGCTGGCTCGGCACGGGCGCCTCGGCCTGGACGTCGAGGCGAAGGGCGACCTGGAGACCGGCGCCCATCACACCGTCGAGGACGTCGGCATCGTCTTCGGCCAGGCGCTCGACGCGGCGCTCGGCGACCGCGCCGGCATCCGTCGCTACGGCTCGGCGCTGGTGCCGATGGACGAGTCGCTGGCCGAGTGCGCGATCGACATCTCGGGCCGCCCCTACTGCGACTTCGCCGCCGAGCTGCCGGTCGTCTCGATCGCCGGCTTCGACAGCGAGCTCGCCGAGGAGTTCTTTCGCGCCGTCGCCAACAGCGCCAAGCTGACCCTGCACATCTGGGTCCGCTCGGGGACCAACGCGCACCACATGATCGAGGCCGCCTTCAAGGCGTTCGCGCGGGCGCTGCGGGTGGCGGTCTCCATCGACCCCGAGGAGAGCGGCGTGCCCTCGACCAAGGGGACGCTGAGCCAATGAGCGCGCGGATCGCGATCCTCGACTACGGGATGGGCAACCTGCGCTCGGTCGAGAAGGCGCTCGAGCACGTCGGCGTGACGGCAACGATCACCGACGACGCCGCCGAGGTGCGCGCGGCGGACGGACTGATCCTGCCCGGCGTCGGCGCCTTCCCGCGGGCGATGGAGCGAATCCGGGCCCTCGGCCTCGACGAGCTGGTCGCCGAGCGGCGGGCCGAAAGGGCGCCGATCCTCGGCATCTGCCTCGGGCTGCAGCTGCTCTTCGAGTCGAGCAGCGAGCTCGGCGGCGCCGCCGGGCTGGGCCTGCTCGAGGGCCCCGTCGACGAGCTCGACGCCGCGGGCCTGAAGATCCCGCACATCGGCTGGGGGCCGGTGCGCTGGGAGCGGGAGTCGCGGCTGACCGAGGGGATTCCCTCCGAGACGCCGTTCTACTTCGTCCACACCTTCGCGCCGCGGCCGAGCGGCGAGGAGGTGCTCGGCAGCGCCGAGTACGGCAGCCGGTTCGCCTGCGCCGCCGAGCGCGAGAACGTCTTCGGCGTCCAGTTCCACCCGGAGAAGTCGAGCAGCGCCGGCCTGCGGCTGCTGTCGAACTTCGCCGGCGTCTGTGCCAAGGCCCCGGTGGCCGGCTGAGCCGCGGCGTGCTCCTCTATCCGGCGATCGACATCCGCGGCGGCAAGGCTGTGCGGCTGCTGCAGGGGGACTACGAGCGCGAGACCGCCTACGACGCCGACCCGGTCGACGCGGCGCTGCGGTGGGCCCGGGAAGGCGCCGAGTTCCTCCACGTCGTCGACCTCGACGGGGCGAAGGTGGGCAAGCCGCAGAACCTGGAGGCGATCAAACGGATCGCCGACGTGGTCTACCCGATCCAAGTGGGCGGCGGCCTGCGCGACGAGGGCAGCGTCACGAGCGTGCTGGGGACCGGCGCGGAGCGGATCGTGATCGGGACGGCGGCGATGCAGGACCCGGCCTTCCTGGAAAAGATGCTGCGCCATCACGTCGACGGGGTGGTCGTCTCGGTCGACGCCCGGGATGGGAACGTCTCGCTGGCCGGCTGGACCGAGGCGAGCGACGTCGACGTCGCCGAAGCGGTGGCCGATCTGAGCGCGCGAGGCGTCCAGCGCTTCCTCTGCACCGCGATCGAGGTCGACGGGACGATGGAGGGCCCGGACATCGACCAGCTCAACCGGATCGCCGCCGCGACCGAGGGCCAGGTGATCGCCTCCGGCGGCGTCGGCGACCTCTCCCACCTCGAGCGCCTCGCCGCCGAGGCCGCCCCCAACGTCGAAGGCGTGATCGTCGGCCGCGCCCTCTACGAGCGCAAGTTCACCGTCGCAGAGGCACTCGAGGCGCTCCGGTAACGACGCCAAACCGGCCATACGCGCATCCGACTCTTGCCACACCCCAGTGTGCTCAAACTCGGATGCGCTTCGAGATTCAGCTTCCGTCCCGCCAAAGGGTGTCGTGAGGGGTCCGGTCGTCCTCCGCGGGAATGTTCGCGAAGCGGCGAAATGCAATCTGTCTTTTGCCCGCCATAGGCGGGCAGCATCTCCGGGAGCTGCCCCGAAGGGGCGCGACGAATTCCCGCGGAGGATGACCGGACCCCTTAACCACCTACGCTTCACGTCATGGCACTGAAGCGCGTCATCCCCTGCCTGGACGTGAACGCAGGGCGGGTCGTCAAGGGGACGAACTTCGTCGGGCTGCGCGACGCCGGCGACCCGGTCGAGCTGGCCGAACGGTACGACGCCGAGGGCGCCGACGAGCTTGTCTTCCTCGACATCACCGCCTCGCACGAACAGCGGGAGACGATCGTCGAGCTGGCGCGGCGCACCGCCGACAACGTCTTCATCCCCTTCACGATCGGCGGCGGCATCCGCTCGGTCGCCGACGCGCAGGCGGTGCTCGACGCCGGCGCCGACAAGGTCTCGGTCAACTCGGCGGCGCTGGCGCGGCCGGAGCTGCTGGGCGAGCTGGCGGGGCAGTTCGGAGCCCAATGCGTGGTGATCGCGATCGACGCCAGGCGCGAGGAGGACGGCTGGGGCGTCTACGTGAACGGCGGCCGCAGGCGGGTCGAGGGGCGCGACGCGGTCGCCTGGGCCGAGGAGGCGGTGGAGCGCGGGGCGGGGGAGGTGCTGCTGACCAGCATGGACCGCGACGGCACCAACGACGGCTACGACCTGGAGCTGACGCGCGCCGTCGCCGCGGCGGTCGGGGTGCCGGTGATCGCCTCCGGCGGCGCCGGCGACCTCTCGCACCTGAGCGAGGCGATCGCCGAGGGCAACGCCGACGCGGTCCTCTGCGCCTCGATCTTCCACTACGGCCGCTACCGCGTGCGCGAGGCGAAGGCGCGGCTGGCGGCGGACGGCATCCCCGTCCGGATCTGAGCCCGGCCGGGGTCGGCTGCAGCCGCGGCGTGACCGCGATCGGCGAAAACGGTCATCGTTAGGGCGCCTATGGACGACCTGGCGCGGGCGCTTGCGGATGCTCATCCCGAGTTGGGGCTCGTGCGCGAGGCGGCGCGGGAGCCGGTCTACCTCGTCGGCGGCGCCGTCCGCGACCTCCTCCTCGGGCAGCCGGGCACCGACGTGGACCTGGCGGTGGAGGGGGATGCGGCGGTGCTGGCGGATCGCCTCGGCGCCGTCACCGCCGAACACGAAAGGTTCGGCACCGTAAAGGCGCACCTCTACGGGCACGAGGTCGACCTCGTCAGCATCCGCACCGAGACCTACCCCGCGCCCGGAGCGCTCCCGGTCGTGAGCCCGGCGCAGAGCATCGAGGAGGACCTCGCCCGCCGCGACTTCACGATCAACGCGATGGCGATCCCGCTGCAGGGCGAGGCGCGGCTGATCGATCCCCACGGCGGCAGCGGCGACCTCGACCGGGGCTTGCTGCGCGTCCTGCACGAGCGCTCCTTCGTCGACGACCCGACCCGGGCGATCCGCGCCGCCCGCTACGCGTCTCGCTTCGGCTTCGCGCTCGAGCCCGAGACGGCCGAGCTGCTGCGCCGCGCCGACCTGACGGCCGTCTCGGCCGACCGCCGGCGCGCCGAGCTGGAGCGGCTGGCGGCCGAACCGCGCGCCTGCGAGGGCTTCGGGCTCCTTGCCGAGTGGGGGGTGATCGACCTGCGGCCGGACGGGATCCCTCTGATGGAAGCGGTGGACGAGCTGCTGGAGGCCTCGCACTGGGCGGAGACTGTGCCGCGCGAGCGCGCCCTGGTCGCGGCGGCGCTGGGCCCGCCCGGGGCGGAGGAGGTGCTGGCCTCGATGTGGGCGCCGAAACCGGGGGACGGGGTGGAGCTCGCCGAGCGGCGCGACCCGGTCGAGCTGATCCTCGCCCGGGCGATGGGGGCGAGCTGGCTCGACCACTACCTGACCGCCTGGCGCACGGTCGAGCTGGAGATCGACGGCGACGACCTGATCGCGGCGGGGATCGAGGAGGGGCCGGCGATCGGCCGCGGCCTCCGCGCCGCCCGGCGCAGCAAGCTCGAAGGCGAGATCCACGGCCGCGACGAGGAGCTCGCGACCGCGCTGGCGGCGGCGCTGCGGGACTGAGCGCCGGGGTCTGGTTTCTTATCCGCCATGGAGTGGCGCGAGCGCGACGGCGTGCGGTGGCTGGAGTCCGACCTCGGCGGGGCCCGAGCCGCGTTCTCGTCCCGGGCGGGCGGCGTCAGCCCGCCGCCGTTCGACAGCCTCAACCTCGGTGTCCTCACCGACGACGACCAATCGGCAGTCGAGGAGAACCGCCGGAGGCTCGCCGCGGCGCTGGGGTTCGCGCCCGAGCAGCTGGTCTTCGCCCGTCAGGTCCACGGAACCCGCCTGTTGGAGCGGGCCGAGCGGCCGGGCGAGTTGCCGGAGGCAGACGGGCACCTGGTGCGGGAGCCGGGGACGGCGCCGCTGGTCTTCGTCGCCGACTGCCTGCCGGTAGCCCTCCACGGGCCCCGCGGCCTGGCGATGGTGCACGCCGGCTGGCGCGGCCTCGCCGGCGGAATCATCGGCGAGGCGGCTGCCGCGGTGGAGGCGCGAAGCGCGGCGATCGGGCCGGGGATCGGCCCCTGCTGCTACGAGGTCGGCGAGGAGGTGCTGGCCGCCTTCGCGGCCCTTGGCGAGGGGGTCGCCCGCGGCCGCCGGCTCGACCTGGCGGCGGTGGCGAGGAGGCAGCTGGCCGGCGCCGGCGTGGAGCGGGTCGAGTCGGCTGGGCTCTGCACCAGCTGCGAGCGGGCGCTCTTCTTCTCCCACCGTCGCGACCGCGGCCGGACCGGCCGCCAGGTGGGGATAGCCTGGCTCGAGCCCTGAGATGGCCGAGCTGATCCACGACATCGACGCCGGCCGGGTGGCGGCGAACCTGGAGGCGGTGCGAGCCGTCGCCGGCGAGCGCGTCGAGCTGCTGGTGGCGACCAAGTACGTCCCGCTGGCGGAGATGGGCAAGCTGGCGGAGGCGGGGGTGCGGCTGGTCGGCGAGAACCGCCAGCAGGACCTCGCGGCGAAGCGCGAGCGCTGGGGCGACGCCTTCGAGTGGGACTTCATCGGCAACCTGCAGAGCCGCAAGCTGAAGCTGGTCCTCCCCCTCTGCCGGCTGGTCCACTCGGTCGCCACCGATTCGGTCCTGGCGCAGCTGGGAAAGCACGGAGCCCCCGAGACCGAGGTCCTGGTCGAGGTGAACGTCTCCGGCGAGGAGGGGAAGGGCGGGGTCGACCCGGCGGAGCTGCCGGCCTTCGTCGAGCGCTGCCCCGTGCGGGTCTCAGGCCTGATGACGATGCCGCCGTTCAGCGAGGACCCGGAGCTCTCGCGGCCCTATTTCGCCCGCCTGGCCGAGCTCGCCGCGGCCAACGGGCTAGAGCGGCTCTCGATGGGGACCTCGCAGGACTGGCGGGTCGCGGTCGAGGAGGGGGCGACGATCATCCGGCTCGGCCGCGCGCTCTTCGGGTGATTTCGCGCGAAAACTGGGAATAATTCGTAAAGGAGTCGGCCTGTGCAGGCCGAAACACCCCGAACAGATGGCCCTAAGGGACACTTGGCATAGAGCGCTGGTCTACTTCGGCTTGGCCGAGGACCACGACTACGGGCCCGAGTACGAGGAAGACTTCGAGCCCGAGACGGGGACCGAGGAGGTCTACGAGGGCCGTCGCGAGCGCGGCGAGGGCAGCTCGTCGGTGCGTCGCCTGCCGACCTCGCGCCGCTCCCGCCGCGACGAGATCGACGACATCTTCGGCGACGACGAACCGATCGCCGCCAGCCGCACCCGCACCCTGCGCCCGGTCGACAACGGCGGCAGCGACATCCAGGTCCACCTCGTCATCCCGCGCAACTTCAACGACGCCCAGCAGGTCGCCGACCAGTTCAAACGCTCGGTTCCGGTGATTCTCAATCTCCAGACCGCCGATCACGAGCTCTCGAAGCGGATGATCGACTTCTGCTCCGGGCTCACCTACGCCCTCGACGGGGGCATGCAGCGGATCGCCGAGAAGATGTTCCTGCTGACGCCGCGGAACGTCGAGGTCTCGGCGGAGGAACGCGCGCGGCTGATCGACAAGGGGTTCTTCAACCAGTCTTAGGGGTCCCGGGTGAGGTGCCCCTCGCCGGGCACTGCTCGCTTGTGGTCGCAGTCGAGTGCCCGGAGAGGGGCACCCTCACCCGCACGTGCGGCACAGTTAGGCTCACGGTCGTGATCGCTGGGTTCATAGGTTCCGGGAACATGGCCGCGGCGATGGCTCGTGGGTGGGCTGGGGAGTTCGAGTTGTTCCTGTTCTCCGATAGCGGCTCTGGTCGTGCGGAGGCGCTGGCTGAAGAGCTCGGGGGGGAGGTGGCTTCGAACGAGGAGATCGCTCGGCGGGCTGATCTGGTCGTGCTGGCGGTCAAGCCGGGGATGTTGGATGAGGTTGCGCCTCAGCTGCGCGAGGCGAAGGAGGTGGTCTCGGTCCTGGCGGTCGTCTCCCTGGAGCGGCTGGAGGCGGCGTTTCCGGATGCCGAGCAGGTGCTGCGGGTGATGCCGAACGTCGGCGTCGAGGTGCGGCGGGGGGTCCTCTGCGTCGCCGGCTCGGCCTCCGAGGATGTGCGGCGGATGCTGGCGGTGCTCGGCCACGTGGTCGAGATTCCCGACTCGGACTTCGACGAGGCGACTGCGATCATGGGGTGCGCGCCGGCCTACCTGGCGCTGGCGGTCGAGGCGTTGGCCGACGCCGGGGCGGAGGCGGGCCTCGACCCCGGGCTGGCGCGCGAGCTGGTGGTGGAGACCGCCGCCGGCACGGCGGAGCTGCTGCGCCGCCGCGATCCCGCCGAGGTGCGCGAGGCTGTCACCTCGCCGGGGGGCAGCACCGAAGCCGGCCTCGAGGAGCTCGAGCGCGAGGGCGCCCGCCGCGCCTTCGCGGCCGCGGTGGAGGCCTCGCTGGAGAGGATGCGGCGGTGATCCCGCTCGCCCTCGACCGCGGCGACGTCGCCGACTACGTCAGCGCCCTCTTCCTCGTCTACGTGATCCTGATCTTCGCCCGGATCGTCATCTCCTTCGTCCCGCGCATGCCCTACCGGCCGTGGCTGCGCTCGGCGCTCGACTTCGTCACCGAGACCACCGACCCCTACCTCAACTTCTTCCGCCGCTTCCTGCCGCCGATCGGCGGCGGCGGTTTCGCCCTGGACCTGAGCCCGATGATCGGGCTGGTCGTCCTCTTCGTGGCCCAGGCGATAGTCGTCGGGCTGATCCGCGGGTGACCCGCGCCTGGGCCCTCGCCGGCGCCCTCTGTGGGCTCGTCTTCGCCGCCGACCAGGCCGCCAAGGCGGCGGTCGAGGCGCACCTGGTCCCGGGCGAGGACGTCGACGGGCTGGGGCCGCTGGAGCTGACCCTCTCGCACAACCGGGGAATCGCCTTCGGGCTGGCCGGCGGGGCGGGGTTGAAGCTGGTCCTGGCGACGGCCGTGGCCCTGGCCGTGGTCGCCTACCTCTTCGCCCGCCAGCCGCGGCGCCGGGGGATGTGGATCGCTGTCGGCCTGCTCGCCGGGGGGGCGATCGGCAACCTCGCCGACCGCCTCCGGGCCGACGCGGTCACCGACTTCGTCGCCGTCGGCGCCTGGCCGCCGTTCAACCTGGCAGACGTCTGGATCACCCTCGGCGTGCTGCTGCTGGTCTTCCTCTACATGCGCGACGCCGAGCCGGAGGGTCCCGGCGAGCCGGAGGCCGGCGGTGGCTGAGCCCGAGCTCCGCATCGTCCACCTCGACGACTCGCTGGCGGTGGTCGACAAGCCCGCAGGGCTCGTCGTCCACCCGGCCCCGTCTCATCGCGGGCCGACCCTCGTCGACGAGCTCGGCGCGATCCTCGGCGGTGGCGAGGACCCGGTGCGGCCCGGCATCGTCCATCGCCTCGACAAGGGGACCAGCGGGCTGCTGGTGGTCGCCCGCGAGGAGCGGGCGCACGCGGCGCTGCAGGAGGCGGTGCGCCGGCGCGAGGTCGAGCGCGTCTACCTGGCGCTGGCGGGCGGGAGGCTGGCCTCGCGCACCGGCACGATCGACGCGCCGATCGGGCGGGCTGCCCGCCAGCGGCACCGGATGGCGGTCTCCGGCGCCGCCTCCCGCGAGGCCCGCACCCATTTCGAGGTGCTGGAGCTGCTGCCGCGGGAGACCTACCTGGAGGCGCGCCTGGAGACCGGCCGCACCCACCAGATCCGCGCCCATTTTAGTGCCATCGGCCATCCCCTCACCGGCGATTCCACCTACGGGGGGGCGCGGCGCTACGGCCTCGGCCGTCAGTTCCTCCACGCCCACCGCCTCGCCTTCCGCCATCCGCACAGCGGCGAGCCGCTCTCGTTCGCCTCGCCGCTCCCGGACGACCTCGCGGCGGCGCTCGAGGCGGCCCACGGCGAGTAGCCCTGCCGCTCTACAATCGGGCGCGACAAACCGACCCCCGCCTGATGCGGACCGGATCCTGCCTGGCCACCACCAGGTCCCCGGCGAGCCGAGCGGGCGCTTCACCCCGAAAAAGGAGAGTTCACCAATGCCACAGGCAGAACTGAGAGATCTGCTCGAGGCCGGAGTCCACTTCGGCCACCAGACGCGCCGCTGGAACCCAAACATGCGCCGCTTCATCTTCGGCGAGATGGACGGGATCCACATCATCGACCTGCTGCAGACCGAGGCGCTGCTGGAGAACGCGCGCAAATTCGTCGGCGAGCTCGCCACCGGCGGCGGCACCGTCCTCTTCGTCGGCACCAAGAAGCAGGCCAGGGACACGATCCAGGAATGGGCCGAACGCTGCCAGATGCCCTACGTGAACAAACGCTGGCTCGGCGGCCTGCTGACCAACTTCAACACGATGTCGGGCCGGATCGGGCGCCTGCACGAGCTCAACGGCTGGAAAGAGGAGGGCAAGCTCGACCTCCTGCCGACCAAGGAGCGGATGGGGATGGAGGCCGAACTCGCCAAGCTCGAGTTCAACCTCGGCGGCGTCCGCGACATGGACCGGCTCCCCGACGCCGTCTTCGTCGCCGACCTGAAAACCGAGGAGATCGCGGTGAACGAGGCGGCCCGCCTGCGGATCCCGATCATCGGCCTGGTCGACACCAACTGCGATCCCACCCCGGTCGACTACGTGATTCCGGGCAACGACGACGCGATCCGTTCCTGCGAGCTCGTCATCGGCACGATCGGCAGGACGATCGAGGAGGGCGCGTCCTCCTGGCGGGAGCAGGAGGAAAAGCGGATCGCCGAAGAGATGGAGCGGCGCAAACGCGAGGAGGAAGAGCGGAAGAAGCGCGAGGAGGAAGAGAAGGCTCGCGTCGAGGCGCTGGAGGCCAAAAAAGCGGCCGAGGAAGCCGAAAAAGCGGCTCAGGCGACGGCTCAGGCGCAGCAGAGAGCCCAGCAGGTGCAGAGGAAACAGCCTCAGGCTCAGGGCGCCGGGGCAGCGGGTCCTGTCTCCGATACGGCCCCTGCGCCTACCGGCGCGGGTCCCGCATCGTCGCCACCCGCTGCAGAGGCCGCTGAGGCTCAGGGTCAGGCCGCTCCGGCGGCTCCCGAGGCCGGAGGCGCAGAGGCTCCGCCGGCGCCGCCGGAGGCTTCGGTCGCCGAGGTGAAGGAGGAGGGGTCCGAGGAGCAGCCGCCGGCGCCGCCGGAGGAAAGCGCGAAGGCGGCCGAGGGCGAGGACAAAGCCGAGAACGAGGGGGAGGCGAAATGAGCGTCACCGCTGCTGACGTGAAAGCGCTGCGGGACCGGACCGGGGCGGCGATGATGGACGCGAAATCGGCGCTGGTAGAGGCCGACGGCGACGTCGAGCGCGCGGTCGAGCTGCTGCGGGTGAAGGGCCAGGCCTCGGCGGCCAAGCGCGAAGGTCGGGGCACCAACGAGGGCGTCGTCGCCTCCTACATCCACGCCAACGACAAGGTCGGGGCGATGGTCGAAGTCCAGTGCGAGACCGACTTCGTCGCCCGCAACGAGGAGTTCAAGGTTTTCGCCTACCAGGTCGCCCTGCACGCCGCCGCGACGGCGCCGCAGTACGTCTCGACCAACGAGATCTCCGAGGAGGAGCGCGAGGCCGAACGGAAGGTCTTCGAGGAGAAGGCCCGCGAAAAAGGCAAGCCCGACAACGTCGTCGAGAAGATCGTCGAGGGCCAGCTGGCGAAGTGGGCGAGCGAGGTCGCGCTGCTCGACCAGACCCACGTCAACGCCGAGAAGCACGAGGGCAAGACGATCGAGGAGCTGCGCCAGGAGCTGGCGGCGAAAACCGGCGAGAACATCCAGATCGCCCGCTTCGCCTACTTCCGCGTCGGCGAATAGGCTTCGCCGCGGTGACCGACTCTCCCGAGCCGCGCTTCGGGCGCATCCTGCTGAAGCTCTCCGGCGAGGCCCTGATGGGCAGCCAGAGCTTCGGCACCGACGGGGGCGAGGTCGACCGGATCGCCAGGCAGGTCTCGGCGGTGCGCGACCGCGGGGTCGAGATCGCGATCGTGGTCGGCGCCGGGAACATCTACCGCGGCCTCGACGGCGCGGCGAGCGGGATGGACCGCGCCACCGGCGACTACATGGGGATGCTGGCGACGGTGCTGAACGCGCTCACGCTGCAGGACGCGCTCGAGCGCCAGGGCCAGCACACGCGGGTGATGTCGGCGATCGACGTGCAGGAGGTCGCCGAGCCCTACATCCGCCGGCGCGCCATGCGCCACCTCGAGAAGGAGCGGGTCGTGATCTTCGCCGCCGGGACCGGCAACCCGTTCTTCACCACGGACACCGCGGCGGCGCTGCGGGCGCTGGAGATCCACGCCGAGGCGATCCTGATGGCGAAGAACGGGGTGGAGGGGGTCTTCGACTCCGATCCCGCCTCCAATCCCGAGGCCCAGTTCATCCCCGCGATCAGCCACAGGGAGGCGATCGAGCGGGGCCTTAAGGTGATGGACTCGACCGCGCTCTCGCTCTGCATGGACAACGACCTGCCCATCTACGTTTTCAACATGGGCGACGAGCGGAACATAGATAGGATCGTCTCCGGCGAGAAGGTGGGGACGCTGGTCTCCAGCGAACCCACGGCTTGAGAGGACGCAGACCGGTGGAGCTGATCGACGAACTGCTGGCGGACGCGAAGGAGCGGATGGCCAAATCGGTCGAGTCGAGCCGGGGCGAGCTCGCCACCGTTCGCACCGGGCGCGCCTCGCCGCACCTGCTCGACCGGATCGTCGTCGACTACTACGGCAACCCGACGCCGCTGAAGCAGCTGGCGAACGTCGCCGCCAGCGACGCCCGGCTGCTGACGGTGACGCCGTTCGACAAGGGGGCTTTGGGGGGGATCGAGAAGGCGATCCAGGAGTCCGACGTCGGCCTGACGCCGAGCAACGACGGCAACCTGATCCGCCTCCAGGTCCCGGAGATGACCGAGGAGCGCCGCCGCGAGATGGTCAAGGTCGTCCACGGGGTGGCCGAGGAAGGCCGAGTCGCGATCCGCAACGTGCGGCGCGACATCCTCAGCGACCTGCGCGACCTGAAGAAGGAGGGGGAAGCCGGCGAGGACGACGAGCGCCGCGCCGAGACCGCCCTGCAGAAGCAGACCGACGAGGCGATCGCCGAGATCGACACCTTGCTGAAGGGCAAGGAAGAAGAGATCCTGGAAGTTTGAGGACGGCGGGGCCCGCCGGCGTGACCGCGGCCAGATACGTAGCGATCATCACCGACGGCAACGGGCGCTGGGCACAGCAGCGCGGCCTGCCGGTGGTCGAGGGGCACAGGGCGGGCGCGGACACGCTGAAGGCGCGGCTGCGCGACGCGGCCGAGCTGGGGATCGAGGAGCTGACCGTCTACTCGTTCTCGACCGAGAACTGGCGCCGGCCCGAGGAGGAGGTCGCCGGGCTGATGCGGATGTTCGAAGAGCGGATCGCCTCCGAAACCCCGGAGCTGAAGGAGGAAGGCGTCCGCATGCGCTTCGTCGGCAGGCGGGAGGGGGTCGATCCCTCGCTGGTCGAGCGGATGGAATGGGCGGAGGCCGAGACCGCCGCGAACGACCGCATCGCCCTCTTCGTCGCCTTCAACTACGGCGGCCGGGCGGAGATCGTCGACGCCGCGCGGGGCTTCGACGGGGACTCCGAGGAGGAGTTCCGCCGCCGCCTCTACGCGCCCGAGATGCACGACCCCGACCTGCTGATCCGCACCAGCGGCGAGCAGCGCCTCTCCAACTACCTGCTCTGGCAGTGCGCCTACGCGGAGCTGGTTTTCCGCGACGAGCTCTGGCCCGACTTCGACCGCCGCGCGCTGGAGGAGTCGATCCGCGAGTACGAGACCCGCCAGCGGCGCTTCGGGAGCAGGGTGTGAGGCGGCCGGGATGAGGAGCGACCTCTTCGACGAGGAGATGTTCGAGGCCGAGCCGCCACCGCCGCGGCGGGAGCCGCGCCAGCCGAGGCGCGGGCGCCGGGCGCGGGGCGAGACCGCGAAGCGGGTCCTGGTGGCGCTGCCGTGGATCGCCTTCGCGATCGCGATCACGGTCGCGGGCGGAATCGTCTTCATGCTGGCGATGATCGGGATCGGGGTGGTCGCCCTGCGCGAGTTCGCCGCGGTCGCCTCCCGCCACCGCCCGCTCCTGCCGCCCGCGTACCTCGCCGTGGCGGCGCTGGTCGTCGCCGCCCACTTCGGCAGCGCCTTCAACGTCCTCTACGTGCTGGCGGGGGCCTTCCTCCTCGTCTTCGCCTTCGCCGCCCGGCCCCGCCACCAGGACGGGGCGACCGCCTCGATGGGGGTGACGCTGCTGGCGGTCCTCTGGATCGGGATCCCGCTCGCCCACGCCGTCCTCCTGCGTGACCTGCCCTCCCACGGGGCGGCGCTGCTGATCGACGTCCTCGTCGGCACCTTCGTCGCCGACACCGCCGCCTACGCCACCGGCCGCATGTTCGGCAGCCACAGGATCGCCCCCAACCTCTCGCCGAACAAGACGGTGGAGGGCCTCGTCGGCGGCTTCCTGATCGGAACCATGGGCTTCTGGTTCGCCGGCCTTTACCAGGACTGGCTCTCGGGCGTGGACGCCCTGCTGATTGGCGCCGCCGTCGCCGCGGCCGCCCCGGTCGGCGACCTCTTCGAGTCGATGCTGAAGCGCGACCTCGGGACCAAGGACACCGGCACCATCTTCGGTCCCCACGGCGGCCTCCTCGACCGCCTCGACGCGGTCTTCTTCACCGTCGTCGTCGGCTATTACCTCGCGGTGGCGCTGGTTTACTGACGAGTCCGCGGTAACCCGTACAGAGTCAGGGTTTTCGCGGACTCGCAGCTCGATCGACCCGCTCCGTATCCTCTCTCGGGCATGAAGAAAGTCCTCGTGCTCGGCTCGACCGGGTCAATCGGAACGCAGGCGCTGGAGGTGATCGAGCGCTCGGACGAGCTGCAGGCGGTCGGCCTGGCGGCCGCGTCCGGCTGGGAGACGACGGTCGGGCAGGCGCGCCAGCACGGGGTGGCGGCGATCGCGCTGGCCGACGAGGCGAGCGCCGAGCGCGCGCGGGCGGCCTGGAGCGGCCGGGTGCTGGTCGGCGAGGAGGGAGTGCGCGAGCTGGTCACCGCGTCCGGCGCCGACCTCGTCCTCAACGCGATCGTCGGCGCCGCCGGCCTCGGCTCGACGATCTCGGCGCTCAGCGAGGGGATCGACGTCGCCCTCGCCAACAAGGAGAGCCTGGTGCTCGGCGGCGAGCTGGTGATGGCGCTGGCCGAGGCGACGGGCGCCCGCCTCCTGCCGGTCGACTCCGAGCACTCCGCGCTCTTCCAGCTGATCGCCGGCGAGGCGCCGGGGACCGTCGAGCGCCTCGTCCTCACCGCCTCCGGCGGCCCCTTCCGCGGTCGCAGCGATCTCGCCAGCGTCGGCGTCGCCGACGCCCTCGCCCATCCCACCTGGCGGATGGGGGGCAGGATCACGATCGACTGCGCCACGCTGATGAACAAGGGGTTCGAGGCGATCGAGGCCCACCACCTCTTTGGCGTCCCCTACGAGCGGATCGAGGTCGTCGTCCACCCGCAGTCGCTGGTCCACTCGCTGATCGACCTCAACGACGGCTCGACGCTCGCCCACCTCGGCCACCCCGACATGCGGGTGCCGATCTCCTACGCGCTCCACTTCCCGGAGCGGGCCGACGTCGAGGTGCCGCGTCTCGACCTCGCGGCCGCCGGCGCCCTCACCTTCGAGGAACCCGACCTGGAGACCTTCGCCTGCCTGCGCCTGGCCCTGGAGGCGGGACGGGAGGGGGGAACGGCTCCCTGCGTCCTCAACGCCGCCGACGAGGTCGCCGTCGCCGCCTTCCTCGGCGAGCGGATCCCTTTCACCGCGATCCCGGCGGTGATCGAGCGGGTCATGGAGGAGATGCCCCCCCGGCCGGTCGGCCACTTCGAGGACCTCTTCGCGGCCGACGCCGAGGCGCGCGAACGCAGCCAGGAGCAGGTGCGGGAGCTGGCGCTCGCATGAGCTGGGCCTGGGTCTTCCTCGGTTTCTGCCTGCTGATCGTCCTCCACGAGGCGGGGCACTTCTTCGCCGCCAAGGCCACGGGAATGCGGGTCGAGCGCTTCTTCCTCTTCTTCGGGCCGACGATCTGGTCGTTCAGGCGCGGCGAGACCGAGTACGGGGTCAAATCGATCCCGATCGGCGGCTACGTGAAGATCACCGGCATGAACCCCGAGGAGGAGGTTCCTCCCGAGGTCGCCCACCGCGCCTACTACCGGCAGGACGTCTGGAAGCGGATCGTCGTCGTCGCCGCGGGGCCCGCGGTGAACATCGTGCTGGCCTTCCTGATCCTGTTCGGGGTCTACCTCGTCAACGGCCACCAGGAGGTCGAGCAGCGGGTCGGCGAGGTCAAGGCGGGGATGCCGGCGGCGCGGGTGCTGCAGCCGGGCGACCGGATCGTCGCGGTCGACGGCAGGAGCTTCCCCGGCCTCTCGGCCGAAGAGCGGCTGGAGCGGTTCGCCAAGCTCGTCGGCGCCCACGAGTGCGCCGGCAGGCAGGTCGACGGCTGCGCCGCCGCGACGCCGGTGCGGCTGCGGATCGAGCGGCAGGGCCAGATGAGGTCGATCACCGTCCGTCCCCGCTACGACGAGCAGGCGGGCCGTGCCCTCGTCGGCTTCTCCTACAGCAGCAGGTCCGTCGAGGTGGGGCCGGGCGCGGCCGCCGCCGAAGCCGGCGAGGCGATCTGGTCGGTCGCCCGCGGCACCGCCCACGTCTTCACCCACCTGTTCGAAACCGAGCAGCGCAAGCAGGTCTCCGGCGTCGTCGGGATCAGCGACGTCGGCCACCAGGTGATCGAAGAGAGCCTCGAACGCGCGCTGCTCCTGCTCGCCTTCGTCAGCCTCTCGCTCGGGCTCGTCAACCTGCTGCCGATCCTGCCGCTCGACGGCGGCCACATCTTCTGGAGCCTGGTCGAGAAGCTGCGCGGGCGCCCCGTCTCGCTGCGGGTGATGGAGCGGGCGACGATGGCGGGGATCGCCCTCGTCCTGATGCTGTTCTTCCTCGGGCTCTCCAACGACATCGGCCGGATCACCGGCGAGGGCTTCGAAGCCCGCTGAGCGCGGGCTACCTCTTCTTCGCGGCGAGGACCTTGAAGCTGCAGGCGGCGGGGGTCGGGTCGGCCAGCCCGCCGACGAGCGCCGCCACGCGGATCGTGTGGCGCCCGGGCTTCAGCGGCGGCGTCGTGAAGGGCGAGCGGCAGGCCTTGAATGGCCTGCCGTCGACGCTGCAGCGGAAGGTCGCGCCGGCGCTCGTCGCCGCGAACTTCACGGTCGGGGTGCGGTCCCCGGTCCGGGCCCGGGGCTTCGAGGTGATCTTCGTGTCGGGCGGGACGGCGGCGGCGGGCGGCGGCGGCGGGGTCGACAGCGGCGGCGGCGAGGGCTGGGCTGGTGCAGCAGGGTCGATCGGCGCCAGCGGCGTGGCGAGGGTCGTGAACGTCCTGTCGCTCCCCTCGACCGTGCCGGCGGAGCTGCTCGCGACGAGCTGGAAGTGGTAGGTCGTCAGTGGGGCGAGGCCGCTCAGCAGCGCCGAGACCGGGACCGCGGCGCTGCCGGCTCCGAGCGGTTTCTCGGCCGTTTTCTGGCCGTAGGCAGCCGTCGTGCCGTACTCGAAGAAGTAGGTCGTGGCGTGCCCGTTCGGGTTGGCCGTCCCGGCGAGGGTCGCTTCGGTGTCGCCGACCGTGGTCGCGGCCGTGGTGGTCGCGGTGGGAGGGCCGGTGGTCGCGAAGGTGCGGTCGCCGCCGAGGGTCGTGCCGGTCGCGTTTTTGGCGACGATCCGGAAGTGGTAGGTCGTGGCGGCGGAGAGGCCGCTGACCGCGGCCGACTTCGGGACCGCGGCGGTGCCTTCGCCGGCCGAGGTCTCGGCCGTTTTCTGGCCGTAGGCAGCCGTCGTCCCGTACTCGAAGTAGTAGGTCGTCGCCTGGCCGGAGGGGTTGACGGATCCGTTCAGCGTCGCGGCGGTTTCGCCGACGCCGCTCGCGCCCGAGGTGCTGACCGCCGGTGCCCCGGGCCCGCTGGCGGTGATCGTGCCCTTCATCTGCACCGGGTGCACCGGGCAGTAGAACTGGTAGGTCCCGGCCTGCGCGAAGGTGCAGGAACCGCTCCAGTTCGCCTGCCCCGCGCCCGGCGTCCCGGTGCAGCTAGGGGTTCCCGGGCCGCTTTCCCAGGCGAGGGCGTGGGGGGTTCCGGTGGGGTTTTTGAAGGTCACCGATCCGCCGCTGCTCACCTCCGCGGTGGAAGGGCTCCAGGCGAAGG
>JBKPOX010000211.1:0-4409 GCA_046733335.1 Actinomycetota bacterium | reverse complement strand
GTACCCCGACACCCCGGTCACGGCCGGGGACTGGAGCAGGATCCCGGAGGAGTCGACGATCTCGGCCGCCGAGTGGGCGAGGTGGGGGAACGCGATGTTGTTGGTCCCGGCGGCCTGCCCGGTCCAGAACGCCCGTTCGATCTGCCACGCCTCGGCGCGGGCCAGGGCCCGCTCGGCCTTGTTGCTGGCCTGGTCGAGGCCGACCATCGAGCAGTCGAACTGCTCGTAGACGGTGAACGGCATCGCCGCCCGCCACCGGTAGTTGGTGTTGTCGGCCTTCGCCGGCGGTGGGCTCGGGGCGCCGACCCCGGTGACGGCGATGCACTCGTCATACGTCGTCCCGGTCGAGGCGGTGAGGTTGAGGCACTCGGTCTCGAACTGGACGCCGTTCTGCCAGTGCGGGTCGCCGTCGCCGCCGCGGAGGTCGGCGACCGAGAGGAGGCCGTAGGAGGACGGGGTGGAGCGTGGCCCGTCGACCAGACTGCGGGGTCCGGCCACGCTCTACCTCCCTCCTGTCGGCTGTCGGTCGGGCACCTCCGGCTAGACGTAGCTGCCGGCGGCGACCGCGGCCGGCGAGGCGCCGTTGACCGCGAACTGGACGGTGTACCGGCGGCTCTCGTGGCCGACCTTGGCGACCAGGTGGCATTCCTCGGTGAACGCCGCGGTGAAGTCGTTCTCGGCGTTCAGGACCGAGTCGCGGATGATCCCCAGGTCCAACGTCATGCCGTCGCCACGGACGAACGTGCCGGCGGAAAACATGAGGAAGTCGGCCGTGCGTGGCCAGGCGGTCAGGCCGCCGGACACGCCGGGGAGGCCGGAGCCGCGGACCTGGTAGTCATCCACCCACTGGACCCGGACGCCGCGGTCGGCTAGGTAGCCGTTGATCTGGGCCCGGGTCGCCGACAGCAGGTCGCCGCCGCCGCCGGACCGCCAGGCCAGGTCGGCCACGATCGCCCCCAGCAGCCACTTCGGCGCCACCGCCTCCAGCACGGTGCCGTCGTTCATGGCGTACCGGGCCCGGTAGTCGAGGGCGGCCAGGGCCATGCCCCCGACGACCTGGTTGAACACCGGGTTACCGCTGACCGCGAACGACCCGGTGGTGATCGCCGAGGAGCTGCCGGCGACCATGAGGGCGATCAGCCGGGCGTTCATGGTGTGCTCGTGGGCGGCCATCACCAAGCGGAGGAAGTTGCGGGTCTGCTCCGGCCAGGCGTCGTCGGTCAGGTTCCCGGCCGTGACCTGGACGCCGTAGCACTCCAGCCGCTGCTCGGCGAACGACGCGCACGGCACCCGCAGGGTCGGCTTGTTCGGGTTGCCGGTCACCGTGGCGATGTCGTCGACCTCGCTGTAGAGGAACGGCACGCTGTTGACGGTGAAGGTCTGCGCGAAACCGCCCAGACCGACGTTGGCGTTGGCCGCCCCGGTCGAGTCCTTACCGGCGAACGCGTCCGCGATCGAGGGGGACACCGGGTAGCGGAGGCCGCCCCGGTTGATCCCCACCGTGGGGAGGTCGACCAGGCCGTCGGGGGGGTCGGCGATGTTGAAGAAGTCATAGGAAATCTGCGACGGGGCACACCAGCCGCCGCCGGCCAGCAGGGCCTCCTTGGCGTCCTCGGACCGCATCCCGTCCAGCAGGTCGGCGACCTCCTGGGGGGTGTTGCGCTCGTCGACGACGTGCTCGTACTCCTTGCGCACCGAGGCCACGATGGCCCCGCGGGCGTTGTCGCCGTCGCGGGAGATGGGCATGGCCTTGGCCCGCCGCTGGATGGCCGACACCAGGTCACCCACGCTGGTGAGCTCGCCGCCGGTCGCGACCCCGGGGATGTCGACCCCGGCGGTGACGGCGAGGCGGCGCTCGGGGAGCTGGGCGCGGGGGTTGGTGCGGATGGCGGCGGCGGCCAGGGCGGTGGTGGCCCGGCCGGCGGCCTCGTCGGGCTTCATGCCATTGGGGAACTTGACCCCCATCGAGGCCAGGGCGGCCACGGTCCCGCGAGCCGAGGCGGCGGCGATGGCCTCCGGGTCGATCTGGGCGGCCACCGTCCGGTGTCCGTTCCCGTCGGTGGGCTGGCCGTCTTCGGTCTGCTCGGGGTCACCGAGGACGGCGTCCAGGGCGTCGGAGCGGGCCCGTTCCAGCCGGCGGGCCTCGGCGGCGGCGGCCTCCTCACGAGCCACGGCGCGGCCGCGGATCTCGGCATCGACCCGCTCGAAGTCGGTCTGGATCTGGAGCGACTCCTGCACGAGCTCCGGGGTGACGGAGGGTTCCGCCTTGAGGGCTGTGCCGCGTGCCTTGAGGGCGTCGTGCATGCCCTGGAGGTCCTCGTCGGTGACCGGCTTGAGATTGGCCGGCACCGCGACCGGCAGGCTACCTTCCGCCACTGTCCGCCTCCAAGCGGTACGGGTCGCGCCCGTGGGGGGCGGACCGGCCTTTTGGCAAGGCGGACAGCCAGACAGCATCTGGCGGGCAGCCACACTGCCTGGCTGCCCGCCATCTAGTCGGGGATAGTAACCGACCGCGGGTGGTCTCGTCATGCTGGGCGGCTGTCGGGTTCTCCCCACACCCCTACTTGACATGAGCGTAAAGCTAAGCGTATGCTCTGGGGGTAGGGACAAACGCCCGCCGAGGAGGCACCCGATGACCGCCGGTCCCGTCCCCAGCGACCAGGAGTACCCGGCCGACCGCAACACCCGGCCCGCCTGGGTCGACCAGATCCCCATCCCCGACCCGAATGAGGACTACGACACCCCTATCGACCGTGGCCCCGTGGCCATGCTCGGTTTCAACCCCTGGGAAGACCCGCCCGACTACGGCGTCGCTGGTGACGGTGAAGCCGTCGAACGCGACGCCGACCCCGGCCTCTGAAGGAGCAACCACATGACCGCCCTGTTGCACGAACTGACGCCCGCCGCCGCGTTGCGGACCGCGTTCCACGACCCCAAACCCACCATGGGCAAGCTATTCGTCGCCGGCCGCGACGGCCTCACCTACCCGGACTCGGAGCCGCTCGTCTCCGCCGGCGCGTACTGGATCACCCTGGCCCGGCCGTGGCGCCAGTTGTTCGCCTACTTCGCCCCGAAAGACTCCGGGTGGACCCCGGAGCCAGGCATCTACGAAGTCGATGGGAAAACCCTCAACCGCATCAGCGTTGGCGACGACACCGGCCCCCTCCAGCATCTGCGGGAATTCTGGAACCCGGACCGGTACCCGGTCCCGTTGGAGCGGGTCACGGTGGAGGGCTACCCGGTCGACACTGCCGACGCCAAGGGCCCGGTCGCGCTATACCGCCATCCCACCGACGGACTGGTCGGGGTTGACGGTGACTGGCTGCGGGACCTCACCGGCCACGACCGGCCCTGGGACCTCCCGGCCCCCTACGGGCACCCGTGGTCCCGGGAGCAGACCGGCCCGGTGCTGCGGCAGATGGACGGTGGCCCACTCAAGCCGGTCGCGGTGTTCCTGGACCGCCTCCAGGTGATCGACGCCCACTATGAGGGCGACCCGGGGACACCGGAGCGCCGCTTCGTCGGCACCGAGTCCAAGGCCGAGGGTCTCAAGCTGGCTGCGGTCATCATGCCGCGGCGGCTGCCCGAGGGGCGGCGAGCCTGATGCGCCGCCTCACCGAGCGGGAACTCCAGGCGACGATCAACCGGGCCGAGGCTGCCAGCGCCGCCCATCTTGACGGCGACCGGGGAGCATTCGACCGGTGGCTCGACCGGGAGGGCAACCGACCGGCCCGGTTGGAGTTCCCACTTGGGGAACTCCAGAACGAGGCCATCCGCGGCTACGTCTGGGCTTGGAAGATGCGCGGCCTGATCGCCACCGCCGGGCTCTCCAAGGGCGACGGGTTCGCGGCCCAGGGCCTTGAGGGCAAGGCCGTCATCGGCGACCTGGATCTGGTGTCGGCGGTCCTGGCGGCTCGGGAGTTGCCGCTACACCGCCGCGCCGTCTTCACCCTTCCCAAGGGGACGTCGTGATGGTTCCCCTCGACCCCACGCGTTGCCAGCCGGGTGGTCACCCGCTGGAGTGTGACTGCGGGGAGCCGCTGCGGCTGGTCCCGACCGAGAACGGCCAGGACTGGAAACACGTCGACCAGGCCGGCCGCTCGCATGTCGACCAGGCCCCACCGCTGCTGCGGTCTGATCCCAAACGCTGGTGGGACGAGCTGTTCACCGCCTCACCGGAGACGTACTCGGTGCTGTCAGCGGCGGTCGCTGTTGGCTACTGGTCGTGGTGGCACGTCCACCGGCCAGCGCCGTGCCCGCCCGGTTCCCAGCACGTCCGGTTGGCGATGCCGGAGCACTGCGGGGAGCCGGCCTGGTTGGGGCCGATGGGGTGGCGCTGCCGGGCCTGCAAAACCCCAATCGAGACCAAGGGAGAAACCCCATGATCCGCATCGTCCGCCGCGGCCCCC
>JBKPOX010000210.1:0-26720 GCA_046733335.1 Actinomycetota bacterium | reverse complement strand
GGGGAGCGTCTGGAGACCCCTCCCCCGGCGCCCATGCGCGGGTGACCGCTCGCCTCGAGGCGTTTCGCGGAGCGCTCGCCGATGACTTCAACACGCCGCGGGCGCTCGCCGAGGTGTTCGAGCTGGTGGGGGAAGCCAATCGTGGCGAGGTGGATGGGGCGGAGGCGGCTGATGCGCTGGCTGAGATGCTCGAGCTCGTCGGCCTCAGCACCCTTACCCAGTCGGAAGAGGGTGCTGAGGCCGACGAGCAGGCGTCGAAGCTGATGCGGGAACGGGAGGAAGCGCGAGCTGCCAGAAACTTCGCGCTAGCCGACGCTCTCCGGGACCGGCTGGCCGAGCTCGGCTGGGAGGTGCGGGACTCGGCCGACGGCCCGCGGCTGGTCGCGCGGGAGCTGAGATGAGCGCAGCCGATTTTCGGCACAGCCGGCTGGGTCAGAAGTCGGAAGCGCTTCGCTCTCCGTACTGATGGCGAGCCAGATCATCTACGGGCGGCGCCCCGTCGCCGAGGCGGAGCGGGGGAGGCGTCGCGTCCACAGGGTCTGGCGCGCGCCGGCGACCCCGTCCGAGGAGCTGGAGCGGCTCTGCGGCTCCCCCGACCACCAGGGAATCGTGGCGGAGGTCGATTCCTATCCCTACGCCGACGCGCCGGGGCTGCTGCGGCGGGAGGGCTCGCTGCTGGTCGCGCTCGACCAGGTGCAGGACCCGCGCAACCTCGGCGCCGTCTGCCGCTCCGCCGAGCTCGCCGGCGCCGCCGGCGTGGTCGTTCCCGAGCGCCGCTCCGCCGCGGTCACCGCCGCGACCTGCAAGGCCTCCGCGGGCGCCGTCGAGCACATCGAGGTCGCCCACGTCCGCAACCTCGCCGACTGGCTGGACGAAGCGAAGCGAGCCGGCTTCTGGATCTGGGGCGCCGACGCCGCGGCCGAGCAGGCCCCGTGGTCGGCCGACCTCACCGGCTCCACCGTGCTCGTCCTCGGCGGCGAGGGCAAGGGCCTCCGCCCCCGGGTGGCCGCCAGCTGCGACGGCCTGATCGCCCTGCCGCGACGAGGCCGGGTGGAGTCCCTGAACGTCTCGGCGGCGGCCACCGCCCTCCTTTTCGAGGCGATCCGCCAGCGGTCCAGCTGACCGGCTTCCGGCCCGGACGGACCCATCGCGTCCACCCCGCCGCTCCTGCACATGCAACGGCGTTTGCAGGAAATCGCACCCTGGGGTTGACAGAACACCGCAAGCCGGTAAGACTACGCCGCGTAAAAGGGTGAACCTCGACTTGAGGCTCACCCAATGAATAAGGCGCCTAGGGGAGGTAGCGGCGCCACGACCCTTCAGTCAAGGAGAAGGATCTGTGGCTCTATCTACGCCTACGCAGGAACTGCCGCTGCCGGTTGCGCAAGGCACCTCTCGACTCCCCAGCACTAACCCTCAAGCTGAGCTTGATGACCACTACCTCGTCGCCCTCGCCAAGGACGGCCGGCCGGACGCCTACGACGCGATCGTGCGCCGCTACCGCGGCTTCGTCCGCCTCAAGGCCTCGTCCTACTTCCTCCTCGGGGGGGAGTCCGACGACCTGATCCAGGAGGGCCTGCTCGGCCTCTACAAGGCGATTCGCGACTACCGCACCGACCGCGAGTCGAGCTTTCGCAACTTCGCCGAGCTCTGCATCACCCGCCAGATCATCACCGCGGTGAAGACGGCGACGCGCAACAAGCACACCCCGCTCAACCAGTACGTCTCCTTCAGCCAGACCCCGGCCGCGGCGGGCGACTCGGAAACCACCCTGGACGAGATCCTGCCCGGGCCGAGCGTCCACGACCCGGTCAACCAGGTGATCGCGACCGAAGAGCTGGAGAGTCTGGTCTCCTGCCTGTCGGGCGTCTCGGGCGTCCTCTCGGACCTGGAGAGCCGGGTGCTCTCGCTCTACCTCGACGGCCACTCCTACGAGCTGATCGGCGAGCGGCTGGAGTGCGACACGAAGACGGTTGACAACGCGCTGCAGCGGGTGAAGCGCAAGGTTGGGACCCACCTGGCCTCGCGCGAGGTGCCCTCCTAGCCGCGTCGCGCCGCCTGCGGCAGATCGTCGAGGACGTACTGCAGCAGCTCGCGCCCGTGGTCCGAGGCGACGGCGACGTCGTCGGCCTTGACCCGGACCCGGTGCAGCGACTGCATTCGCAGCACGTCCCCGTCGGTGCGGCGGTTGGGGAAGATCCCGGAGTAGGAGACCCCGAGGCGCTCGAGGTGGTCGGCGACGAGGGCGGTCGCGGGCCGCTCCAGCGGCAGGTCGACGTAGATCGCGTCGAGGTCGCGGTGGTGGAAGAGGTGGTGGCGCTCGGCGCCGAGCGCCTCCTCAAGGTCGGCGCCGGGGACGCGGACGGAGATCAGCGCCAGGTCGTGATCGCGGTCGACCTCGACGTGGAGCTCGCTGCGCGCCGGCAGCTCGCAGTCGGGCGGCGGCTCGGCCGGCCGCCCCCGCAGTCCGCAGAGCTCGATCGTCCTCGCGACGATGCCGTGGTGCCGCGCCGGCGCGTAGACGCTGCGCTCCTGGCCGTCGTTGAGCTTGGTGTAGAAGAGCGCCGCCGACTGGCGGCCCCGGCGGCCCGCGGCGGCGTCGTTGCTGACCGTTTCCGGAATCCAGCCGAGCAGGAAGCCGGTCTCGTGGGCGCCGAGCTCGACGTTCGCCCGCTGGCTGTAGGGGTGGGCCGCGGTCGCCTCGCTGTACATCCCGGCCAGTCCCCGCTCCCGTCCCCAGTCCATCAGCCAGCGCTTGGTGCGGGTGAAGAGGTGCTGCCCGCGCGCGGCCGGAAGGGTCACCGCCTGCCCGGAGTGGCCGACGGCGTCCCCCGCCGCGACAAGGCTCATCCCGATGTGGCAGAGCAGCTCGCCTGCGGGGGTTTCCGCCACGCAGGAGACGTAGGTCCCGGCGGCGATCCGGCGCCCGACCTCGTCAGGGTCGTAGACCCAGCGGACGTCGTAGCTTCGACCGTAGGCGGCTTCGATCGCGCCCGTCAGCACGGTACCCTCGTCGGACCCCAAGAACCTGAACGTCACGTCCATTCAGGACATCATTGCCACCACGCCCGCCTAGCTCAACCTGGGAGAGCACCTCATTTGTAATGAGGAGGTTGCCGGTTCGATTCCGGCGGCGGGCTTCTTCATCCTCGAATCTCGAACTTGACACGGCGACCTCGGCGCCTGGCCCAGCCCGTCGCTTAGACAGGCGGCGGGGGCGGGTGTAGGCTCGAACGGGCGGGGACATTCGGGAAAAAGGAGGCCCTGATGGCCGCGGAAGTCAAGTCGTTCGATTCGCCTGACGAGACCCGTCCGTTCGAAGGAAAGGGCGAAGCGAAAGTGGTGAAGCTGGCGGGCCATAGCGTCGGCTACGGTACCTTCGAGCCGGGCTGGAGCTGGTCGGAGAACGTGAAGCCGATTGCCGGCACCGACTCGTGCCAGGTCGCGCACTTCGGCTACGTGCTCTCCGGCAGCATGCGCATCCACATGGATGACGGCCAGGAAATCGAGATCAAGCCTGGCGACGTCGTCGCGATCCCGCCGGGTCACGACGCCGAGGTCACCGGCACGGAGCCGTGCGTGATGGTCGACTTCGGCGAGATCGGCGACTACGCCAAGCGCTGACAAGAGCCGCCGCGAGGCGGGGCTACGAAGCCGAGTCGCCGCCGAGGAGCCTCGCCTTCTCGGCCGCGAACTCGTCCTCGCTGAGGATGCCCCGCTCGCGCAGCTCCCCGAGCTTCTCCAGCCGCTGCAGCCGGGCGTCCTCCTCGTCGAGCGGCATCGTCGCCGTCGGAGCATCGGCCGTCGCCGGGCCCTCGGCGCCGGGCGCCTCGGCATCCTCCCCGCCGCCGGGCCGCCGCACCTCCGGCAGGCGCAGCCTCGAGGCCTGCTCGCCCACCCGCTCCGGGATGTTCGCGTCCTTGACCGCGCCTACGACCTTGTCGCGGGCGCCTCCGTAGACGTCGTCGTAGGTCGCATCCGGGTATTCCTCCGCGGCCTGCTTGCGCAGCTCGTGGATTCCGAAGGCGGCCATCGCGGCGACCACCAGCGTCGTCAGGAACGCGCGCAGCCCCTGCGTCGGGCCGGTGAGGAAGTAGATGCAGACGAGGACGACCAGGCCCGCGTACACGTAGCGCGAGTGCAGGCGCAGGGCGGGGGCGATGTAGCGGCGCGCGGCGCGGGCGCCGGGGGTCGGCGAGGCGAGCCAGCCGGCGGCGGCGAAGAGGACCCCGACGACGATCACGGTCGTCGAGATGCTGACCATCAGCGAGGTCCCGATCGACCACGCCGATTCCCCCGCCGGCTTCGCGCTTTCGGTCTTCACCAGGTTGTCGACGACGATGCCGCCGGCGATGTGGCGGGCGACGATCACCGCGAAGCCGGCCGCGATCAGGCCGAGCCCGCTGAGCAGGACCGTGACCCAGCGGCCGTCGCGGGAGAGATAGATGGCGGCGCCGAAGGCGACGAAGGTGAGGAGCGAGAGCAGCAGCGCCAGCCCCTTCACCGCGACGGCCACGTTCTGCGCCGTCTTCAGCTGGTCGGACTTGAGGATCTGGATCTGGCCCGCGTCCGGCGGCAGTTTTTCCGCCAGGCTTTCGCCGATCCCGACCTGCTCGGCGAGATTGGTGAGCAGGCTGCCGAGGTTGAGCCGGACGTTGCCTTCTTCGGTCTCGACCGCTTCTTTCTTGTCTTCCAGCACCGCCAGCAGCTGTTCGTGCGCGGTCCGGTTCGCCTCTTCCCACAGCTGCTGCGCGGTCGAGGTTTCCAGCACCTTTTCCGCTCCCTGCCCGGCCACCTGGCGCAGGCCGCCCGCCGCCGGGCCGGCGAGTTCGCTGACGTCGCCGGGGAGGATGTCTTCCAGTTCCTTGCGGACGTCGACGTTTTCGTAGAGCTGATCGACCAGGTACTCGCCGACCGCGGCCCGGATCGTCTCGTCGTGGAGGAGCTTGCCGCTGGTCGCGACCCAGTCGTCGGTGTCGAGCGCCTGGCGCTCGGTCCAGATCGCGAAGACGCTGAGGAAGGCGAGGACCGAGCCGAGGATCACAAGGGCCCTCACAACCCTTCGTCGTCCGCGGCTCATCGACGGATGGTATACGTGAGCAATGAAGCTAGAGGGCATCCACCACATCACCGCGATCACCGAGAACGCCCAACGCAACGTCGACTTCTACGCCGGCGTGATGGGCCTCCGGCTGGTCAAGAAAACCGTCAACCAGGACAATCCGACCGTCTACCACCTCTTCTTCGCCGACGAGGGCGGCGATCCGGGCTCCGATTTGACCTTCTTCGAGTACCCGGGCGCCGCCCTGGGCCGGCCCGGCGCCGGGATGGTCCACCGGATCGTCTGGCGGGTCGCCTCGGCCGACGCGTTCGACTTCTGGGAGGAGCGGCTGCGCGCCGCCGGGACCGAGGCCGAGCGCGGCGACGCGAGCCTCCTCTTCTCCGACCCGGAGGGGCTCGACCACGAGCTGGTGGTCGCGGAGGTGCCCGACGCGCCGCTGATCGCCGACCACCCGGAGGTCCCGGCCGAGCTGGCCCTGCAGGGCTTCCACGCAGTGCGCGCCTACGCCGCCGAGCCGGCGGCGAGCTCCCGGCTGCTGGAGGCGCTCGAGTTCGAGCAGGTGGACGGCGGCTGGGAGGCGCGGGGATCGGAGCGCGGCGGCCTCTACATCTACGACGAGGCGCCGGGCGAGGGCGGCGTCCAGGGCGCTGGCAGCGTCCACCACGTCGCCTGGGCCTCGACCCCCGAGCAGCTGCTCGACTGGCGCGAGCGGGCGGTCGGCGGCGGGGCGCAGCCGACGCCGGAGATCGACCGCTTCTACTTCCGCTCGATCTACTTCCGCGAGCCGGGCGGCGTACTCTTCGAGATCGCCACGCTCGGCCCCGGCTTCACCGTCGACGAGCCGCTCGAGCACCTCGGCGAGAAGCTCTCGCTGCCGCCCGCGTTCGAGCACCTGCGCGAGGAGGTCGAACCGCGCCTGCGCCCGGTCGAGAACCCGCGGGTGCAAGCGCAGGGTTGAGCCGCGACTTCACCTGGCGCGACGCCGGCCGCACCGTCGTCTTCCGGCGAGGCGGGGTCGGCGCCGCCGTCGAGGTCCTCCGCGAGCACGGGGTCGAGGATTTCGAGCTGCTGAGCACCGAGCGGGCGCTGGCCGGGGCGGGGGAGCTGGCCGAGGCGGCAAGCGGGGTGCACTTCGTGGCCCCCGGTCAGGTCCCGGCCGCCGCCGCGGCGCTGCTGGACGCGCTCTCGCCCCCTCGCAACGCAGGAAAGGGGGCGGGAGCGCGTCCCCTCGCCGCGTTGGGCGGCGGCCGGGTCATCGATGTGGCGAAGGCCATCGCGTCTGTCTCGGGAGCGCGGGTGGCGGCGATTCCGACCACCCTCTCTGGGGCACCGATGACCGCGAGCCACCGGCTGCCGGCCGGCGCCGAGGAGCGGGTGCGGGCGACCGTTCGGCCGGCCTTGGTCGTTGCCGACCCGCAGGCGATGACCAGCCAGCCCGAGGCCCAGCTGCGCGCCAGCGCGATGAACGCGCTCGCCCACGGCGCCGACACTCTTTACCTGCCGCTCGCGAACCCGATCTCGGAGATGACCGCGCTGCGCGGCGCCGAGTTGATCGCCCGGGCCTTGGACCAGGACCGGGAGGGACGGGATCCTCAGGCCCTCGCCCTCGGCGCCCTCCTCTGCGGCTACGCGATCGACTCCGCCGGGCTGGGCCTGCACCACCTCGTCTGCCAGACCCTGGTCCGCATCTGCGGCACCCCGCACGCCGAGACCAACGCGGCGATCCTCCCGCACTCGGTCGCCTTCCTGGCCGCGCAGGCGCCCGAGCCTTATGCGCGGCTCGCCGAGTCCCTGGAGACCGACCGTGCCGGGTTGGCGGTCCGCGTCGAACGACTGGGCAATCCGCCGCGGCTAGGCGAGGCCGGGGACGCTTCGAAGCTCGACGAGGCGCTCGAGGCGATGCTCCAGCGCCCCGAGCTGCAGCGCGTCCCGCGCCCCCCCTCGCGCGAGGACTTGGCCGACCTGGTCGGACACGCCTGGTAGGCCTCGCGCGAGTCCGCGAAAACCCGTCCTCTGTAAGGGTTTTCGCGGACTCGCGGGGCCGGGCCGTAACTCGGCACGCTCGGGCGTGTAGCCCCACCCGTGACCCCCGAGCGGCTCGCCTCCTACCACGCCTACACGCGCCGTCACAGCGTCAACTGGCCGATGTACTGCGTCGCGCGGGCGCTCCTGGTGCCGTTTCTCCTCGTCTACTTCCGCCTCTCCCGGCTCGGCCGCGACTACGGGAGGGCGAAGGGAGGGGTGATCGTCGCCGCCAACCACCGCAGCTTCCTCGACCCCTTCGTCGTCGGCGCCTGCCTGCCCTTCCGGCGGCCGATGAACTACATGGCCAAGGTCGAGCTCTTCGAGCGTCCCTGGCAGGGCTGGCTGCTCTCCCGCCTCGGCGCCTTTCCGGTGCGGCGGAGGGAGTCGGACGAGGAATCGATGCTGACCGCGCGGATGATCGCCGAACGCGGCGGCGCCGTCTGCATCTTCCCCGAGGGGACGCGGATCCGCCGCGGCACCCTCGCCGAGCCCAAGCGCGGGGTCGGCCGCCTCGCCCTGCAGACGGGGGCGGTGGTGATCCCGACCGCGGTGCTGGGGACCGAACACGTCCGGCGCGGGTGGCGGATTCGCCCGCGGAAGGTGAGGGTGCGGCTGGGGCCGCCGATGACCTTCCCCCGCGCCGAAGAGCCCTCGCCGGCGCTGGCCGAAACGGTGACGTCGCGGATCTGGCCGAACGTGCTGCTGCAGTGGGAAGACCTCGGCGGGCTGCCGCCGATGCGCCGCGCGGCGGTGATCGGCGCCGGCAGCTGGGGGACGGCGGTGGCCGTGCTGCTGGCCCGCGGCGGCCTCGAGGTCCAGCTCGGGGCGCGGAGCCCGGCGCGGGTCGAAGAGCTGATCGCCGACGGCGAGAACCGCAGGTACCTGCCGGGGGTCCCCCTGCCGGAGGCGATCGACGTGCGGCCGGCCTCGGCGATCGAGCTGGCCGGCCTCGACCTGATCTGCCTGGCGATCCCCTCGGCGCAGCTGCCGCAGGCGGTGGGGGCGATCGCCGACCGGGTCAGCTCGCGCAGCGCGGTCCTGATCCTGACCAAGGGCCTGATCGCGCCGGGCTGCCAGCTGCCCTCCGAATACGTCGGCGAACGGGTGCGGGCGCGGGGTATTGCCTGCCTCGGCGGCCCGGCGCACGCGCGCGAGGCGGTCTCGGGCTCGGCGGCGCTGGTGCTGGGCTCCGAGGACGAGGAGCTGCGGGTCCAGGTCGGCGAGGTCTTCGACCGGGCCGGCCTGGTCTGCGAGCGCTCCCATGACATCACCGGGGTCGAGATGGCCGGCGCGGCCAAGAACGCCGCGGCCCTCGCCGCCGCGGCCGCGGAGCCGCACGGGCTGAACGCCGCCGGGATCGCGGTGGCGGCGATCTGGCGCGAGTGCATCGACCACGCGCTCGCGCAGGGGGCCGAGCTGGAGACCTTCGCCGGCCTCGCCGGAGTCGGCGACCTGACCGCCACGATGATGGCGCCGACCGGCCGCAACCGGCGCGCCGGCGAGCTGCTCGGCAACGGCATCCCCGCGGCCGAGATCCCCGGCAAGATCGGCCAGGCCTCCGAGGCGCTCGACACCGTGCCGCTGCTCGCCCGGGCCGTGGCCTCCTCGGGGGCCGAGGCCGCAGCCCTCTCCGGTCTCGCCTCCCTGATCGCTGGCGAGTGCAGCGTCGAGGAGTGGATCGCGACCCTGCGGAGGGTCGAGCGCGAGAGGCGGGCGGCCTGATGTGCCCGATGGAACCGCGGGTAGGCTGGGACGGTGAGCGCCCCGGGGGAGAACGTCGAGCCGGCCGAGCTGGCGCCGGCGGCCAAGGCGGAGCTCGACCGGGCCTTCGAGGAGTTCTACCGCTCGCACCTGCGCGACGTCTATTCGTACGCCTACTACCGGGTTGGAAACCACCACGACGCCGAGGATCTGACCGAGCAGGCCTTCCTGCAGGCCTACCGGCACTTCGACCGGGCCCGGCGCGAGTCCGACGGCCGGCCACTGCGCCCGTGGGTGATCCGGATCGCCCACAACCTCGCCTCCAACTACTACCGCGACCGCTCGCGGCGGCCACAGACGCCGCTGGAAAGCGCCGACCCGATTGCCGCGCGCCACGACACCGTGGCGATCGCCGAGGGCCGGGAGGAGCTGCGGCGGGTGATGGAGAACCTCGAGCACCTCTCCGAGGACCGGCGCGAGGCGCTGATCATGCGCTTCGCCCTCGGCATGGACAACCGCGAGATCGCCCGGGCGCTGGGGCGCTCGGACGGGGCGACCAAGGTGCTGATCCACCGCGCGATCAAGCAGCTGCAAGAGGAGATGGAAGATGAGCGGGCAGAGTGAGCGCCAGGGCGGCTCGAACTGGGACGTGGAGCAGCTGCTGAACGACGCGCTGCGGCCGATAGAGCCGCCGGAGCGGCTCTCGGCGCGCTTCGAGGACACGCTGGCCGCGATCACCCAGGCGGCGGCCGAGGAGCTGTCCGACTGGGCGGAGGGGCTCTCGGAGGGCGAGCTGCGGGCGCTGCGAGACCCGCGCGCCTGGGTGCGGCCGGTGGTCGCGGTCGGGGCCGGCGGGGTGGCGACCGGGGCGCTGGTGCTGCTGGAGCTGCGCCGGCGCAGCCGCCAGCGAAGCGAGCGCGGCCTACGCTCGCTCGCGAGCGGGCTTCGCTCCCGCCTTTGACGCCCGCTGTTTTTTGCGATCGCCAGGCGCCCATTTGGAGCGACTCGGGTGAGGGCGTGGCTCCTTCCGCGGCGTGGCAGCCGCGGCGGCCAGGCCGAGAAGGCCGATGAGGAGGTGCAGCCCCTCGGTTCCCCAGCCGAGGATCGCCAGCAGCGTGTAGAGGAACCCGACGACCAGGGAGTAGCGTCGCGAGGCGACGCCGGCGACCAGCAGGCCCGCGGCGCCGGTTGCCAGGTAGAGCAGGTTGAACCAGGCGTTCACCTCGAGGGCTCCCAGCGCCGGCTCGAGGTCGTCGAGGCCGGCGAAGGAGGCGTCGTAGAAGAAGCCGACGATGCCGAGGACGACGAGCAGGGCGCCGCCGAGGGCGGCGTAGAGGCGGGCGGGGCTGGGAGCCTCCATCGAGCGCGATTGTAGGCTCCGCCGGTGCCGCAGACCTGTTACCGCCACCCCGACCGTGAGACCGGCGTCTCCTGCTCCTCCTGCGGGCGGCCGATCTGCCCCGACTGCATGACGCCGACCCCGGTGGGGATGCGATGCCCGGAGTGCGCCCGACAGCGCACCCGCGTGGTCCGCAACCCGACCGGCGCACCCGGGTTCGACGCCGCGCCCGCCACCTACGTCCTGATCGCGATCAACGTGATCGTCTTCCTGGTCGAGATCGCGCAGGGCGCGGGCGGCCTGTTCCGGGAACAGACCAGCCAGCTCGTCGCCGACTTCGGCCTCTACGGCCCCTCCGTCGCCGAAGGCGACTGGTACAGGCTTGTGACCAGCGGCTTCCTCCACGCCAGCATCCTCCACATCGGCTTCAACATGTTCCTGCTCTTCTTCCTCGGCCGGATGCTCGAGCCGGCGCTGGGGACCCCGCGCTTCCTCGCCCTCTACTTCGCCTCGCTGCTGGCGGGCTCGCTCGGCGCGCTGGTGCTCGAGCCGGACTCGCTCGGGATCGGCGCCTCCGGCGCGATCTTCGGCCTCGCCGGCGCCGCCTTCGTGATCGCGCGCGGCCGCGGGATGGACGCGCTCGCCGGCGAGATCGGCTTCCTCATCGTCTTCAACCTCGTCTTCAGCTTCGTCTCGCCGCGAATCAGCGTCGGCGCCCACGTCGGCGGGCTGGCTGGCGGGATCCTCTGCGCCCTGGTGATCGTCGCCGGCGAGAAGGGGGCCTTCGGCCGCAACCGCGCCCCGATGGAGCTGGCGGCGATGGTCCTCCTCGGCGTTGCCGCCGCGGCCGGGTCGCTCGCGGTCGCCTAGCCCCCGCGCGCCCCGGAAGGCGCCCGCAGCGGTGCGAAACCGACGTTCCCCGGCGGGTCGACCAGGTCGGGATGGAGGATGTGCCCGAGCAGCTCGACCGCGTCCACCAGGCGGGGATGGGGCTCGCCGAAGACCGTGCCGTCGACCGCGTAGTGTCGGGTCGCGCCGAGGGCGGCGATCTGCTCCCAGTGCTCCATCGCCTGCGCCTCCGTCGCCGGCAGCGGCACCTCCGGCATCACCACGACGACGTCGGCGCGGAGGCTCTCCAGCTCGCCCCACCCGACCTTGGGCGGGTTCAGGCCGGGGTCGCCGGCGACGTCCTCGCCGCCGGCGATCGAGATCATCTCCGGGATCCAGAAGCCGCCGACGCGGGGCGGGTCGAGCCGCTGCAGGGCGATCACCCGCGGCGAGCCGCTGCCGGCCACCGCGGCGCGAACCGTCGCCAGCCGGCCCTCCAGCTCGCCGCGCTCCTCGCGAGCGTGGTCCTCGGCGCCCGTCGCCTCACCCAGCCGCACGATCTCTTCGAGCATCTCGCTGAGCGTTGCGACCTTCATCCAACCAATATGCCACCTGGGGGGCGCCGGTTGCGAGGGAGCGGCAGCCCGGCCAGCTATATTCACGTTGCCGCATGGCCGAGGACGTCCCAGCCCGAAGTACCCGGGCCGCATAGCCGATGAGCGTCCTGCTGCTTGTCCTCCTCGCGCTGCTGATCGCGATCAACGGCTTCTTCGTCGCGGCCGAGTTCGCCCTGGTCCGCAGCCGCCGCGGCAAGATCGAACAGGCGGCCGAGGAGGGGGAAGCGGGCGCCGAGGCGGTGGTCGAGCAGCTCGACCGCATCGACGAATCGCTCTCCGCCTGCCAGATCGGCATCACCGCCGCCTCGATCGGGATCGGCTTCCTCGGCGAGCCGGCGCTGGCGAAGCTGCTGGAGCCGCTCTTCGGCGGCCTCTCCCACGCCGCCGCGGCGGGGATCTCGCTGGCGATCGCCTTCACCTTCGTCACCGCGATCCACATCTCGATCGGCGAGCAGGTGCCGAAGATGCTGGCGATCGCCAACGCCGAGAAGACCGCGCGGCGGGTCTCGCGGCCGCTCGGCTGGTTCGCGGTCGGCACCGCGCCCGTGACCAAGGCGCTGAGCTGGTTCTCCAACATGGTCGTGCGCCTCTTCGGCGTCGACCCGAAAGACCTCGAGGAGCACCACACCTCCGAGGACCTGAAGCAGATCATCGACAGCTCGCGGATGGGGGGGACGCTCGACCCCGGCGAGGCCGGGATGCTCGGCGGCGTCTTCCACCTGCACGAGCAGGAGGCGCGCGAGGTGATGACGCCGATCCCGGCCGTCGTCACCGTCGACGCCTCCGAGACGGTCGAGGCGGCGCTGCGGCGCTGCGTCACCTCCGGGCACACCCGGTTGGTCGTGATCGAGGACGACAACCGTGACCGGGTGAAGGGGATCGTCCACAACAACAGCCTCGCCCGGCTCTACATGAGCGAGGGCCCGGAGGCGCCGCTCGACACCGTCGTCCGCGACGCCCTGATCGTGCCCGAGACGCGGCCGCTCGACGACCTTCTCCACGACCTGCAGGTGCAGCGCACCTCGCTCTCGGTCGTCGTCGACGAGTACGGGCGCACGGTCGGGATCGTCACCGTCGAGGACATCCTCGAGGAGGTGGTGGGGGAGATCGAGGACGAGACCGATCCCCGTGCTGCCGCCCTGCGCAAGCTGACCAACGGCGACTGGTTCGTGCGCGGGCACGTCTCGCTCGGCGACCTCGCCGACGCGGGGATCGAGCTGCCGGTCGACAGCGACACCTACAACTCGATCGGCGGCTTCGTCTTCGGTGAGCTGGGGCGGCTGCCCAAGCGCGGCGACTCGGTCGCGGTGGACGGCTACACGATCCGGGTCGAGGCGGTGCGGGAGAACCGGATCGAGGCGGTGCGGATCAGCAGGCGTTCCGTCCGTTCGCCCGCCTAACTTCTTCGGGCAACCCGCGCGATCCGCTCAATGTTGGAGGTACGCCATGTGGGTTGTACGCCTGACCGACAAGCAGCTCGAGGTCCTGAGGGCGTTGCTGCGCTCCGAGGAGCACCTCGGCCCGGCGCTCCGAGGTTCGATCGAGGCGCTCGACCTCGCCCGCTGGGACGAGCTTCCCGAGGCCGAGCTTCCCTGGGACGAGGTCGAGATCGTCGCCCGCCGCCAGGGAATCTCCGAGGCCGACGTCATCTGGGACTTGGCCGCCAAAGGGGGCGCCGCGAAAGCCGACTAGCGGTTGCGGTTGGGGAGGGGTGGGTGTCCCTCTCGCTCCCTGGGTTCCTCGCCTTTAACTGGACTTCTCTCGCGGTGGGGTCTGTGCGAGTAACTGGACGCCGGTCGCGTGCGGGACACCCACCCCTCCAGCCATCGAGCTCAGGCAGACGACCAAGGACCAGCAGCTTTTTAAAAAGCAGCTGCTGAACCCTGGTCCGTCCTGAACTGCGTGTGGGAAGGGGTCCGGTCGTCCTCCGCGGGAATGTTCGCGAAGCGGCGAAATGCAATCTTGTTCCTGCCCGCCAGAGGCGGGCAGCATCTCCAGGGAGCATGCCCCGAAGGGGCGCGACAAATTCCCGCGGAGGACGACCGGACCCCCCGCGTCGACGACTCAGTCGTACGAGTAGAACCCGGCGCCGCTCTTCCGCCCCAACTTTCCCTCCTTGACCATCTTCACGATGATAGGCGGCGGGTCGTGGTTCGGCTCGTTCGTTTCGGCGTAGAGGGCGTCGCCGATCGCCTTCGAGACGTCCATGCCGACGAAGTCGAGCAGGGCGAGCGGGCCCATCGGGTGGCCGGCGCCGAGCTTCATGCAGGTGTCGACCGCGCCCGGCTCCATGCCGGTCCGTTCGACCATGCGGGCGGCGTCGAAGAGGTAGGGGAAGAGGAGGCGGTTGACGACGAAGCCCGCTTCGTCGGGAACCTCGACCGCGGTCTTGCCGAGGGCGGCGCACCAGGCGAGCGCCTTCTCGCGCGCGGCGGTGGCGCCGTCGGGGATGCAGACCTCGACCAGGGCCATCCGCGGCACCGGGTTGAAGACGTGGAAGCCGAAGAGCTTCTCGGTCCCGGCCGCCCTGGCGATCTCGGCGATGCTGAGCGAGGAGGTCGTGGTCGCGAGGTCGGCGTTCGGGCAGGCCTCGGCGATGCGGCCGAGCAGCTCCCCCTTGGGCTCGACCTCCTCGACGATCGCCTCGACGATTACGTCGCAGTCGGCGAGGTCGGCGGGGTCGGTCGTGACCCGCAGCCGCGAGGGCTCGGCGCCCTCGATCTTGGCGCAGGCGGCGACCACTTTCTCCTCGGCGCGCCAGGCGGAGGCCTCGCTGCGGGCGAGCAGGATCGTGTCGGCGGTCGTGGTCGAGACCGCGGCAAGGCCGGTGGCTATCGCCCCGCTCCCCGCGATCCCCGGGCTCGTGTATCCCTGGTTAGCGCTCATTGGCCGCGGCTTCTATCACGCATCGAGGGGCCGGTGACTTGAGCCTCGATCCTGGCTGACTGACCAGTCAATCGGCTACCCTCGGAGGAGATCTTCAACGACGGAGGGCTGCGATGGACAACGGCAACGGCAGGTTCGGAGGGCGGGAAGTCGTAATCGTCGAGGCGGTGCGGACGCCGATCGGGCGCGGCCACCCGGAAAAGGGCTACTACAGGGACCTGCACGCCTCCAACCTCCTCGCCCGCACCTACAAGGAGCTGGTCGACCGGGCCGGGATCGACCCGAACGAGGTCGGCGACGTGATCGCCGGGTGCGTGCAGCAGTTCGGCGAGCAGGGCCTCAACATCGGTCGCAACGCCTGGCTCGAGGCGGGGCTGCCGCAGGAGGTGCCCGCCACCACCGTCGACCGCCAGTGCGGCTCCGCCCAGCAGGCGGTCAACTTCGCCGCCGCGCTCGTCGCCGCCGGCGTCCACGACGTCGCGATCGGCGGCGGCGTCGAGCACATGGGCCACATCTCCTTCGCCGACTCATACAAGGTGATGGAGGAGCACGGGCTCGCCTTCTCGCCGGAGCTGATGGAGCGCTACGACCTGATCCCGCAGGGCCTATCGGCGGAGATGATCGCCGACAGATGGGAGATCAGCCGCTCCGAGCTCGACGAGCTCGGCGTCCGCTCCCAGCAGCTCGCCCAGCAGGCGACCGAGGAGGGCCGCTTCGAGCGCGAGATCGTCCCGATGCAGGTGAACGGCGACACCTACGTCACCGACCAGGGCCTGCGCGAGACGACGCTCGAGGGCCTCTCGAACCTGAAGCCCGCCTTCAAGGAGGACGGCAAGATCACCGCCGGCAACTCCTCCCAGGTCTCCGACGGCGCCGCCGCGGTGCTGCTGATGAGCCGCGAAAAGGCCGGCGAGCTCGGCCTGGAGCCGCGGGCGCGGATCTACGACCAGACCACCGTCGGGGTCGACCCGGTGATCATGCTGACCGGTCCGATCCCGGCGACGCGGAAGCTGCTCGAGCGCAACGGGATGAAGATGGACGACATCGACCTGGTCGAGATCAACGAGGCCTTCGCTTCGGTCGTCGGCGCCTGGCGCCGCGAGCTCGAACCGGACATGGACCGGGTCAACGTCAACGGCGGCGCGATCGCCCTCGGCCACCCGCTCGGCTCGACCGGCGCCCGCCTGATCACGACGCTCCTGCACGAGATGGAGCGCTCCGACAAGGAGATGGGCCTGGTGACGATGTGCTGCGGCGGCGGCCTCGGGACCGGGACGCTGATCCAGCGGGTCTAGCCGCCGAGCCGCCACCGAATCGGAGCGGGCGCGTTTCTGCGCCCGCTTCTTTTTGCGCGCGATGCCCAGGTTTCGGCTCTGCGCCTGGGCTCCACCTCACCCAGCGCCCCATTTCGCGGCTGGCCCTTGCGCTCCCGCCCCGGGTTCTAGAACCTCCGACTGTTCAGCGAGTCTTGAAGGGAGAGCTTGGAGTGAGGATCTACTTGGGGGCGATGCTCGTCGTGTGCGCGATCGCAGTGGCCGGATGCGGCGGCGGGGACGACGAAGCCACGGCCGCGCTGACGAAGGCCCAGTTCATCAAGCAGGGAGACGCGATCTGCAGTGACGTCCAGAAAAAGCAACAGAAGGCCATCCAGGCCTGGAGCGACGACCCCAAGAACAAAGGCAAGTCCATTGGCGACTTGAACAAGGAGGAACTCGGCCAGCTCTACCTGGACTACGCCCTGCCGCCGATGAAGGAAGCCGCGGACAAACTGGCCGCGCTATCTCCTCCCGCCAAGGACGAGAAAGCCGAGAAGTTCGTCGAGGCGCTGGAATCGGCCGTGGAAAGGGTCGAGGAGAATCCCCTCCTCGCGATCAAGGCCGCCCCCTTTCGGATCGCGGACCGGCGCGCGCAGGCCTACGGGTTCGAGACCTGCGGCATCTTCTAGAGGCTCGGAGCGGCTGGCCAGCTGGCCAGCCCGCCTCTATATGCTCCGCGACGATGGACTTGACGCTGTCGCCATCGGAGGAGGAGTTCCGCGACGAGGTCCGCGGCTGGCTGCGGGAGAACCACCCGGGGCCGGAGCCGGAGGCGGGGTTGGACGAGGTGATGGCCTTCCGTCGCGAGTGGCAGCGGCAGCTGCACGAGGCCGGTTGGGCCGGCATCTCCTGGCCGAAGGAGTACGGGGGCCGCGGCGCGACGATGATCGAGCAAGCGATCTTCGCCGCCGAGGCGACGCGCCAGGAGGCGCCGGCGCCCGCCAACGTGCTGGGCCTGGCGATGGGCGGGCCGGTGGTGATCGCGCACGGCAGCGAGGCGCAGAAGGAGCGCTACCTGGAGCCGATCCTGACCGGCGAGGAGATCTGGTGCCAGGGGTTCTCAGAGCCGGAGTCCGGCTCTGACCTCGCGTCGCTGAAGACGCGCGCGGTCAAGGACGGCGACGAATGGGTCGTGACCGGGCAGAAGGTCTGGACCACCTTCGCCCAGTACGCGAAGTGGTGCATGCTGGTCGCCCGCACCGACCCCGACGCCCCCAAGCACCAGGGCCTCACCTACTTCCTGATGGACATGGAGCAGGAGGGGGTGCAGACGCGGCCGCTGGTGCAGATCACCGGCGAGGGCGAGTTCAACGAGGTCTTCTTCGAGGAGGCGCGGGTGCCCGACGAGAACGTCGTCGGCGGCGTCGGCAACGGCTGGGCGGTGGCGATCACGACGCTGATGAACGAGCGCGCCGGGCTCGCCTTCGGCGCGATCTCGCAGATCCAGAACAGCCTCGGCCGCCTCGGCAGGCTGGCGCGGGAGACGCCGTCGAACGGCGCGTCCGCCGCCGATGATGCTTACTTCCGCCAGCGGATCGCCCAGCTCCACATCGAGGTGGAGACGATGCGGCTGAACGCCTACCGCGGCCTGACCAAGACGATGCAGTCCGGGATCCCCGGCCCCGAGGGGTCGCTGGGAAAGTGGCAGTGGGCCGACATCAACCAGGACCTGACCGAGCTGGCGCTGGAGATCGAGGGCGCCTACGCGCTGCTCGCCCGCGGCTCCCAGCACGCGGTCGCCGGCGGCGCCTGGCAGTACGGCTTCCTGCGCTCGCGCGCCAACTCGATCGAGGGCGGGACCACCGACATCCTCAAGAACATCATCGCCGAGCGGGTCCTCGGCCTGCCGCGGCTGCGCTAGGACCCGGGAGCTTCCCCATGTACTTCGACCTCACCGACGAGCAGCAGGCGATCAAGGCGACCGCCCACGACTTCCTCGCCTCCCGCCTCAAGTCGGAGCGGCTGCGGGAGATCGCGGCGAGCGAGGACGGCTTCGACGAGAGCGGCTGGAGGGAGATGGCCGAGCTCGGCTGGGCCGGGCTGGCGCTGCCGGAGGAGTGGGGCGGGCAGGGGCTCGGGATCGTCGACCTCGCCGTCCTCTTCGAGGAGATGGGTTACGTCTGCGCTCCCTCGCCGCTGCTCTCGAACACGGTCGTCGGCCTGGCCCTGGCGGCCGCCGGCTCCGAGGAGCAGAAGGAGCGTTGGCTGGCGCCGCTGGCCGCGGGAGAGCTGCGGGGGACGCCGGCGCTGGTCGACGCGGGCGTGCCGGCCGAGCCGAACCGGTTCGCCCTGGCGGCCGAGCCGGACGGCGACGGCATCGTTCTCAATGGCGAAAAGACGCTGGTGATGGACGCGGCCAGCGCCGACTTCTTCCTCGTCGCGACCGGCGACGGGCGCCGCCACCTGGTCGAGAAGGAGGCGGAGGGCGTGACCGTGATCCCGGAAGAGTCGATCGACCTCACGCGCCGCCTCTCCTCGGTGCGACTCGAGAGCGTGAGGGTCGCGGCCGAGAACGCGCTGCCCGGCGGCGCCGAGGACTACTGGCCGGTCTTCCAGCGCGCCTGCGTCGCGATCGCGGCGGAGTCGACCGGGGTGGCGCAGCGGGCGCTCGAGATGTCGGTCGCCTACGCCAAAGACCGCCAGCAGTTCGGGCGGCCGATCGGCGCCTACCAGGCGGTCTCGCACCGCTGCGCGCAGATGCTGCTGGAGACCGAGAACTCGCGCTCGGCCGTCTACGGGGCCGCCTGGGCCGCCGACGCCGAGCCGGGGTCGCTGCCTCTCGCCGCCTCGATGGCCAAGGCCTATGCCTCCGACGCCGGCTGGCGGGTCCCGGACGCGGCGATCCAGACGCACGGCGGCATCGGCTTCACCTGGGAGCACGACCTCCACTTCTTCCTCAAGCGCGGCCGGGCGAACGCCGCCAGCTTCGGCGACGCGAGGTGGCACCGGGAGCGGGTCGCCGACGCCGTCCTCGCTGGCGAGACGGCCCCCGCGGGGGCGTAGATGGCGTGCGGCGCGACCAGGCGCCGTGCCCCGCGCCCGATCCTCTAGGCGGCGGGATGGGCGCGCTCGACCGCATCTCCGTCGCCGCGATCGGGACCTCGGTCGCCGACCTCGAGGCGGAGACGCTGCGGGCGGAGGCCGCCGGGGTCGAGTGCGTCTGGGCGCCGGAGCTGTTCCGCAGCGCCGTCACCCAGGCGACCTATCTGGCGGCGAAGACCGAGCGGATCGGCGTCGCCACCGGGATCGTCTGGGCCTTCACCCGCAGCCCCTTCATCCACGCGATCGGCGCGCTGGACGTCGACGAGATGTCGGGCGGCCGCTTCCGCCTCGGGATGGGGGCGGGGGTCAAGCGGCTGAACGAGACCTGGCACAACGCCGAGTACGGCCGGCCGGCCCCGCACCTGCGCGAGGCGATCGAGGCGACGCGGCTGATCATGCGCCAGGCGAGCACCGGCGAGCCGATCCGCTACGAGGGCGAGTACTACGACATCGACATCAAGGGCTGGGTGCGACCGCACCCGGCGCCGCGCGAGGCGGTGCCGATCTACACCGCCGCGGTGCAGGCGGGGATGGCGCGGATGGCCGGCGACGTCGCCGACGGGCTGATCGGCCACCCGATCCAGAGCCTGCGCTGGATCGACGAGGTGGTCGTGCCGGCCTTCGAGGAGGGCCTGCGGCGCTCCGGCCGCGAGCGCTCCGGGTTCGACTACCTGCCGACGGTCTGCTGCGCGATCGACGAGGACGAGGGGCGGGCGATCGAGATGGCCCGCCGCACGATCTCCTTCTACGCCACCGTGAAGACCTACATGCCGCTCTGGGAGCTGCACGGGTTCGCCGACAACGCGGTCGAGGCCGGCGAGGCCTTCCGCCGCGGCGACCTCGCCGCCGTCCCCGCCGCGATCAGCGACGAGATGGTCGAGGCCTACTGCGCCGCCGGCCCGCTCGACAAGGTCCGCGCCCGGGTCGAGGCCACCGCCGAGCCCGCCGACGGCCTCTTCCTCACCCCGCCCACCTACTTCATCTCCCCCGAGGAGCTGAGCGAGTTCCAGAACCGCATCATCGACGCCTTCGGCCCCGGCGCGTGATTCTCGAGTCCGCGAAAACCCGTCCTCTGTACGGGTTTTCGCGGACTCGCGAGGTCAGCCCCGTTCGATCTCCCGCTGGACGTCGGCCTCGGTGATCCGGTTGCTGGGGCCGTAGGCCTTCCAGCCCTGGACGACCACGGCGATGCCGACGCCGAGGATGACCCAGATCGGCCAGTAGTAGCCGCCGTCGCCGAGCGCCCAGATGACCGTCGTGACGACGACGGCGAGGGCGCCGCCGGCGACCATGCCCTTGAAGTCCTGCTTCAGCTTCAGGCGCTGGATCGCCAACTCGCGGGCGTGCCCGGGCTTGTCGATCCCCTCCTCGACCTCGTGCCGTTCGACCATGGCGTCGATCCTACGGGCAGATCACGATCAGGTGGAAGTCGGCGTCCTCGCCGGCGCCGTCTTTGCCCCGGGTGTGGACCTCGATCGCGTTCGGGTTCGAGGGCGAGCCGTTGGTCTGCGCGTAGCCCGACTGGGGCGTCGCGGTGCCGGCGTTGTTGCGGCCGGCGACGTCGGCGCAGCCGCTGACGTCGAAGGGGAAGGTGACGGTCACCGCGCCGCCGCCCTCGCCGGCGCTGATCCCGGGACCGCTGGCGCGGGCGAGCACGGCGTTGCCGGGACTGGCGGGGTTGTGGACGACCGCCCAGAAGGTGTGGGTGGAGACTTTCGCGAACGGGACCGTGCCGAGCTTGTCGGTGTTGATCTGGAACCCGGTCAGGGTCTTCTTCTTCAGCTTGCCGCCGCCGATCGTCTGCTTGATGATCGCGCCGCCGTTGATCCGCTGCGCCGCGTACGCCGTCCCCGCGAGGGCGGCGATCAGGGCGATCACCGCGACGACCATCGCCGGCGACGGGCGCCTCTTCCCAAACTGGCTCATCTCTGCGCTCCCTTCGGTGGACTGGCTCGGGACATACCCGGGCCCGCCTTCCCTAACCCGGGAGGGAGGAAACGAAGCGCTCGAAGGCGCCGATGTCGGTCACGGCGGGGCCGTGCCCGGGGAGGATCAGCGACGGGTTCAGCTCGGCCAGCTTGCGGATCGAGCGCCGGTTCTCCTCGACGTCATAGGTGAAGATCGGCGGCGGCTCCTTGATCCCCGGCAGCCCGGTCGCATAGCTCATGTTGCGGATCACGTCGCCGCAGATCGCGACGCGGTCGCTCTCACGGAAGAAGACGAGGTGGCCGCGCGAGTGGCCGGGGGTGTGGACGCAGCGGAAGCCGGCGACCTCGTCGCCGTCCTCGAGGACGCGGCCGACCTCGTGCGGCGGCCCCTGCCAGATCGCTCTCACCGCCCGGTTGACCAGGTTCTCCGGCGCCGCCTCCTGGATCGGCCGCCGCCCCTCCATCGCCTCGACGTCGTCGGCATGGCAGGCGAGCGGCACCCCGCGCGCCTCGCAGACGGCCTTCGCCGCGCCCTGGTGGTCGGGGTGGACGTGGGTGAGGGCCAGCAGCGAGATCTCCGTGCCCTCGAGCTCCTTGAAGATTCGGCGCCTGTCCCAGCTGCGGCCGGCGTCGACGAGGACGTCCTCGGCGAGGTAGACGTTGATCGTCGGCGCCGGGACCTCCTTCAGCCGCCAGACCCCTGGAGCCAGGTGCTTCAATGCGAGATCCCGAGCCCGTCGCGCGGCTCGCCGCTGTGCTGGGAGAGCTCCTCGAGCCTGGCGACGTGGCGCTCGCCCTCGACCCGCGCCGGGTGCCCCGCCGGCAGCGGTGCGATCAGGCGGCGGATGCGGTTGCGGATCTGCAGCGCGAAATGAGGGGTGGCCGGCCCGGCCAGGGCGCGGATGTCCTCCGGCGTCAGCTCCTTCGCCCCCAGCAGATGAGGGTTCTCGGCCTCGCTCATGGTCCACCCCCGATTCTGGCGAGTTCCGCCAGCTCGTTGACTTCCGCCTGCTGGGCGACGCTGATCGCCTCCTGGTCGCCGATCACCCAGACGCGGTTGTAGAAGGCGCGGGTGGGGTCGGTGGTGTAGCCGGGCTTCACGTCGAGGAAGTAGCTGCGGAGGGCAGCGGGCAGCGTATCCGCGTCGTCGGTGAGGAGCAGGGGCCCCCAGGTGCCGGAGGCCGAGAGGGCCGCCGCCGCGGCGGCGTCGGCGGGGGAATCGCTGCGGGCGAGGACGAAGCCGTGGCCGGGATCGTTGACGTTCCAGCCGAAGCTGCCGTGGTGGTAGCGGGCGAGGGCGAGCGCGTTGGCGGCGGGGGTCTTGCCGGCGACGCGCTTGACCCGCCGCGAGATCTTGGCGATGGCCTTCAGGACGCCCTCGGAGATGACCGAGGTGGGGCCGAGGACGTAGACCGGGACCTTCGGGTGGCGGTACAGCGGGCCAGTGGTTTCGGGGGGGAGGCGCTTCGATTCCACGAAGAGGACCGGGTCGCCCGAGCGGGCTGCCCAGGCGGCCGCGGGGGCGGCGAATTCGGGATGGTCCAAAGAGGCGATCACGATGTGTTGCGGCGGGCCGGCGAGGCTCTCGCGGAAGTCGGCGATCGCGGCCGCGGCCGCGAAAGTGGAGGGGCGAGCGCCGAGCACCACTTCCGCGTGGCCCTCGACCGGAAGGTCGGCGCGGTCGATCGAGCCGATCGAGAACACGCTCGCTCCGCCCGTCGCTCTACTGCCGCGGGGGTCCAGGGTTTCGAGCGCTTCGGCGGACGCCGCCGGGATCGCCCTCTCGTCGCTGAAGATGATCGGGGCGCGAATCGGCGGCGCCATCAACGACGCTGCCGCGATCGCCCGCGGCGGGTCGCCCTCGCTCACCAACGTCACCGCGGCGGGCCGTTGGGCGGAAGTGGTGGAGGGGAAGACGGCGAGGGCGACGGCGGCCGCGTTCGCGGCGGGGTCGCTGCCGCCGATGCGGGTCGTGTTGTTGGTCGCGAAGCTCGGGTAGCCCAGCGCTTCCGGAGCCTGGGAGGTCGTCCCCCCCTCCTCACCGGTGGCCGCCGGTGCCGGCGCGGGCGCCCCGCCGGGCCCCTGGTCCTCGGCGCCGCTGCTACCGAGGATCGCGGCGACGATGAAGACCAGCGCCAGCACCACCAGCAGCGCCAGCGCCTTCGGGGCGGCGGGCGTTCGGTCGCGCTCGGGCCCGACCTTCTTCATGGGCTCCGGCTTGGGCGCGTCCCTGTCCGGGGTCTCCGGGGCGGGCACGTCCGCGTTGATCGGGCGCTTCGGCATCACCGGCACGAAACGTACCCCAGCGCCCCCGGCGCCCTCCTGCCCAGGCAGTACTGTTTCGGAGGACTGGCTGACTGACCAGTCAATCAGCTACCGGCAGAGAGGGCCCGAGGGGACAGAGATGAACTTCGCACTCAACGACGAGCAGAAAGAGTTCAAAGCGCGCTGCCGCGAGTTCGCGCGCGAGGTGATCCGGCCGGTCGCCCGCAAGCACGACGAAGAGGAGAGCATCCCCTGGGAGGCGATCAGGGAGGCGCGCCGGCAGGGGTTCGGCGGCCTCGAGGCGATCCAGCGCAACGCGGCCGATCCCGAGGGCCAGCTGCAGGTGATCTCGGCCGAGGAGTTCCACTGGGGCTGCGCCGGGATCGCGCTGGCGATCAGCGGCTCGGGCCTCGCCGCCGCCGGGATCGCCGCCTCCGGCGCGCCGGAGCAGATCGCCCGCTGGGTCCCCGAGTGCTTCGGCGCAGGCGAGGAGGTGAAGCTCGGCGCCTACGCGGTGACCGAGCCGCAGGCGGGCTCCGACGTCAAGAGCCTGAAGACGACCGCCAGGCGCGACGGCGAGGAGTGGGTCCTCGACGGCACCAAGGTCTTCATCACCAACGGCGGCATCGCCGACGTCCACGTCGTCGTCGCCACCGTCGACCCCACCCTCGGCACCCGCGGCCAGGCCAGCTTCGTCGTCCCCAAGGGGACTCCCGGCCTCAGCCAGGGCAAGAAGGAGACCAAGCTCGGGATTCGCGCCTCCCACACCGCCGAGATCGTCCTTGACGAGTGCCGGATCCCGGTCGAGAACCTGCTCGGCGGCGAGGAGAAGCTGGAGCGCAAGCTGCAGCGCGGCCGCGAAGGGAAGAAGTCGCGCGGCGCCGACGCGCTGGCGACCTTCGAGATCACCCGGCCGCTGGTCGGCGCCTCGGCGCTGGGAATCGCCCAGGCCGCCTACGAGTGGACCCTCGAATACCTCGACGGTCAGGCGGAAGGCGGGGTGCCGCTGCTGGGCACGCAGCGGATCCAGCAGACGCTTGCCGACGTCGCGACCGAGATCGAGGCGGCGCGGCTGCTCGTCCAGCGGGCGGCCTGGATGGGCCGTAACGGGGTGCCGATGACCGGCGGCCAAGGCTCGATGTCGAAGCTGAAGGCCGGCGACGTGACGATGTGGGCGACGACGACGCTGATGGACCTGGTCGGCCCCTACGCGCAGAGCACCGAGTGCCCGCTGGAGAAGTGGTTCCGCGACGCGAAGATCTACCAGCTGTTCGAGGGAACGGCCGAGATCCAGCGGATGGTCATCTCGCGGATGCAGGCGCGCGACTACGCCGAGCGGCTCGGCTACGCGGCCGAAGTCGCCGCGGAGGCGGCTAAGAGGGAGCCGGTAGCGGCCTGATCCGGGGCGCTCGGCGGGCCTATCCTCGTGGGATGCACGGTCCCGGGGGCCATGGCCACACCCACTCGCTGGACGCCCGCCGCGCGGACAGCCGGCGGCGGATGGTCGTGGCGCTGGCGCTCAACGCCGGCCTCTTCCTCGCCGAGGCGATCGGGGGCTTCCTCACCGGGTCGCTGGCGGTTCTCGCCGACGCCGGCCACCTGCTCTCCGACGTCGGCTCGATCGTCCTGGCGCTGATCGCGGTGCGGCTGGCGACCCTGCCGGCCGCCGGCCGGCGGACCTTCGGCTACCAGCGCTCCGAGGTGCTGGCTGCCCTGGTCAACGGGCTGCTGCTGGTCGCGGTCAGCATCGCGATCGCCGTCGCCGCGGCGGGGCGCTTCTCCGACCCGCCCGGGATCGACGGCTGGGGCGTGCTCGCGCTCGGGGTCCTCGGCTTGGCCGGGAACCTGGCGGCGACGTTCGTGCTCGCCGGCGGCGAGCGCCGGGACCTCAACCTCGAGGGGGTGCTGCGCCACTCCGCCGCCGACGCGCTCGGCTCCCTCGGCGTCGTCATCGCCGGCGCCTTCGTCCTCCTCGGCGGCTCGCCGCTCGTCGACCCGGTCGTCGGCCTCCTGATCGCCGCGCTCGTCCTCGCCTCCTCCTGGCGGCTGATCAAGGAGCCCTTCGACGTCCTGATGGAGTCGGCCCCCGCGGGCATCGATGTCGAAGGCGTCGGCCGGGCGATCTGCGGCGAGCAGGGGGTGCGCTCGGTCCACGACCTCCACGTCTGGACCGTGACCGCCGGTTTCGGCGCCATCGCCGCCCACGTCGTCGTCGTCGAGGGCGCCGACCGCGACCTGATCCGCCGCCGCCTCGAGCTCACCCTCAGAGAGAGCTTCGGCATCGAGCACACCACCCTGCAGATGGAGGAGGAGGCGAGCAAAGATCTCCTCCACGTCGAAAGCGCGCCTGCGGACTGAGGGCTGAGGGGAGCCGGGGGAGGGCTCGGCGCAATGGCAGTTGCAGGCACTTTTCGGTAGACGAGCCGGGGTCTCGCCTTGGCTAGCCTCGCTGCGATGGTCCTCCACCGTTCCGTTGTGCCGGCGCTTCTTGCTGCCGCCGCGGCGCTCCTGTTGCTGCTCGTAGCCGCCCCCGCGGCGCCTGCCGCGGACCTCCAGTCCGAACTGGAGGCGAAGCAGTCGCAGCTGGAGAAGGTCGAAGAGCGCAAGGGGGTGCTGACGACGACGATCTCCCGCTACGGGGACGAAATCGAGCGCCTCACCGCCGAGGTCGCCGACATCCGCACCCGCGAGGCGGCTGTTCGCTCGCGGCTCGTCGCCAAGCAGTCGGAGCTGGACCGCGCGGTCGCCGAGCTCGACGCGGCCCACGATCGGCTGGAAGCGCTGCGGGCGCACCTGAGGCGGGCGCTGGTGGCGCTGCGGGCGCGCCTGGTCGCGATGTACGAACTGGGCAGCCCCGACATCGTCACCGTCATCGTCGGCTCCAACAGCCTCGACGACCTCGCCGCCCGCACCGAATACCTCGACCGCCTGCACGGGATGGACGAGGCGGTGGTGGGGCGGGTTCGCGACCTCCGCGACCAGGTGAAGCAGCTGGTCGCGCGGCTGCGGGAGACCAAGAACCGGATCGAAGCCGCGCGCGACGCGATCGCCGCCGAGAAGGAAGCGCTGACGAGCGCTCGGGCGGCGCTGCAGAGCCACCAGCAGCGGCTGCTCGGCGCCCGCGCCGACCGCGAAGCCGCCCTGAGGAAGATCCGCTCCCACGAGGAGGACCTGCACGGCGACCTGACGGAGATCCAGGCCAAGGTCGCCGCCGAACTGGGGGAAATGGGTTCGATCCCGTTGCCGGCGGGGCCGATCAAAGGCGGCAGCGGCGAGTTGATCTGGCCCGTCGACGGCCCGGTCGTCTCCGGCTTCGGCCCCCGCAACATCGGCGGCGGCTACGAGTACCACCCTGGGATCGACATCGCCGTCCCCGAAGGGACGCCGATCCGCGCCGCCGACACCGGCACCGTAAACCTGCAGCAGTCAGAGGCAGAAAGCGGCGGCTACGGCAACTTCACCTGCATCGACCACGGCGGCGGCCTCTCCACCTGCTACGCGCACCAGAGCTCCTTCGGCGTCTCCCTCGGCCAGTCGGTTAGCCAGGGGGACGTGATCGGGTACACGGGTTGCACCGGATACTGCCTCGGACCGCATCTCCACTTCGAGGTTCGTATAAACGGCTCCGTGACCGACCCGATGGGCTACCTATAAGGGACAATCCCTCCTGAATGATTCGCCAGGCGCGCACCTACTTGGTAGGGGCGATGT
>JBKPOX010000209.1:0-14499 GCA_046733335.1 Actinomycetota bacterium | reverse complement strand
GGCGAGGTCGCCTCGAAAGCGGCGGTCGAGTCGTTCACCGGCGAGCTGCCGCAGGCGCCGCCCGAGCGGCAGCTGGAGGAGACGATCGAGAGCGCCAACCGGACGATCCACGAGCTCGCCCGCAAGGACCCCGACCTGGCCGGGATGGGGACGACGACGACCGCCGCGATCGTCGACCTCGAGGCCGAAACGGTGGCGATCGGCCATGTCGGCGACAGCCGGGCTTACCGCCTGCGCGGCGGCAAGTTCGAGCAGCTCACGCGCGACCATTCGCTGGTCGAGGAGATGCGGCGCAAGGGGCAGCTGACCGACGCCCAGGCCGAGGACCACCCGCAACGCTCGATCATCACCCGCGCCCTCGGTCCCGAACCGGAGGTCCAGGTCGACGTGCAGACGGTTCCCGCCCAGGACGGCGACGTCTTCCTGATCTGCTCCGACGGGCTGACGACGATGCTCGACGACGAGGCCATCGCCCGCGTCCTCACCCGCGCCACCTCGCTGCAGGCGGCGGCGAAGGCGCTGGTCGACGAAGCCAACCGGGCCGGTGGCCGCGACAACATCACCGTCGTCGCCTTCCGGCTCGAGGACACCGCCGCGCCGGCGGCGGCGAACCCGGGGGCGCGGCCGGAGGAGGGGGCGACGCTGATCGGCTCCGCCGCCGAAGAGGAGGGCCTGACCGCGACCGAGGTCCGCCGCCGGGCCGCCGCCGAGGCCGCCCGCAGGCGCCGCGAGGAGCAGGAGGCGCCGCCGCGGGGACGGCGCCTGCGACGAGCGCTGAAGGTCGCCGCCGCGCTGCTCGCGATCGCCGCCGTCGCCCTCGGCGCCTGGTACGGCAACCGCCAGATCTGGTTCCTCGGCACCGACGAGGCCGGCCGCGTCGCCCTCTACCGGGGCGCCCCCTACGACCTCCCCTTCGGGGTCGAGCTCTACAGCGAGCGCTACGCCAGCCCGATCCAGACCGGGTCGCTGCCGGGCAGGCGCCGGGAGGCCGTCACCGGCCACGACCTGCGCTCGCGCGAGGACGCCGTCTCGCTCCTGGAGGAAATCGAGAAGACCGAGGGGCTTCGTTGACGTCGGCCCGGAACCGGGAGCTGATCGCCCTGGTTCCCGTCGCGGTCCTCCTCACCGCCGGCTTCGCCGGGGTGTTCGCCCAGGAGAACGCGAAGCTCGGCAACCTCAGCCTCGTCTTCGGCGCCTACTTCCTGGCGATCTGCCTCGCCGCCCACCTCTTCCTGCGGGTCCGGCTCCCCAACGCGGACCCCTACCTCTTCCCGCTGGTGGCGACGCTGACCGCGTTCGGGCTGGTGATGATCTACCGGATCGACGAAACCCTGGCCCGCGACCAGGCGAATTGGTTCGTGCTCGGGCTGGTCCTCTTCTGCCTGACGATCTGGTTCCTGCGCGACTACGAGGTGCTGGAGCGCTACCGCTACACGATCGCGATCGCCGGCCTGCTGCTGCTGCTGGCGCCGCGGCTGCCGGGGATCGGGCAGCAGGTCAACGGCGCCTACCTGGGGGTGAAGATCGGGCCGCTGGCCTTCCAGCCGGCCGAGTTCACCAAGCTCGCGATCGTCGTCTTCCTCGCCAGCTATCTGCGCGAGCACCGCGAGGTGCTGATCGTCGGCGCCCGCCGCGTGCTCGGGGTGACGCTGCCGCCGCTCAAGCACTTCGGCCCGATGCTGGTCGTCTGGGGCGCCTCGATGTTCATGCTCGTCTTCATCCGCGACCTCGGCAGCTCGCTGATGTTCTTCGCCGCCTTCCTCGCCCTGCTCTACGTGGCGACCGGGCGCTTCTCCTTCGTCGTGATCGGGATGGCGATGTTCTTCCTCGGCGCCTGGTTCTTCGCCAGCACCGTCCCCCACGTCCACGACCGGGTCGAGATCTGGCTCCACCCCTACAGCGACCCGCAGGAAACCGGCTACCAGATCCTCAACTCGATCTTCGCCCAGGCCGACGGCGGCCTCTTCGGCAAGGGCTTCGCGCAGGCGCTGATCACGATCCCCGGGACCGACAACGCGCTGCTGCCGGCGGCGCAGACCGACACGATCTACGCGCTGATCGTCAACGAGCTCGGGCTCTTCGGCGCCTGCGGGGTGGTCCTCGTCTACCTGCTGGTCGCCGCCCGCGGGTTCAAGATCGCCCTGCTCGCCGGCGACGGCTTCTCGAAGCTGCTGGCGACGGGGCTGACGGCCGTCTTCGCGATCCAGGCCTTCGTGATCATCGGCGGCGTCACCCGGGTGATCCCGCTGACCGGCGTGACCCTGCCCTTCATCAGCTACGGCGGCAGCTCGATCGTCGCCAACTTCGTGCTGCTGGCGCTGCTGCTGCTGATCTCCGACCGGGCCCGGCGCGAGGCGGCTGAGCCGGCCGGGCGGCTGGCAGCGATGGGGGCGGCGGCGTGAACCGGCAGATCGTCAAGCTGTTCGCCTTCATCGCCGTCCTCTTCGCCGTCCTCGTCGGCTTCACGTCCTACTGGGCGGTCTTCGACGCCGAGGCGCTGAAGGACCAGGAGGCGAACAAGCGGCCGCTGCTGGAGCAGCAGCAGATCCGCCGCGGCCGCATCCTCGCCGCCGATGGGACCGTGATCGCCAAGTCGGTGAGGAAGGGCAGGGGGGACGAGATGCGCTACGTCCGCCGCTATCCGGAAGGCTCCCTGTTCGGCCACCCGATCGGGTACAGCTTCGTGCGCCAGGGCGACGCGGAGTTCGAGCGGTTCCACAACGAGGAGCTGGTCGGCGAGGAATCGGAATTCAGCTCGATCCTCGACGAGCTCACCGGCGGCACCCAGGAGGGCAACGACGTCGTCACCAACATCGACGCCGAAGCGCAGCGGGTCGCCCTCGCCGCCCTTCAGGAAGCGGGCTTCGGCGCCGTCGTCGCGATCGAGCCGAGCACCGGGGCGATCAGGGCGATGGCCTCGAACGCGCCGTACGACCCGAACCGGGTGCCGTACGAGCTCTCGAAGCTGAACCGCAACGAGATCGAAACGCCGCTGCTGAACCGGGCGACCCAGGGCCTCTATCCGCCGGGCTCGACCTTCAAGGTGGTGACCGCGGCGGCGGGCCTGGAGAGCGGCACGATCACGCCGGAAACGACGATCAACGCCCCCGGCACGCTGGAAGTCGAAGGGACGCCGCTGCAGAACGACTTCAACGAGGACTTCGGCCCGATCGCCCTCGATACCGCGCTGACCAACTCGGTCAACACCTGGTTCGGCCAGCTCGCCCAGCAGGTCGGCCAGGACCAACTGTTCGAGACGATGGAGAAGTTCGGCTTCAACTCGACGCCGGCGATCGACCTTCCTAGCGACGAGGTCTACGACAGCGGCGTCTACGAAGAAGGGCAGCTGCTGCGCCGCAACGACCCGGTCGACCTCGCCCGGCTGGGGATCGGGCAGGAGCGGCTGCTGGCGACGCCGCTGCAGATGGCCGAGGTGGCCGCCGCGATCGCCAACGGCGGCGAGCTGATGAAGCCGCAGATCTGGAACCGGGTGATCGACCCCGACGGGCGCGTCGTCGAGCGGCTCGACCCGTCGGTGTACAGCGAGCCGGTCAGCGCCGAGCACGCGGAAGAGCTGACGAGGGCGATGGAAGGGGTGGTCAGCGAAGGGACCGGCACCAACGCCGCGATCTCCGGCGTCGCCGTCGCTGGCAAGACCGGCACCGCGGAAACGCCCGGCAACCTCGCCTGCGGCGGCGGCGTCGAGGAGAACCAGGCCTGGTTCATCGGGTTCGCCCCCGCCGACGACCCGCAGATCGCGATCGCGGCCTCGGTCGAGTGCACCGAACAGTTCGGCAACGACGTCGCGGCGCCGATCTTCCGCGAGGTCGCGGAAGCGGTCCTGAACGGGGAATGAGGAGGAACGTTGGCTGAGGTACGAGAGGGCAGCATCGTCGACAAGCGCTACCGGGTGCTGCGCCGGATCGGCAGCGGCGGGATGGCGGACGTCTGGCTCGCCGAGGACGCGCACCTGCAGCGGCAGGTGGCGCTGAAGGTGCTGCACAGCCGCTTCCTCCAGGACCAGCAGTTCGTCTCCCGCTTCCAGCGCGAGGCCGAGCACGCGGCCGGGCTGCAGCACCCCAACATCGTCGCCGTCTTCGACCGCGGTCAGGAGGACGGCGTCAACTACATCGCGATGCGCTACGTCGAGGGGCCGACGCTGAAGGAGCTGATCGAGCGCGGGCTGACCCCGGCCCAGGCCGCGGCGCTGGTGCGGCAGGTGCTCGAGGGCGCCCGCTTCGCCCACCGCAACGGGATCGTCCACCGCGACCTGAAGCCGCAGAACGTGATCGTCGACGAGGAGGGGAAGGCGGTCGTCACCGACTTCGGGATCGCCCGCGCGGGCGTCTCGGACATCACCCAGACCGGCTCGGTGATGGGCACGCCGCAGTACCTCTCCCCCGAGCAGGCGCAGGGCTTCGAGGTGACGCCGGTCTCCGACCTCTACTCGGTCGGGGTGATCCTCTACGAGGCGCTGACCGGCCGGGTTCCCTTCGAAGGGGAAAGCGCGGTGGCGGTGGCGATGAAACAGGTCTCGGAGACCCCGCAGCGGCCGAGCTCGATCAACCCGCAGGTCTGGCCGGCGCTCGACGCGGTGGTGATGCGGGCGCTGGAAAAGGAGCCGGGCCAGCGCTTCCAGAGCGCTGACGCCTTCATCGCCGCCCTCGACCAGGCGATGCGGGAACCGGGGGCGGCCGGGGGCACCGCCGCCTTCGCCGCGGCGCCGCCGGTCGTCGCCGTCCCCGAGGAGGCGCCCCCGGAGGAAGACCGCGAGCGCAACAACTGGCTCTGGGCGCTGCTGCTCGCGGCGATCGCGATCGGCCTCCTGGTCGGGCTGGCGCTGACCCGCGACACGACCACCGAGGTGCCGAACGTGACCGGCAAGCAGCTCGAATTCGCGATCGCGCAGCTCGAACGCAAGGGCTACGACGTCGGCGAGGAAAAGTTCGTCGAAAGGCAGGTGCCGAGGAACACGGTGCTCGAGCAGGATCCGCTGCCGGGCCCGGCCGACGAAGACTGCTCCTTGGTCGCCTTCTTCTGCTCGAAGCCCACCGTCGACCTGACCGTCAGCGCCGGACCCGGGAGCGGCGAGGTCCCCGGCACCGCCGGCCTCAGCGCCGAGGCCGCGGCGAAGAGGCTCGAAGACGCCGGCTTCGAGCCCTTCGTCCAGCGGGTCAACTCGAGCTCGGTCGAAGAGGGGCTGGTCATCTACTCCAACCCGCGCGGCGGCGAGAGCGCCACCAACGGCTCCACCGTCACCCTCTTCGTCTCGCGCGGGCCGAGGCTGACCAAGGTGCCGGTCCTGGTCGGGACGCAGCGGCGGGTCGCCGTGCAGCAGATCCGCGGCCGCGGCCTCACCCCCAGCGTCTCCGAAGAAGAAAGCTCCTCGCCGGCAGGCGAGGTGATCAACCAGTCCCCCAGCGCCGGCACCGAGGTCGAGCCGGGCTCGACCGTCGCGATCGTCGTCTCCAGCGGCAGGAAAGAGGAGGTGGCGAGGGCGCCGGCCGTGATCGGCAGGGAACGACGCGAAGCGGTCGAAGCGATCCGCGCCGCCGGCCTGCAGCCGAGCGTCGAAGAAGAGGAAACCGAAGTGCCGGGCCAAGCCGGGCGGGTGATCGACCAGTTCCCGCCGCCCGGCACCGAGCTCGAACCGGGCGCGACGGTGACGATCACCGTCGGCAAGCTGGTCGTCGAAGCGCCCGCGGAAGAAGGGGAAGAAGAACCGTGAGGGTGGCGGTCCTCTGCGGCGGGCGCTCCTCCGAGCACGAGGTCTCGCTGCGCTCCGGCGGCGCCGTGGCGCGGGGCCTGCGCGAGGGGGGGCACGACGCGGTCGAGGTGACGATCGGTCGCGAGGGCGCCTGGCGCGCGCCCGGCGGCCCGGTCGAGCTGACCCCGGGCGGCGGCCTGCTGGGAGCGGACGCGGTCTTCCCGGCGCTGCACGGCGCCTTCGGCGAGGACGGCAGCGTCCAGGGCCTGCTCGAGTGGCTCGACGTGCCCTACGTCGGCTCCGACGTCCTCGCCTCGGCGATCTGCATGGACAAGCTGACGCTGAAGCGGCTCTTCGCCGCCCACGGGGTGCCGCAGGTGGAGTTCGCCGCGGTCGAGGGGAGCGACTGGTGGGGCCGCTGCGAGGCGATGGGGCTGCCGCTATGGGTCAAGCCGTCGCGGATGGGGTCGAGCGTCGGCATCAGCCGGGTCGCCGACTTGGGTGAGCTCGACGCCGCGGTGGAGCTGGCGCTGCGCCACGACCCGCGCGTGATCGTCGAGGCCTCGGCCACCGGCCGCGAGGTCGAGTGCTCGGTCCTCGGCAACGACGATCCCGAGGCGTCGCTTCCCGGCGAGATCGTCGCCCAGGGCGTCTGGTACGACTTCGAGGCGAAGTACACCGAGGGCGGGATGGAGCTGCGTGTCCCCGCCCCGATCGGCGACGAGGCGGCCGCCCGCGTCCGCGAGCTTGCCGTCTCCGTCTTCCAACTCGCCGGCTGCTCGGGCCTCGCCCGCTGCGACTTCTTCGTCGAGCCCGAGGGCTCCGTCCTCGTCAACGAGATCAACACGATGCCCGGCTTCACCGACACCAGCGTCTACGCCAAGCTCTGGGAGGCGACGGGGACCGGCTACCCGGAGCTCTGCGACCGCCTGGTCCGACTCGCCGTGGAGCGCCACCGGCGCTCCCGCTCCTACGAGTTCTAGCGCCCCCAAGAGAGGGCCTCGTCCGTCAGTAGGCGGTGTTGCGGGACCGCGGTCGCGGCACCGACTTGTAGCGGGGAGAGCGCCCGCGGTTCCAGAGGGCGCTGTCGAGCTCGGCGGGGGAGAGGGGGCTTGCGGCGGCGAGGAGCTCGATCGCGTGGACCGCGCAGGCGCGCAGCTCGATCTCCTCTGGAGAACCGTGGGTGAGCAGCTCCCCGGCTTCGATTCGAGCCTCCAGCTCGGGGTCGAGCTGGAGGATGTCGTCGACGCGGAGCACGTGGGGGACGAGGTTGTCGGCGAAGGCGGTCAGGCGCTCGGCGCCCGGCAGCTCGGCGACGCCGGCACGGCGCAGATCGGCCGCCGCCAGCTGCGCGCGCTTGAAGAAGGGCACCGCCCGGCCGTCATAGGAGGAGGTGTCGGCGAAGGCGTCCCAGCCGGCGAAGATCGCGGCGAGCGCCGGGATCGAATCCGCCGCCTCGGCCGGGCCGGGAAAGCGGCCGGCGTGCTCCCGCCCGACGCGCTCCCCGACGTCGCGCAGCGCGGCGGCGAACCGAGCCATCAGCGGGTGCTCCGCGTCCTGCCCGACCACCGCCGCGATCGTCCCCGCATCCATCGCCCGCAGCTCCGCCGCGCTCCAGACCCCGGCGTCCTCGAACCGCTCCCTCACCCCCGCCGCCATCGTCTCGTAGCCGCTGTGGCCGGACCGCGTTCGGATCGTCGGCCACCAGCCCGAGCCGAAGTTGATCGCGTTCATGCAGATCGCGAACGCGGCGGCGGTCTCGGGGTCGCCCGCCGCGAAGGGCGCCGGCCCGGCCTCCTCCGAGGGCGACCTCAACCCGGCCGCGTATCCCCCGATCGACCCCTCCTCGACCTGGACGTGGCGCGCCCGCGCCGCCACCCAGGCGCAGGCGGCACGGACTTCGTCTGGGAGGGAAACTGAGGGCATGGAGGAGCGAGGGATGGAGATTCGCGAGGCGACGGTAGAGGACGCGGCCGCGATCGCGCGGCTCCTGCACGCCTTCAACACCGAGTACGAGACCGCGACGCCGCCGCTGGCCGAGCTGACCCGTCACGCCGAGCGGATGCTGCGCGAGGGCGCGATGACCGTCCTGCTGGCGGGGGGCGGTCCCGACGGGCTGGCGCTGCTGCGCTTCCGTCCCTCGGTCTGGACCGAGCGGCAGGAGGCCTACCTGCAGGAGCTCTACGTGGTCCCCACGCTGCGCGGGCGCGGCATCGGGCAGGCGCTGATGGAGGCGACGATCGGGCTCTGCCGCCGCCGGGGCGCCGCCTGGATCGAGCTCAACACCGGCGAGAGCGACGTCGCGGCCCGCGCCCTCTACGAGAAGCTCGGCTTCACCAACGAAGAAGGGCCGGGCGGGGCCGCGATGCTCTACTACGAGCTCGAGATCTGAGCCGTCAGCTCGGCGAAGCCGATCCCCGCCGGCGGCTCGACCCGGTCGGGGTGGAGGAGGTGGGCGAGCAGCTCGACCCCGTCGACGAGGCGCGGCCCCGGCCGGGAGAAGGTCGAGGCGGCGTCGACGGCGAAGACGCGGCCGGCGCCGAGGGCGGCGAGGCGCTCGCGGTGCCGGAGCGCCTGCGCGCGCGACTCCTCCAGGTACCAGCCGCACGGCATCGAGACGACGACCTCGGGGTCGAGGCCCCGCAGCGTCTCCCACTCGACCTGGGGAGACTTCTCGCCGGCGCGCCCGGCGACGTCCTCGCCGCCGGCGATCTCGATCATCTCCGGGATCCAGTGGCCGCCAAGGAACGGCGGCTCGAGCCACTCGAGTGCAAGGACCCGCGGCCGCGGCAGATCCGCCACCGCCGCGCGAACGGCCCCCAGTCGTCCCTCGAGCCCGCGGCGCAGCTCCACGCCCCGCTCCTCGGTCCCCGCCGCCGCGCCGAGGCGCACCGCGTCCTCCAGCACCTCGGCCAGGCTGCTCGGATCCTGCTGCAGGACCCGGGGTCGGCCCGGCAGCCGGGCAGCCACCGCGACGACGTCCTCGTAGGAGACGGCGCAGACCTCGCAGACCGCCTGGGTGACGATCAGGTCGGGGCGCAGCTCCGCCAGTCGCTCCTCGTCGAGCGTGTAGAGCGCCCGGCCCGCGCCGACCACTTCCTTCACGGCGGCGTCGATCTCACCGGCGGAGAGCCCGGGCGGCAGCACCGTCGCCGTCAGCTGCGGCAGCCCGGTTGCCGCCGGCGGGTGGTCGCACTCGTGGGTGACGCCGACGACGCTCTCGCCCAGCCCGAGCGCGAAGAGCATCTCGGTTGCCGAGGGGACGAGGCTGGCGATCCGCATGCCGCGACTATCTCATCGCAGCCGCGGCGGGGAGGTCAGCCGCTGCCGTTCTCGCCCCGGTAGGGGCCGGGCTTCGGGCGCGGCTTCCCGCCCGGGAAGGCGAGACGGAGGATCGTCCGCTGGACCATCCCCAGCTGCTGGCCGAAGGGGCCGCTGTTGTAGGGGAGGCCGTAGCGCTCGCAGACGTCTTTCACCTTCGGCGCGATCTCGGCGTAGCGGCTGCTCGGCATGTCGGGGAAGAGGTGGTGCTCGACCTGGTAGCCGAGGTTGCCGCTGGCGACGTGGAAGAACGGGCTGCCCTCGATGTTGGCGGAGCCGCTGAGCTGACGGACGTACCAGCCGCCGCGGCTCTCGTCCTCGACCTCCTTCGGCGAGAAGGTGTAGGTCTGGTCGGGGAAGTGGCCGCAGAAGATGATCGCGTAGGCCCAGACGTTGCGGACGACGTTGGCGGTGGCGTCCGCCTTCGCGGTCGCGCGGAAGGTCTTGGCGGCGCGCTCCAGCACCGCCTCGGCGATCGGCCGCGCCTTGCTCCGCTTCCGCCGCCGGCCGAACAGCCCGCGCGGCTGCTTCAGCTCGCGCCGCGCCTGCAGCCCGGCGTCGACCGCCGCCGCGGCCAGGGCGCTGACCAGCGGCCAGGCGATGTAGTCCTTGACGACCTGGCTCTTGGCCTTGCCGGCGATCCCCTTCAGCTCCCGCTTCACCTGCGGCATCGGCTTGTGGCCCTTGCGGATCGCCTCGAAGTCGAGGTCGTGGAGGGCGACTCCCCACTCGAACAGCGCCATCAAGATCAGGTTGTAGAAGGGCTGCAGCAGGTAGACCGGGCTCCACTTCTGCGCCGGGTCGATCCGCATGATCTCGTAGCCGAGGTCCTTGTCTTTGCCGCGGATGTTGGTGTAGGTGTGGTGGACGTAGTTGTGGGAGTGCTTCCAGGCCTCGGCCGTGGAGGCGGTGTCCCAGTCCCAGGTCGAGGAGTGGATGCGTGGGTCGTTCATCCAGTCCCACTGGCCGTGCATGACGTTGTGGCCGATCTCCATGTTCTCGAGGATCTTCGCCGCCGAGAGGGCCGAGGTCCCGGCGACCCAGGCGCCACGGTTGCGGGAGGCGAGCAGGAGCACGCGGCCGAGCACCGCCAGCCGTCGCTGCATCTCGATCATGCTCTCGATGTAGCGCCGGTCACCCTCACCGAGCTCGGCCATCACCTGGTCGCGAATCGCGTCGAACTCGCGCGCGAGCTCCTCCAGCTGCTGCTCGGAGAGGTGCGCGAGCGGGCTCTCGGGGTAGGTCTCGATCGGGGGGGTGGCGGTGGTCATCTTGTTCCTCATTCCCTCTTTCTCATAGGGCAATCTCCACGTCGCCTTCCGGCGCATTGACGCAGGTCCTCACCATTTCGTCCTCCTGCCCGTGGACCTCACCGGTTCGCAGGTCCCTCACTTCGCCGGCGCAGAGCCGGCCGATGCAGGTGTGGCAGATCCCCATCCGGCAGCCGAACGGCAGCTCGGCGCCCGCCTCCTCGCCGGCGACGAGGATCGGGGTGCCCCCGTCGGACTCGGCGACGACGCCGCTGGATACGAAGCGGATGGTGCCGCCGGCGCCGGCGACCGCGTCGCCGCCGATCACCGGCTGGAAGCGCTCCATCGCCAGCAGCTCGGGATCGCCCTCCTCGCGCCAGTGGCGGACGAGCGCGTCGAGCATCTCGCCCGGGCCGGAGACGAAGGCGTGGCGCTGCCGCCAGTCGGGGCAGAGCGAGTCGAGCTCGGCGGGGGAGAAGCGGCCGGCCTCGCCCGTGATCCGCAGGTGGGGCCGGTATCCGCCGCAGCGCGCGTCCAGGTCGCGCAGCTGCTCGCCGAAGATGACGCCCTCGGGGGTGCGCGAGGAGTGGATGTGGACGGCGTCGGCGAGCGCATGGTCGCGATCGAGGCTGCGCAGCATGCTCATGATCGGCGTGATCCCGCTGCCGGCGCTGATGAAGAGCAGCTCGCGCGGCGGCGGGTCCGGCAGCACGAAGGTCCCTTCCACCCCGCCGAGCCGGACGATGTCGCCGAGCCGCGCCCGCTGCACCAGGTAAGGGGACACCTTGCCGGTTTCGACCAGCTTCGGCGTGATCCCGATCAGCCCGTCGGGCCGGCCGGGGTCCGTGGTCAGCGAGTAGGCCCGCCAGTGGTGGACGCCGTCGACGACGACGCCGATCCGCAGGTACTGCCCCGGCCGGTGCCCCTCCCACTCGAAGCCGGGCCGGATCAGGATCGAGACCGCCTCCGGCGTCTCCTGTTCGATCCGCTCGATCCGGCCGCGCAGCTCCTGCGTCGACCAGAGGGGGTTGATCAGTTCCAGGTAGTCGTCGGGAAGGAGTGGGGTGAAGAGCGAGCGCACGGCCTGGAGGGCACGCTGTCGCGCCTTCGGGACCTTCGGTTTGGCGCCTCGCTCTGCCATCGGCCAACTACGTTACACGGATCGATGTAATGGTTTTGTGAAGACGGTCACTCCTATACCCGAGTCGCGGCCGCTCACTCGATCAGCTTCAGGTCGCTGATCTCGACCTGGTAGCGATCCGCCTGGTCGCGGGCGGGGGCCGCCGTGGTGAACCAGAGCAGGAAGTACCTGGCCGGAGAGCCGAGGTGCAGATCGACCTCCTCCAGCTCCCTGGCGTCGGCGATCTCGGCGATCGGTTCGCCCCATTCCGCGAGGTCCTCCGGTGGCCCCGCGGCGGCGGCGAAGACCTCGGCGTCCCAGCCGGGGGTGGGCGTGCGGACGATCATCGCCTTCGGCGCGGCGGTCGATCTTGCCGTCGCGTAGAGGCCGACCCCGGGGTCCGGCCCGGTCTTGGTGCCGGCGAAGGTGTCGGTGTCGTAGTGCTCGCTGCTCCAGGCGGTCCCGGTCGGGTTGCCGTCGACCGCGAAGCCGACGGTCTCCGGATCCTCTTCCCCGTCCCCCTGCGGGTCGAAGTCGGAGGCTCCTGAGAGCGCCACCGGGTTCCCCTTGTCGTCCAGCGCGCCGCCCCCGCCGCCGGGGCCGTTGCCGCTGCTGATCAGGACCACGGCGACGATCGCGACGGCGAACCCCGCCAGCAGCAGGACCACAGCCCAGCGCGACCGCCGGCCGTCGCCGGAGAGCTTTCGCTCCCCCGGCGGCACCGCTTCCAGGACGCTCGTCGCCTCCCCGGTCGCCGAGCCCGCCCGCGCCGCCTCCACCTCGAGCGCGGTCGCCAGGTCGTCGATCAGCTCGCCGACCTCCTGGTAGCGGGCGCCCGGGTCCTTCGCCGTCGCGCGCTCGACCACCAACGCCGCCGCGGCCGAGAGCTCGGGCCGGCGCTGCTGGACGTCTGGCAGCTCCTCGTTGACGTGTTTCATCGCCACCCCCACCTGGCTGTCGGCGTGGAAGGGAACCTGGCCGACCAGCATCTCGTAGAGGACTACGCCGAGCGAGTAGACGTCGGAGCGCTGGTCCACCGGGTGCCCCATCGCCTGCTCGGGCGCAACGTAGTCGGTGGTGCCGAGGACCCTGCCGGTGGCGGTCATCCCGTCCTGCTCGAGCTGGCGGGAGATCCCGAAGTCGGTCAGCTTCGCCCGCCCCTCCGAGTCGATCAGGACGTTCTGCGGCTTGATGTCGCGGTGGACCATGTTGCGGGCGTGGGCGACGGTGAGCCCGCGGGCGATCTCGATCGCGTGGGCGAGCGCCTCCTGCGCGTCGAGCGCCCCAACCCGGTTGATCCGCTGCTTCAGCGTCTCCCCCTCGACGTACTCGAAGACGATGTAGGGATGGCCGCCGTCCTCGCCGGCGTCGATCACCGCGACGACGTTGGGGTGGGAGAGCTTGGCGACCGCCCGCGCCTCCTGGCGGAAGCGCTGCAGCTGGTCGGCCTGCTCGGACATCTCGCGGTGCATCACCTTCACCGCCACCGATCGGTCCAGCGTCGTGTCCCGCGCCAGGTAGACCGTGGACATGCCGCCGCTGCCGAGCTTGGCCTCCAGCTTGTAGCGGCCGGAGAGCACGGTGCCGATCATCTGGGAACTGGTCGGAATCCGGTCGCTCACTCTGCGCGCCAACGTTACGACGCTTCAGCCGCCGAGGCGAATCAAAGGATCCGCGGTGGGCCTTCGGTTGCGCGGCCGATGCGCGCCGCCGCCGGGTAGTGGGCCCGCAGCAGCTGCAGGGCGCGGCCCTCGTCCGCCGCCGGCACGACGACGCAGAAGCCGCAGCCCATGTTGAAGACCTCGCGCATCTCCCCCTCGGGGACCCCGCCGTGCTCCTGGATCAGGCCGAAGATCGGCGGCGCCGGCAGCGGCGCGTCGATCTCGTAGCCCACCTCGGCCGCGAGCCGCAGCAGGTTCCCGGTGCCACCGGAGGTGAGGTGGGCGAGGCCCCGCACCTCGACCTCGGAGCGCAGCAGCTCGACGACCGGCTTCACGTAGATCTCGGTCGGCTCGAGCAGAACCTCGCCGAGCGGCCTGCCGAGGCGACCCTCGGGGTCCTCGTCGAGGCCGATCCCCGCCAGCGCCGAGCGGGCCAGGGTGTAGCCGTTGGAGTGCAGCCCGCTCGAGGGGAGACCGAGGACGACGTCGTCGGGCTCGACCGCGGCGCCGTCGACGATCGCGTCGAGCGCGACCCTGCCGATGCAGGCGCCGGAGACGTCGACGCCGCGAACCAGCTCCCCGAGCTGGGCGAGCTCGCCGCCGGTGATCTCGATCCCCGCCAGCTCCGCCCCCCGTGCCAGCCCGACGCCGATTTCCTCGCAGACCTCCGGGTCGGCCCTGTCCACGGCGACGTAGTCGACCATCGCCAGCGGCTCGGCGCCGACGCAGATCACGTCGTTGACGTTCATCGCGACGCAGTCGATCCCCACCGTGTCGAACCTGCCCAGCTCCTCGGCGACCACCAGCTTGGTGCCGACGCCGTCGGTGGAGAACGCGATCCCGTTCGCCTCGTCGAACCTGACCACGCTCGCGTAGTGGCCGGGGAGCGGCACCTGCAGCGAGGGCCGCTCGAGCGAGATCCCGCCCAGCGCCCGCACCAACCCGGCCACCGCCCGGTCGGCCGCTCCCTGGTCGACCCCGGCTTTGGCGTAGGCATCGGTCATCAGCGCGATTCTCTCATCCCGCTCCGCTGTTCCTGAGGGCGGGACGGCGACCGGAGGGAATGGGGGAGCGGCTCCGGAGCCTGTGGAGGACGAGTGCCGCCAGGCCGATCCGGTAGGCCGCGTAGGGCCAAAGCGCCCGGTCGCGCTCGACCAGCTGGATCAGGCGCTGGGATGCGAGGGTCGAGGCGAAGGAGGCGGCGACGCCGACCGCGAGCGAGCGGCGCAGCTCGTCGCCGACGCCGCGCTTGGCAAGCCGCCCGCCCTTCAGCGCCGTGGCGCCGACGATGATCGGCAGGGCGATCGTCCGCGAGAGCAGGTTGGCCTGGTCGCGGGAGAAGCGCCGCCAGCGCGCCGCGGCGAGGGTGACCCCGTTGCGGGAGACCCCCGGGGCCAGCGCCGCCGCCTGGGCGAAGCCCAGGGCCAGCCCGTCCAGCGG
>JBKPOX010000208.1:0-11420 GCA_046733335.1 Actinomycetota bacterium | reverse complement strand
GTCTGGACCGGGATCGAGTAGCGCTCGGAGTAGAGCTCGATCCCGAACGGCAGCTCGTAGGGGGCACCGCGGTAGAGGGCGACTCGGCCGGCATCGTCGCTGCCGAGGAACCAGATCTGGCGGTTTCCGTACCAGGCGGCGGCGAGCAGCGCCGCGACGATCAGCAGCGGCACGCCGATCTTCAGCGCCGTCTTCAGCCGCCGCCGCTTGGGCCGCGCCTCGAGCTCCTCGCGGCGCTTGCGGGCGGCCTCGGCGGCGGCGCGGCGACGCACCTCGGTCGCCGTCAGGCCCGCCTCCTCGGCCTCGCCGCCGATCAGCGTCGCCCCTTCGTCGGGGCCGGTGCCGGGATTGCCGGGGGCCGGCGCCGCGGCGTCCTCGAGGCGGAAGGCGACGACGGTGATGTTGTCGCGCCCGCCGGCCCGGTTGGCTTCGTCGACCAGCGCCCGCACCGCGCTCTGCAGCGAGGTGGCGCGGGTGAGGAGGCGAGCGATCTTCTCGTCGGCGAGCATCGTCGTCAGCCCGTCCGAGCAGATCAGGAAGACGTCGCCCGCCTGGACGGGGACCGTCTGCAGGTCGACCTCGACCTCCGGTTCGGGGCCGAGCGCGCGGGTGATGATCGAGCGCTGCGGGTGGTCCTCGGCCTGGGCGTCGGTCAGCTGACCCTTGCGCCGCATCTCCTCGACCAGCGAGTGGTCGCGGGTCAGCTGCTCGAAGCGGCCGCCGCGCAGACGGTAGGCGCGGCTGTCGCCGACGTGGCCGATCGCCACCTCCTCGGCGTCGAGGTCGACGATCGCGGCGGTGATCGTCGTCCCCATCCCGGCCAGGCTCGGGTCCTTGCGCGCGAGCTCGTGGATCGTCCGGTTCGCGCCCTCGATCGTCTGCTCGAGCACCCGCTCGGGCGGTGCCTCCGGCAGGCCCTGGGCGAAGGACTCGGCGGCGGCCCTGGAGGCGACCTCGCCCGCCTGGGCGCCGCCCATCCCGTCGGCGACGACGAAGAGGGGCGCGGCGGTGAAGAGCGAGTCCTCGTTGGCGTTGCGCTGGCGCCCGGTGTCGGTCCGAACGGCCTCCTCGGCGATCCGCAGGCTCATCGGTCTTGCCTCCCGCCCCACATTCAGCCCACCTCGAACCGGAAGACCGTGTCGCCGATCTGGACGCCGTCGCCGTCGATCAGCTCGGCCTCCCCCTGCAGCGTGGCGCCGTTCAGCAGGGTGCCGTTGGTCGAGTTCATGTCCTCCACGTAGAACCTCCCCTCGCGCGAGAAGACGCGGGCGTGGAGGCTGGAGGCATAGCGGTCCTCGATCTGCACGTCCGCCTCCTTCGAGCGGCCGACCGATAGCCCCCCGATCAGGTCGAAGCGGCGGCCCTGCTCGAGGCCGCCCCCGCGCTCGACGACGAGCCAGCCGTCAGGCCCCCGCGGAGCTTCGGCGAAGGCGGGCGCGGCGTGGAAGCCGGTGGCGTCGGGGGCCGGGGCGACAGTCCGGCGCAGGTCCTTGAGAGCGCTGCGCGCGATCGCCAGCACGAAGAGGTAGAGCACGGCCAGGAAGCCGAACTTGAGCGCAACGGATACAGGGTCGTAATCCACGCGCCCAGCACCTTAATGAGAGCGGCAGCCGCCGCTACTGCTCGATGTCGAAGGTGAAGGTGGTGGTGCCGAGGGTGACCTGGTCGCCGGGGCTGAGGCGGGTCGAGGGGACGCGGCGCCCGTTGACCTTGATGCCGTTGGTGGAGCCGAGGTCGGCGATCTGCCAGTCGCCGCTCTCGTCGCGGCGCAGCTCGGCATGGCGGCGGCTCACGTTGGGGTCGGAGAGCACGCACTCGACCGACTTCGACCGCCCGATCGTCGCCCGCGGCCCGTCGAGCACGTAGCGCCGGTCCTGCAGGGAGACGACCGCCCGCGTCGAGACCAGCGCCCCGACCGCCTGCTCGGGCCGCTTCGGCCGGCTGCGGTCGCGCTCGCGCACCGCCGAGTAGACCATCGTGTGTCCCTCTTCGCCCTGTTCGGGCGCTTGACCCTCGTGTGCCGGCGGCTTCACCAGCCGCGCCTGGATCCCGAACTCGCCGAGCCGCAGCCGCTCGTCGGTCTTGAACTCGACCGCCGGCCGGGTCAGCAGGTCGTAGCCGCGCCGGCGCGCGTGCTCCAGGAGGTAGCCGGAGAGCTCTTGCTCGAGCGAGCGCTCGTAGCCTTCGAGCTTGCCGCGGTCCTGGCGGGAGAGGAAGACCGAGTACTCGTTGGGCACGTAGACCCGCTGCACAGAGGCGGTCTTGTGCGCGTCCATTTCCTTCGCCAACTTGCGGGCAAGTTCGACCGGCTGCACCTCGGAGCTGAAGGCACGGCTGAAGACCCCCTCGACGAGGCCCTCGAACATCGACTCCAAACGACTAAGCGCGCCGATGGCGAAATCCTAGAGCCATCCGAACTGCATCAAATTTCCGGGCTGCGAGAACGGAATTTTGATGCAGCTCGCTGGGAGGCTCCTCACGGGAGCGCTGCTCCGTGGAGGGCGAGGAAGCCGCCGAGCGCGGCGGCCGCGGCGAGCGCGGCGACGCGGCCGACGACGTGCCCGGGCGGCGCGGGCAGGTGGTCGGCCAGCTGGTCGAGCGAGTCCTCGATCGCGGTTCCGAGCTCCTCCAGGGAAGGGCGGTGGTTGGGCCGGGGCGCGAGGCAGGCGTCGATCGTCTCGGTCAGCTCGCGCGGCAGGTCGGGGCGGAGCCGGCGCAGCCGCCGGGCGCGGGTGCCGATCGCCCGGGCGGTGGCGGCGGGGGTGGCGCGGCGATGCGGGTTCTCGCCGCTCCAGCACTCGTACAGCGTCAGCGCGAGGGAGTAGACGTCGGCCTCGGGGCCCGCCGGCCGTCCCTCCGCCTGCTCGGGCGACATGTAGGCGAGGGTGCCGACGACGTCGCCGGCGGCGGTCAGCGGCGAGTCGCCGGCCAGCTGGGCGACGCCGAAGTCCATCAGCTTCGCGCGCGGTTCGGCGTCCTCGACCACCTGCACGTTCTGCGGCTTGATGTCGCGGTGGACGACGCCGCGCGAGTGGGCGTGGTCGAGCGCCTCGCAGAGGTCGGCGCCGATCTCGCCGATCTCGCGGTCGGAGAGCGCGCCGCGCCCGGCGAGGCGGGCGAGGGTCGAGCCCTCGACCAGCTCGGTGACGAGGAGCGCGTTGCCGTCCTCCTCCCCCAGCTCATAGAGGGTGACGATGCCCGGGTGGTTGAGCCGGGCCGCCGCCTGGGCCTCGCGGAGGACGCGCCTGCCGGCCTCGCCGCGCCGCTCGATCGCCTTCACCGCGACCGGCCGCTCGAGCCGCCCGTCCCAGGCCTCGTAGACGACGCCGAACCCGCCGCTGCCGATGCGGCGCTCGATCAGGAAGCGGTTGAGGACAAGCGAGCCGACCACGTCACGACCTTCGGCGGGGGGTCCCGCTCTCCTCTCTGTGGCTGGGAAAAACCCACCGTTTGCGGGGTCTCCTGGCGCAGCAGCCACCGCAGCGTTCATACTCTCGGCCCCGTGGAGGACTTCGCCTCACGACGCCCGCCCCGGCGCGAGCGCCCTCGGCGCCGGCCCGAGCGCCAGCAGATCATGCTCCGGCGCGCGCTGGCCCTCGGCGGCGGCCTGATCCTGCTGATCCTGATCGTGCTTGGGATCAAGGGCTGCCTCGACGCCCGCGCCAACCGCGAGCTCTCCGACTACGCCCGCAACGTCACCCAGATCGTCGAAGAGACCGAACAGACGAGCCGCGACTTCTTCCAGAAACTGGAGGACCCGGGGAACCTCTCGGTCACCGACTTCGTCAACGACGTCAACGCCGACCGCAGCGCGATGGACAACTACCACTCGCGGATCGAAGACCTCGGGGCGCCCGGCGACATGAAGCGAGCCCAGGGCAACCTCGAGCTGGTCTACGAGCTGCGGGCGAGCGGGATGGACGAGATCGCCGAAAAGATGAGCACCGCGCTCGGCGACGCCGGCGCCGAGAAGGCGATGGTCGGCATCGCCAAGCAGATGCAGAAGCTGCTCGCCGCCGACGTCGTCTACGAAACCGTGGTCCGGCCCGAAGTCGACGGCGTCCTCGCCGACAACGGCGTCTCCGGCAGCGACCTGCCGGAGAGCACGGTCCTCGCCGACGAAAAGTGGCTTGAGGAGAGCACGGTGAGCGAAGCCCTCGGGGCGATCAGCGGCAACAGCGGGGCGGCGACCCCCGGCGTGCACGGGCTCGGCCTGATCGGGGTCAGCGTCAACGGCTCCGAGCTGGTCGAAGGCGGCGCCACCACCGTCTCCGGCGAAGAAGGGGTGGAGGTCGAAGTCACCGTCCAGAACCAGGGCGAATCGACGGAGAACGGGGTCTCGGTCTCGGTCACCGTCGACGGCGACACGCTGAAGGGCGAAATCGACGAAATCGCCGCCGGCGAAGAAGCGACGGCGACGATCCCGCTGACGCCGACGCCGGAAGGCGAAGTGGCGCTCGATGTCGAGGCCGAACCGGTGGCGGGCGAGCAGGTCACCGAAAATAACGAAGCGACTTTCACTCTTCTCGTCGAATAGGGCAGGGTCGCGTCGCTCCGTTAGGAGCAGGTGCCCCAGGGCTCTGGTTTGATCCCTTCATGCGGATCGCTTATCTGGGGCCGGCTGGGACCTTTACCGAGGATGCGCTGGGGGAGGCGTTGCCCGATGGGGCGTACGAGCCGTTGCGGACGGCGACGATCCCCGACGCGGTGCTCGCGGTCGAGCGCGGTGAGGCGGACCGGGCGCTGGTCCCGATCGAGAACTCGCTCGAGGGGTCGATCCGGCCCACCCTCGACACGCTGGCCTTCGAGGCCGAGGCGGTGACGATCGTCGGTGAGCACGACTACCGGGTCCGGGTCCACCTGATCGCCCGCGAGGGGGTGGGGACGGACGACGTCGAGGCGGTGCTCTCGCATCCGCAGCCGCTGGCGCAGTGCGCGCGCTTCCTGCGGCAGACGCTGCCGGAGATCGAACTGCGCAGCGTCAGCAGCACGGCCGCCGCGGTGAGGATGGTGAGCGAGTCCTCGCGGCCCTGGGCGGCACTCGGCGCCCGCGCCGCGGCCGAGCTCTACGGCTGCCGGCTGCTGATCGAGGGCGTCGAGGACCAGGACGACAACGTGACCCGCTTCGTCTGGATCGCTCGGCAGGGGACCGAGCCGGTCGGCGGGGGGCCGTGGAAGACCTCGCTCGTCTTCTCCGAGCTGGGGGCCGACCATCCGGGGGCGCTGGTCGAGGCGCTGAGCGAGTTCTCGGCCCGGGGGATCAACCTGTCGCGGATCGAGTCGCGGCCGCTGCGGCAGGGGCTCGGGCGCTACATGTTCTTCTGCGACCTGGAGGGGAAGGAGGGCGATCCGGCCGTCGCCGAGGCGATCGGGCAGCTGCGCGGCAAGGCGGAATCGGTCCGGATCCTCGGCTCCTACCCCGTCGGCTGAGGCCGACGGCCTGGCCCGCGGAGAGCGCCGGGCGCCGCGCGCCCTACAATTTCCGTCAACCGATGGCCAGGGTGCTGGTACTCAACGCGACGTATGAGCCGATCAACGTCTGCACGTTGAGGCGGGCCGCTGTCCTTCTGCTGAAGGAAAAGGCCGAACTCCTCGAGCAGCGGGCCGGCGCGGCGCTCCACTCCGAGCACATGACGATGGAGCGCCCGGACGTGATCCGCCTCGTCAACTACGTGCGGATCCCCCGCGAGGCCCACCGCCGCAAGATCACCCGCCGCGCCGTCCTCGCCCGCGACTCCTGGACCTGCCAGTACTGCGGTTCGACCAAGTCCGGCCTCACCGTCGACCACGTCATCCCCCGCTCCCGCGGCGGCCAATCCGTCTGGGAGAACATCGTCGCCGCCTGCCCCCCATGCAACCGCCGCAAGGGCAACCGCCTCCCCCGCGAGATCGAAATGCACCCCGCCAAGACCCCCAAGGCCCCACCGCCAACCGTCTTCATCCAGGTCGCCAGTCCGAAGATCCCCTCGGCCTGGGAGCAGTACCTGCCGGCTGCGGCCTGAGCGCGAGCCGGCGCGGCTACGGCGCCTCGGGATCGTTTCCGTCCGGCGACGCCTCGACCAGCGTCTCCTGGCCGTCGTCCTCGGCGACGGGGGCATCCGCTTCCTCGGACTCGACCACTAGGGCGACCGCGCTGACGCGGTCGTCGTCCTTGATGTTCATCACCTTGACGCCCTGGGTGGCGCGGCCCATCTGCGAGATGCCGCTGGCGGAGGTGCGCTGGACCATCCCGTTCTGAGAGATGAAGAGGAGGTCCTGGTGCTCGCCGACGATCAGGGCTCCGGTGAGACCGCCCTTCTTCTCGGTCAGCTTCACCGTGAGGACGCCTTTCGTGCCGCGGCCCTTGACCGGGTACTCGGAGACCGGCGTGCGCTTGCCGTAGCCGTTCTCGGTGACGACGAAGAGTTCGGTGTCGTTGCGGGCGACGTCCATCGCCAGCACCCGGTTGCCCTTGCCGGAGACGTTCATCCCTTTGACGCCGCTGGTGTCGCGGCCCATCTCGCGCACGTGCCGCTCGGAGAAGCGGGAGGCGTTGCCGGAGTGGGAGACCATGAGGATGTCGTCCTCCCCGGAGGTCAGCCGCACCTGCACCAGCTCGTCGCCGTCGCGGACCTTGATCGCGATGATCCCGTCGGCGCGGATCGGCGTGTTGTAGGCGAGGAACTTCGTTTTCTTGATCATCCCCTTCGCGGTGGCGAAGGCGAGGTACTTGTTCTCCTTGAAGTCGCGGGTCGGGATCACCGCCATCACCCGCTCGCCTTCGCGCAGCGGCAGCAGGTTGTTCAGCGAGCTGCCTTTCGAGGTGCGCGAGCCCTCCGGCAGCTCGTAGACCTTGAGCCGGTAGACCTTGCCGCGGTTGGTGAAGAAGAGCAGGAAGTCATGCGTCGAGCAGATGTGGAGGTGGGCGATGTAGTCGTCCTCTTTCAGGTTCATCCCCATCACCCCGACGCCGCCGCGGCGCTGCTGGCGGTAGGTCGCGAGCGGCAGCCGCTTGACGTAGCCCGAGGCGGTCAGCGAGATCACCATCTGCTGGTCGGCGATCATGTCCTCGATCCCGACGTCGCCCTCGAAGTGAGCCAGCTCGGTTCGCCGCTCGTCGCCGTAGGACTCGACGATTTCGGCCAGCTCGTCCTTGACCAGCCCCATCACCCTCGACTCGTCGCCGAGGATCGCCCGCAGCTCGCCGATCCGCTCCATCAGGTCGGCGTGCTCGGCGCGGACCTTGTCGGCCTCCAGCGCGGTCAGGCGCTGGAGGCGCATGTCGAGGATCGCCTGCGCCTGCTCGCGCGAGAGCTCGAACTGGTCGATCAGGCCCTCGCGAGCCGTGTCCGGGTCGTCGGAGCCGCGGATCAGCGCGATCACCGCGTCGAGGTTGTCGAGCGCGACCAGCAGCCCCTCGAGGATGTGGGCCCGCGCCTCCGCCCGGCGCAGTTCGTACTGCGTCCGCCGCGTCACCACCTCGCGCTGGTGGTCGACGTAATGGTGGATCAGCTGCCGCAGGCTCAGCGTCTTCGGGACGCCGTCGACCAGCGCCACCATGTTGGCGCCGAAGGTCGTCTGCATCGCGGTTTTCTTGTAGAGGTTGTTGAGGACCACCTTCGCCGGCGGGCCGCCCCGCTTCAGCTCGATCACCAGCCGCATGCCGGAGCGGTCGGTCTCGTCGCGCAGGTCGGAGATCCCCTCCAGCTTCTTGTCGCGGACGAGGTCGGCGATCTTCGTGATCAGCCCGCCTTCGCCGCCCTTCTTGACCATGAACGGCAGCTCGGTGACGACGATCGCCTCCTTCCCCCCCTTCAGCGGCTCGACGTGGGCGCGGGCGCGCACCCGGATACTGCCTCGGCCCGAGCGGTAGGCGTCGGCGATCCCCTCGCGGCTCATGATCCCGCCGCCGGGGAAGTCGGGGCCTTTGACGTGCTGCATCAGGCCCTCGAGGTCGATCTGCGGGTCGTCGACGTACGCCGAGACGGCGGCGGCGACCTCGCGCAGGTTGTGCGGCGGGATGTTGGTCGCCATCCCCACGGCGATGCCCGAGGTGCCGTTGACGAGCAGGTTCGGGAAGCGCGCCGGCAGCACCAGCGGCTCCTGCGTCGACTCGTCGTAGTTGGGGCCGAAGTCGACGGTGTCGGCGTCGATGTCGCGCAGCAGCTCGGTGGCGAGGCGGCCGAGACGCGCCTCGGTGTACCTCATCGCAGCCGCCGGGTCGTCGTCGATCGAGCCGAAGTTGCCCTGGCCGTCGACGAGCATGTAGCGCAGCGAGAAGTCCTGCGCCATCCGCACCAGCGTGTCGTAGATCGCCGAGTCGCCGTGCGGGTGGTACTTGCCCATCACCTCGCCGACGATGAAGGCGCACTTGCGGTAGGCCCGGGTCGGCTGCAGGCCGATGTCGTGCATCGCGTAGAGGACGCGCCGGTGCACGGGCTTCAACCCGTCGCGGACGTCGGGCAGCGCCCGGCCGACGATCACGCTCATCGCGTAATCGAGGTACGACGAGCGCATCTCCTTCTCGAGCTCGCGCTCTTCTATCCGCCCCGTCAGGGCCTCAAGTGCCATCAGCTCAGTCCTCCGTGGAACGCGCGCCCCCTAGACATCGAGGAAGCGCACCTCTTTCGCGTGCGTCTCTATGAAGTCGCGCCTCGGCCCGACCTGGTCGCCCATCAGCATCGAGAAGATCTGGTCGGCGGCGGTCGCGTCCTCGAGGGTGACGCGGGCGAGGGTGCGGCTGGCCGGGTCCATCGTCGTCTCGCGCAGCTGTTCGGCGTTCATCTCGCCCAGTCCCTTGAACCGGGTCAGCTGGACCCCTTTGCGGGCCAGCTCCAGCACCGCCCCGCGCAGCGCCTGGAAGGAGAGCGCGGCGTTGCGCCGCTCGTCGTAGCGGACCTCGAACGGGGGCCGCCCGACCTGCTTCAGCAGCGCCTGGTGGACCTCGACGAACTTGCGGTAGTCGTGGTGGGCGAAGAGCTCCGCCGGGAAGCGGTGGGTGCGGGCGAGGCCGCTGCGGCGCTCGATCGCCTTGACGACGAGCAGGTCGTCCCCGCTCTCCAGCACCTCGGTGTCGAACGGCTCGTCCTCGGGCGCCTTCTTGGCGAGCAGCTTCGCCGCGGCGGCGATGCCGGTCACCCCTTCGTCGAGCAAGTTCGACTCCTCGAGGAAGCGCACCGCCTCGTGGCCGAACTCCGCCTGCAGGGAGGAGCTCCAGCCCTCGTACTCCTTCGAGCGCCGCACGTACCCCTGCCAGCGGCTCGCGGTCAGCTTCGTCTTCTTGCCGCTGGCGTCGCGCAGCTCGAAGCTCTCGAGTTTGTCCCGCAGCAGCAGCTCCTCCAGTTCGGACTCGCGCTCGAGGTAGGTCTCCTGGTTGCCCTGCTTGACCCGGTAGAGCGGCGGTTTGGCGATGTAGACGTAGCCCGCCTCGATCAGGTCCGGCATCTGCCGGTAGAGGAAGGTGAGGACGAGGGTGCGGATGTGGGCGCCGTCGACGTCGGCGTCGGTCGCCATCACGATCTTGTGGTACCGGGCGTCCTCGAGGTTGAACTCGTCGTGGACGCCGGTCCCGATCGCGGTGATCAGGGCCTGGATCTCGTTGTTCGCCAGCACCTTGTCGATGCGGCTCTTCTCGACGTTGATGATCTTGCCCCGCAGCGGCAGGACCGCCTGCGTGTTGCGGTCGCGGGCCTGCTTCGCCGAGCCGCCCGCGGAGTCGCCCTCGACCACGAAGATCTCCGCCAGGCTCGGGTCCTTGACCGTGCAGTCGGCGAGCTTGCCGGGCAGGGTCGAGTTCTCCAGCGCCGACTTCCGCCGGGTCAGGTCGCGCGCCTTGCGGGCGGCGTCGCGGGCGCGGGAGGCGTCGATCGCCTTGCTGATGATCCGTCGCGCGTCGGAGGGGTTCTCCTCCAGGTACTCGGCCAGCTTGCGGTTGACGGTCTCCTCGACCAGCCCCTTGATCGGCGGGTTGCCGAGTTTGGTCTTGGTCTGCCCCTCGAACTGGGGGTCGTGGAGCTTGACCGAGATCACCGCGGTCAGCCCCTCGCGCACGTCCTCGCCGGCGAGGTTGTCGTCTTTCTCCTTCAGCAGGCCTTTGTTCCGGGCATACGCGTTGAGCGTCCGCGTCAGGGCGGCGCGGAAGCCGGAGAGATGGGTGCCCCCCTCGTGCGTGTTGATGTTGTTGGCGAAGCTGAAGATCGACTCCTGGTAGGAGCTGTTCCACTGCATCGCCACCTCGACTTCGCCGGCCTCCTCCTCGCCCTCGAAGAAGACGACCTTGCGGTGCAGCTCGTCCTTGTTCTCGTTGAGGTGCCGGACGAAGTCCTCGATCCCGCCCTCGTACTGGAAGGTGACGCTGTTGGTGGCGCCGCGCTCGTCGATCAGCTCGATCTTCAGGCCGCGGGTGAGGAAGGCGGTCTCGCGCAGGCGCTCGGCCAGGGTCTGGAAGTCGAAGTCGATCTCCTCGAAGATCTCGAGGTCGGGCAGGAAGGTGATGCTGGTGCCGTGGGCCTGCGTCCCCTCGCCCTTGGTCAGCTCGCCCTGTGGCTTGCCCCGCTCGTAGTCCTGTGACCAGACGTGGCCGTCGCGGCTGATCTCCAGGTGCAGGCGCTCGGAGAGGGCGTTGACGACCGAGACGCCGACGCCGTGCAGGCCGCCGGAGACCTTGTAGCCGCCGCCGTCGCCGAACTTGCCGCCGGCGTGGAGGACGGTGAGCACGACCTCGGCGGCCGGCCTCCCCTCCTTCTCCATCGTCTCCACCGGGATCCCGCGGCCGTCGTCGTCGACCGTGCAGGAGTTGTCGGGGTGGAGGACGACGCGGACGCAGTCGCAGTGACCGGCGAGGGCCTCGTCGACCGAGTTGTCGACGACCTCGTAGACGAGGTGGTGCAGACCGCGCGGCCCCGTCGAGCCGATGTACATCCCGGGGCGCTTGCGGACCGCTTCCAGTCCCTCCAGGACGGTGATGTCCTTGGCGCCGTAGGAGTCGCCGCTGGCTTTCTTCTCAGGCAATGAGTCCCTTCCGATTGACACACAGACACACAACGCCCCGACGCCCGGAGACTCGCTCCACGGTGGTCGGGGCGTAAATGCGAGTTGCCATAAGAATACCAGTTCGGGGCCCTGGACAGGCCGCCACCAGCTACGGATTTACCTGCAAATCGTGGAAAAATTGTGGCTAACTGCGCGCTGATTGGACACGGAAGCGCAACGCCCTGGGAGCCTGGTCGCCGACCTCGGCCCGCAGTCGCTCGAGCAGCGCCTCCTGCATCAGGTCGAGCTCCTGCGCCCAGACCGCGTCGGCGCACTGGACCGTCAGCGTTCCATCCCGTTCGGAGACAGGCGTCGCCACCGCCGCCACCTGCTCCCCGACGGCCGTGGCCCAGGCCGCCTGGGCCGCCGCGAGCGGCGTCCGCGGCGCCGCCTTCTGCAGCGCCGCCTGC
>JBKPOX010000207.1:0-10602 GCA_046733335.1 Actinomycetota bacterium | reverse complement strand
TACATGGTCACCGACCAGGACCGCATGGAGGCGGTGCTGGACGACCCCTACATCCTCATCGCCAACCAGAAAATCGGCTCCGTGCGGGACATCCTGCCGGTGCTCGAGCAGGTGATGCAGGGGGGCAAACCGCTGCTGATCGTGGCCGAGGACGTCGAGGGCGAGTGCCTCGCGACCCTGGTCGTGAACAAGCTGCGCGGCACCTTCACCGGCGTCGCCGTCAAAGCGCCGGGCTTCGGCGACCGCCGCAAGCGGATGCTCGAGGACATCGCGATCCTCACCGGCGGCGAGGTGATCACCGAGGAGATGGGCCTGAAACTGGAGAACACCCAGCTCGCCCAGCTCGGCAAAGCGCGCCGGGTCGTCGTCGCCAAAGACAACACGACGATCATCGACGGCGCCGGTGAGGCCGAGGACATCAAGGGCCGGATCAACCAGATCAAAACCGAGGTCGAGAACACCGACTCCGACTTCGACCGCGAGAAGCTCCAGGAGCGTCTCGCCAAGCTCGCCGGGGGGGTCGCCGTCGTCAAGGTCGGCGCCGCCACCGAGACCGAGATGAAGGAGAAAAAGCACCGCGTCGAGGACGCGCTGCAGGCAACCCGCGCCGCCCTCGAGGAGGGCGTCGTGCCGGGCGGCGGCGTCGCTCTGCTGAACGCGCAGGCCGGCCTCGACCCGGAGAGCCTCGACGACCCGGACGAGATCACCGGCGCCCGGATCATCCACCGCTCGCTGGAGGAGCCGGTGCGGCAGATCGCCGAGAACTCGGGCCTCGAGGGCTCGGTCGTCGTCAACCAGGTACGCGGCCTGAAGGCCGGCGAAGGCCTGAACGCGGCCAACGGCGAGTACGGCGACCTGATCAAGGCCGGCGTCATCGACCCGACCAAGGTCACCCGCTCCGCCCTGGAGAACGCGGCCTCGATCGCGAAGAACATCCTCGTGACCGAGGCGATCATCGCCGAACCGCCGGAGGAAAACGGCGCCGGCGGCGGGATGCCGGGCGGCATGCCCGACATGGGCGGCATGATGTAGGCACCCCGCAAGGGGAGTTGCTTCGAGAGGCCCGGGGCGACCCGGGCCTCTCTCATTTGGGTGTCCCCTTCCTTTGTTCCGCTGTGCGACACAAAGGAAGGGAGCGCTCGGCCGGGCGACTACTTCTTCCGCGGCTTCGGCGGGAGCGGCGGCAGCAGTCCGGCGTTGTATTCGGCGCTGGAGAGGAAGCTGGCGCGGCGGATCTTCAGGCGCAGGGTGTTGGTCGTCCGCGGGTAGAGGCGGAGGTCGTAGGAGTTGCCGGCGCCGAACCCCTGGTAGTAGACGAGCATCCGCACGCGCGGGTGCTTAACCGTCCAGGCGACCACCTGCTTGACCCAGCGCGGATCGTCTTCCCCCGAGACGGCCCACTCGGTCATCGCCACCGGCTTGCCCCTCCACTGCTTGCCCAGGTAGAAGCGATTGAGGTCTCGCCAGACCGGATACTCCGAGTAGAAGTCGGTGCCGACCCAGTCGACCCAGCGCAGGCCCGGCCAGTAGTTGCCGGGGAAGTTGCCCTTCACCCGCGGCGAGCCGCCCGGCAGGGGGCTCCAGATGATGCTCACCGGCGCCGCCGGCAGTTCCGTCGGCGGCGGCCCCTTCGTCCGCTGCACCGGCGGCAGGGCCAGTTCGGCCAGCGTCGCGTTGATCGCTTCCAGGCTCTGGCCGCCGCGGACGATCAGGGAGATGCGGCGGAACGCCTGCTTGTACCAGCCGGTCGTGTGTTCGCCGCCCCGCTGGTTGCCGGCGCAGTCGACGGCCGTCCAGGCGTTGAGGCAGCGGTTCGGCTCGCCCAGCGGCCGGATGTAGGCCGGCAACCCGCGGGTGGCGAAGAAGCTGTTCAACTGCAGGAGGTATTCGTCGCCGGCTCCGAGCGCGATCTGCGCCGGCGTGATCAGCTCGGCCAGGGTCTGGTCGTCGGCGGTCGAGATGTGGAGGATCGGCCGCGTCCCGGTTTCGCGCCAGCGTTCGTAGGCCGCGTTGAGGCTGTTGCCCCAGGGGTGGAAGGTCTGCAGCAGCGCCGGGTGCTTGCCCGTCAGTTCGACCCATTCGTTGAACTCGGTGGTCGTGCCGCGGTCGCTGACGCCGAGGAAGACGCTCGGCTTCGGCGGCACGAGGGAGATCGCCCCCGCCGCCGGCGGCGCGACGAGGGCCGCGATCGCGATCGCGCACGCCGCCAGGCGGCTAAGTGCCTTCGAGGACATCGCCCATCCTTCGCGGTTCGACCCCCAGCGCCTGCGCGTCGACCGGACCCTGCTCGCTCACCATGCTGACCTCCATCAGCTCAGCCTCCTCCCAGGTAGCGAACACGGCCTCCCCGAAAACGGAGCGGAGCGCGATCAACCCGAGGCGCACCAGCGGCAGCGGCACGTGCACCAGCGGCCGCGGCCTGCCGGCGATCCGGCTGACCAGGTCCGACATCTGGTCGTAGGTGAGCGTCTCCGGCCCCGCCAGCTCGTAGCGCGCCCGCGGCTCCTCGAGGTCGAGGGCGCCGGCCACGCAGCGGGCGACGTCAGCGGCCCAGATCGGCTGGAAGCGCGCCTGCCCCTCGCCCGAGACCGGCAGCGCCGGCAGGAAGGAGAAGCGGCGCAGCAGGGTGATCCACGGGTCGCTGTGGTCGTAGACGATCGACGGGGCGAAGACCGTCGTCTGCAGCGAGGAGGAGAGCACCGCCTGCTCGGCGAGCCACTTGGCCCGAAAGAAGCGCGTCCGCTGCGCGCCCTGGGCGTCGAGGGCGCTGAAGAAGTGGAAGCTCTCGACGCCGCTGCGCTCCGCCGCGCGCAGCAGCCGCACCGTCGCCAGCCCGTTCAGCTCCTCGATCCGCTTCGGCGGCTGGTCGCGGATCGAGGCGGCCAGGTGGATCACCCTGTCGACCCCGCGCAGCGCCTGCCGCACCAGGTAGGGGTCCGACATCTCGCCCAGGTCCCCGAGCGCGATCTGCACGTCCACCCGGCGCGCCCCCAGCCGGCGCGGCTCGCGCACCAGGCAGCGCACCTCCTCGCCGCGCTCCAGCAGCAGCGGCAGGAGCCGGGATCCGATGCTTCCGGTTGCCCCCGTCAAGAGCAGCACCGCCGCATCATCCCTAAAATGAGCGCTCGCGCTTGGCCGGGGCCCCCGGCGGGCACCCGGAAAACGAGCTTAGGAGACCTCTCGAATGACCTACGTCATCGCCGAGCCATGCATAGGCCAGAAGGACAACTCGTGCGTCGAGGTGTGCCCTGTCGACTGCATCCATCCGACGCCTGACGAGGCCGATTACGACAACGTCGAGCAGCTCTACATCGACCCCGACGAGTGCATCGACTGCGACGCCTGCGTCGAGGCCTGCCCGGTGGACGCCTGCTTTGCCGAGGACCAGCTTCCGGCCGAGTGGGCCAAATACGCCGAGATCAACGCGAACTACTTCAAGAATCAGGCGGCTTAGGTAGGGGAGGGGCGGTCCCGCCCCTCCTGCTATCGCCTTTCTTGATTCAGTAGCCGGCGGGGTGGCGGGCGGTGAAGGGCCCACCCGCTGCCGCGCTTAGAGATTTGTGCCACCTTGGGCCGGTGCCGTGGGTGTTGCCGGCGGTGTCCCAGCGGAGGCCGGCGATCACTGCGTAGGCGTGGCCGCCGTTGGCGTAGACGGTGATCCAGCGGCCGCGGCCTGGGCTGCCCCAGCCTTCCATCGGGCCGGAGGGGAGCGGGCCGGAGAGGAAGCCGCCGCCGTGGAGGGCGAAGCTGACCGCCCCCGAGCAGTCGTAGCCGCGATCCCACCAGCGAGCGTGGCCGCCTCCATAGATGTAGGGCTTGGTGCGGATCTGGTTGGCGGCGGCGATCACCTTCTTCACCGCCGCGGGCGCGTTGGCGGGCGCGATCGCGCGCCCGTTGACCAGCGTCGCCTTCCCCGGAGGGCCGGTTGCCGCGGCGACTTCCGGGGTAGTGGAGGTGAGGCCCCCCGGGTTGATCGCCAGCGCCGGCGACGCCAGCGCGAGGAATCCCCCTGCCAGGGCAAGTACTGCGAATAGGAATCGAAGGGGTGGCGCCTTCCCGGCCGCCCCAGGGGCGTTCGTCATTCACTCCTCCTTCGTCGGCCGGCGGGGTTAGCTGTCGGGCTGGCGCTGAAGGAGCCTGCGCCCCCACTGTCAGTGGGCTCGCCCCAACTACTTGGGTCCCCCGCTCCCCGGCTCTCTTAGCCAGGGATTAGGCGTTTATGTGCAGACCTTAACCCTATGATCGGCAGGAAGTTGCCGATGCTTGTGTGGCGTTCGTCACGCTATCCAGGGCTACTGGACGACGGGCAGCGGCGTGCCGCCGACCGGCGGCGCTTCGGCCGCGGACGGCGTCGACTGCAGGACCGGCAGCTCCTGCGGGGTTGCGGCGAGGATTCCCCGGGCGGCCTGGCGGATCGCTTGGGAGGCGGGCGCATCCGGCTCGTCGATGACCAGCGGCGAGCCGTTGTCGGCGTGCTCGCGCAGCGGCTCGGACAGCGGCACCTTGCCGAGGAGCGGCACGTCGAGCTGGTCGGAGAGCAGCTGGCCGCCGCCCTCGCCGAAGATCGTGAAGCGCTCGCCGTCGGGGGTCGTGAAGCCCGACATGTTCTCGATCACGCCGAGGATCTCGAGGTCGAACTTCTTCGCCATCTCGGCGCCCCGGTGAGCGACCGACTGGGCCGCCGGCTGCGGCGTCGTCACGACGAGGAACTTCGCCTGCGGCAGCAGCTGAGCCAGCGTCATCGAGACGTCGCCCGTCCCCGGCGGCAGGTCGAGCAGCAGGTACTCGAGCTCCCCCCAAGCGACGTCCTCGAGGAACTGCTGGATCGCCTTGTGCAGCATCGGGCCGCGCCAGACGACGGCGGAGTTGTCCTCGACGAAGAAGCCGATCGACATCACCTTCACCCCGCTGGGCGAGTCCAGCGGCAGGATCTTCCGCTCCCCGTTCACCTCGGGTTTGCGGTTGACGCCGAGCATGCGCGGGATCGAGTAGCCGTAGACGTCGCAGTCGAGCGCCCCGGCCGGGTGGCCTTCGGCGGTCAGCGCCGCGGCCAGGTTGGCGGTCATCGTCGACTTGCCGACGCCGCCCTTGCCGGAGGAGACGCAGATCACGTTCTTCACCTTTGCCAGCGCGCCCTGCGGCAGCTTGTTGCGGCCGAGCGTCTGCTGGAGGTTGCCTTTCTCCTCGTCGGAGAGCACGTCGAAACCGACCGCGACCGAGGTCACGCCTTCTAGCTGGGAGACGTTCTGGGCGACGGACTGTTCGAAGTGCGAGCGGATCGGGCAGCCGGCGGTGGTCAGCGAGACCACGATCTCGACCCGGCCGCTCTCCTTGACCTCGATCGAGCGGACCATGCCCAGCTCGACGATCGAGCGCCGCAGCTCGGGGTCGATGACGGCGCGCAGCTTCTCGGTGATCTGATCTTCGGTGGGGAGTGGCATTGGCCGATTCTCGCAGAGCCCCCGGTTCGGCCGCCAAGAGGAGGGCACGGCCGGGGGAGAGGTCTCGCCCCGGGCGGCTTGGGTCCCCGTACGCAATCGAGCGAAGGAGGACCGATGTCTAGGACCGGAGGCCGAGCGCGGCGGCTCGTCGCGATCGGGAGCGCGCTGGCGATCGTCGCCCTGCTGGTCGCCGCCGCCGAGGCGCGCGCCGGCAAGTACCAGGTCGCGCAGTGCGGCTGGTACGTGGGGGCCGATGCGAGCTGGGCCGACACCACCGGGGGGGCGAAGTTCCGCCCCGACGCCTACTGCGTCACCCCCGCCGGCTCCGACCCGTTCGACGGCGTCCACATGAAGAGCTTCACGCGGGACGGCCAGGGCACGGTCTCCGGCACCCGCTTCGCCCGCTGGCGCTGGGACGCCCCCGCCAACACAGACGGCATCACGGCTGTCCGCGGCACCTGGTGGCACGTGCTCCGCGACGGCATGGAGCAGCGCCTCGGCGGCGTCAACTGGGGCGGGACCTTCAACCCGTCGCTGATCGCCTCCGGGACCGACACCACCCTGCGGGAGTTCACGATCGGGTTCAACTCGCCGATTCCCGCCTTCGAAGACCGCCTGCTCTGCGCGCGCGGCGAGGACAAGTGGTGCTCGCTCGACCCCGGTTCCTGGTCGGGGATCCGGACGCTGACGCTGACGGTCGAGGACGACCGCCAGCCGGCCGCCCTGCTCACCGGCGGCGACCTGGTCGCGGGCGGCTGGCGGCGGGGCACGCAGATGGTCTTCGTCGGCGGGGACGACGGCGGCTCCGGTCCCCGCATCGGCGAGACCTTCATGGACGGGAACCGGGTTGGGTTCACCGAGTACCAGTGCAACAAGGTCCTGATCGGCGGCGAGTGGAAGGCGACGACGATGCGTCCCTGCGGCACCTCGGCCCGGGTCACCCACTACGTCGACACCACCGCCTTCAGCGACGGAACGCACACCGTCGTCCACTGCACCGCGGACTTCGCCGGCAACGGCGCCTGCACCGGCGACCACACCGTCCGCATCGACAACAACCCGCCCGCGCACCCGCGCTCGCCGCGGCTCGCCGGGGGCGAGGCCTGGCGCCGGACCGACGACTTCGACCTCGCCTGGGAAAACCCGGATCAGGGGCCGGCGAGCCCGATCGCGGGAGCCTCGTGGCGGATCGTCGGCTCGGCCGGCTACGACACCGGCGTCCGCTTCGCCCCCGGTCGCGACCGCAACTGGCTCGCCGATCTCGAGGTTCCCGGCGCGGGCGCCTACTCGCTGCAGCTCTGGCTGCGCGACGAGGCCGGCAACGAGGAGCCGGGCACGGCGGTGACGGTGCCGCTGCGCCTCGACGACGTGCGCCCGCAGGTCGCCTTCTCGGTCGAGGCGGATGCGCGGCAGGTGATGGCGGACGTCGCCGACGAGCACTCGGGACCGGCCGGCGGCGAGATCCTCTACCGCCGCGTCGACGCCCCCGCCTGGACCGAGCTGCCGACGAAGCTCGTCCCCGGCGGGACGGCGAGCAGGGCCCACCTGGTCGCGCCGATGCCCGAGCTCGGCTACGGGACGTTCGTGTTCCGGGCCGACGCCGCCGACGCCGCGGGCAACGCCGCCTCGACGATCCTGCGGGCCGACGGCACCCAGATGGCGATCCGGCGCGAGCCGCCGCCCCCCCTCCAGCAGGCGAAGCCGCTCCCGAAGGCGAAGCCGTTGCCGGAACCTCCGAGCGCGAAGGCGGCACGAGCGAAGGCGCGGCTGTTCGCCCGCCTGCGCGGCGGGCACGGCCACGGCGACGCGCTCACGGTCCCCTTCGGCGCGCCGGCCCTGCTCGGCGGGCGCCTGACGAGCGCCGACGGCGGGGGGCTCGGCGCTCGTCAGCTGCGGATCGTCTCGCACCCCTCGCACGGCGCCTTCCTCCCGGGCGGGGTCCAGACCGTGAGCACCGGCGACCAGGGCGGGTTCGAGCTGCGGCTGCCGCCCGGACCCTCGCGCCGGATCAGCGTCCTCTTCCCGGGGGACGGCGGTTTCGCGCCGGCGCGACGGCCGGCGCTGGAGCTGCGGGTGCGCTCGGGCATCTCGCTGCGGGCGCTGCCGCGGGCGCTCAGCACCGGCGACGTCGTCCGGCTGAGCGGGAAGGTGAAGAGCGCTGGCGCGCCGATCCCCCGCCGCGGAAAGTTGGTCGCGATCCAGTACCTGGAGCGGGCAACCCACCGCTGGCGCCCGATCCTCGTCGCCCGCACCGATCACCACGGCCGCTACCGAGCCCACTACCGCTTTCGCTACGTCACCGGCATCGCCGCGATTCGGCTGCGGGCGACGGCGCTGGCGGAGGAGCGCTGGCCCTACGCGCCCGGTTTCTCGCCTCCGGTGAGCCTGCGGGTACGTGGCTGAAGCTGCCGTGAGGATCCGCAACGCGAGCCGCTAGGGTGAGCCCCATGTCGCAAGCGACCCTTCACACCAGCGCCGGGGCGATCGTGCTCGAGCTCCATGACGAGGACGCGCCGAAAACCGTGGAGAACTTCCGCAAGCTCTCGGCGGAAGGCTTCTACGACCAGCTCGTCTTCCATCGAGTCATCCCGGATTTCATGATCCAGGGGGGCTGTCCGGAGGGCACGGGCCGCGGCGGTCCCGGCTACACCTTCGAGGACGAGATCAACGACCGCAAAGTGGTGCGCGGGGCGCTGGCGATGGCCAACGCGGGGCCGAACACCAACGGCTCCCAGTTCTTCATCGTCACCACCGGCGCGGCGCCTTGGCTCGACGGCAAGCACACGGTGTTCGGCGAGGTGATCGACGGGATGGACGTCGTCGACGCGATCGAGTCGGTGCCGACCGGCGCCGGCGACGAGCCGATCGAGCCGCAGACGATCGAACGCGTCGAGCTCGACGAGAGCTAAGCGCAGGCACCGGGGGCGCTGCCGCCTCCCGGCCTTGTCCTCATCCGCTCAGGATGATGACGACGAAGAAGCCGAGCACCACCTCGCTGACGATCCAGGAGTTGCCGTTCATCCAATCGCGGATCTTCGGCATCAGCCTCTGCGCCCGCTCTCCGATCAGGGCGACGCCAAGCGCGGGCGCGCCGAGCAGCAGCAGGGTGAGCCCGAGGAAGGGCAGCGTCTGCAGGTAGCTGTTGCCGTTGTGGGCGAGGAAGCTGCCTACGCTGACCGAGGTGACGACGTCGCTGGGGAAGAATCCGAGCAGGAGGAAGCCGAGGATCAGCGTCGTCTTCGGCGTCGCGTTCTGCAGCCTCCCCATCCACCTCGGCGGCTCGGTCGCGTTGCGCCCGCGGTAGTTGTGGACCATCGCGAACAGCAGCAGGACGAGGATCACGTAGTCAACCGTGTGGAGGCCGGATTCGGCTTCTTCCTCGCTGCTGGAGGCGCCCTTCGCGAGCAGGTAGGCGGCGCCGAGGACGAGGGCGAGCGAGACCGCCGCACCCAGCACGTAGGCCGCGGAGAGCTTCTTCCACCGGTCGCTGGTGGCGAAGAAGAAGGCGCTGATGATCTGCGGCCCGGCGACCATCACGAAAGCCAGCGGCAGCACCTTGGCGAAGTCCATGGCGGAGACCCTCTCACAGGCGCAGGCCGGGGAGGCGGAGGGGGTGGGATTCGAACCCACGAGACGCCGAAAGGCGCCCAACGGCTTTCAAGGCCGCCGCATTCAACCGCTCTGCCACCCCTCCGGATTGCTCAGCCAATGCTAAAGCGAAGGCGGGTTGAGTTCGCCTACCTGATTGGATTCGCCGATGCGCCGCCTCCTCGTGCTCGCCTCGGCGATGATCTTCTTCGACGTCGCCTTCTTCGCCGCGATCGCTCCGCTGCTGCCGGAGTACGTCGACGACCTCGGCCTCAGCAAGGCGGAGGCGGGGGTGCTGTCGGCCGCCTACGCGGCGGGGACGCTGCTCGGCTCGTTGCCGGCCGGCTTCCTCGCCAGCCGGATGGGTCCGCGCAAGACCGCGATCCACGGCCTGCTCCTCCTCGGCTGCTCGAGCCTCGTCTTCGGGCTGGCGGAGGAGATCCTGCTGCTCGACGGGGCCCGGTTCGTGCAGGGGATCGCCGGGGCGCTGATCTGGTCGGGCGCTCTCACCTGGCTGATCACCGCCGCGCCCGAGGACCGGCGCGGCGCGATCATCGGCCGCGCGCTCGGCACCGCCATCGCCGGCGCGCTGCTCGGTCCCGCCCTCGGGGCGGTCGCCGCCTCGATCGGAACCGGGCCCGTCTTCGGCTCGGTCCTCGTGGTCACGATCCTGCTTTCGCTCGCCGCCGCGCGGCTGCCGGAGCCGCAGGTTCCCCAGCGCCAGAGCCTCAACGAGGTGCTGAGGACGCTGGTCAGCCGGCCGGTGCTGGAGGCCGCCGCCTTCGTCGCCGTGCCATCGGTGATGTTCGGGGCGATCGAGGTCCTGGTGCCGCTGCGGATCGACGCGCTCGGCGGCGGTCACGGCCTGATCGCCGCCGGGTTCATCCTCGGGGCGGCGCTGGAGGCGATGCTGGCGCCGCTCGCGGGTCGCCTCTCCGACCGGGTCGGGCGCCGGAGCCCCTACGTCGCCGGCCTCTCGATCTGCGCGCTGGCGATGGTGACGATCGCGACGGTGGGGACCCTCGGGCTCGTCCTCGGCGGCCTCATCCTCACCTCGCTCGGCGCCGGCCTCTGCTTCGCGCCGGCGCTCACCCTCCTCTCCGACGTCGCCGAGTCGAGCCGCCTGCACCAGGGGTTCGCCGCCGGCCTCTCGAACATGGCCTGGGCCGCGGGGCAGGTGGTCGGCGGCGTCGGCGGCGGCGTCGTCGCCAGCCTCACCGGCTACGCCGAGCCGAGCCTGGCGATCGCGGCCCTGCTGGCGCTGACCGTCGCCTACGCGTTCCGGACGCTGCAGGCGGAGGCCGCGCCCCACCCAGCAGCGGGGTGTGGGTGAGCTTTGTCTCGGATAGCGCTCCAAAGCTCAACCACGCCCTTCTAGGATCGACTCGTGTGGCGCGGGAGCCGAGCAGGGGCCGGGGAGTGGGTCAACTGGGCCGGCGACCAGTCCTGCCGGCCCGCCCGCATCGTCCGGCCGGCGGGGCGGGAGGCGCGGGCGGGGGCGCTCGCCGCCGCCCCCCCGGCCCGGGCGTGGGTGGGGGGGGCGGGGGCGGGGGCCAGCATAACCCAGGCGGGC
>JBKPOX010000206.1:0-2922 GCA_046733335.1 Actinomycetota bacterium | reverse complement strand
CGTGGCCGCTGTTGGGGTCTTCGATCCCCTCCTCGCCGGCCTTGCGGCGCAGGCGCATGATCTGGTCCATCGGCGCCACGCCCTTCGGGCAGGCGTCGATGCAGCTGAAGCAGTGGGTGCAGTCGTAGATCCCGTGCGGATCCTCGGCGAGGTCGTGCAGGCGCTCGACGGTCTCGGCATCGCGCGGGTCGCCGACGAAGCGGTAGGCCTTGGCCAGCGCCGCCGGGCCGATGAAGTCGGGGTCGGCTTCCATCGAGAGGCAGGAGGAGACGCAGGCGCCGCACTGGATGCAGGCCATCGACTGGGTGATGTCGATCATCGACTCGGGCTCGACGACGTACTCGCGCTCGGGCGGCTCGCCGTGAGGCAGGAGCCAGGGGGTGACGCGGCGGATCTTGGTCCAGTGGGTCGACTCCATGTCGGTGATCAGGTCCTTGATCACCGGCATGTTCCCCATCGGCTCGATCACGATCGGGGCGCTCGCAGCGGTGGTGACCGCGGTCGTCCCGGCGCCGGCTTCCTCCTGGCCGGTGGCGCGGACGGCGTCCTGGCTTTCCGGCGCCTGGGCGCCGATCGGGCTGCTCGCCTCGGCGGCGGTGACGCCGGTCGCCGCCTTCATCTTGTTCGCCTGCTCCTGCGCCTCGCCGAGCTGGGTCTTGCAGCCGAGCCCGGACTGGCCGTTGATCTTCATCCCGCAGGAGCCGCAGATCGCCGCCCGGCAGGAGCAGCGGACGGCGAGCGAGCCGTCCTCGCGGTCTTTCGCCTGCAGCAACCCGTCGAGGACCGAGAGCGAGGGATCGAGGTCGACGTCGAACTCCTCCCAGTAGGGCCCTTCGCCGCTCTCGGGCTGGAAGCGGCGGACTTTGATCGTGTACTCGGCCATCAGTACGTCCTCTCTTGCGGCTCCCACTGGGTGATCGTGACCTCGGAGTAGGAGAGCTGGGGGCCGTCGTCGGTCCGCTCGAGGTCGATGTGCTTGAGCCACTCCTCGTCGTTGCGCTCCGGGTAGTCGGTGCGGTACTGGGCGCCCCGGCTCTCCTTGCGCTCAAGCGCCGCGACGCAGGTGCACTCGGCGTTGTCGAGCATGTACCCCAGCTCGATCGCGGCAATCAGGTCCTGGTTGAAGACGCTGCCGTGGTCGTCGACGTAGGCGCTCCGCGCCTCCTCCTTGAGGCGGCGCACCACTTCGAGCGCCTCCTGGATCCCGGCCTCGTCGCGGAAGACGGCGACCTTCGAGTCCATCGTCTGGCCCAGCTCCAGCTTGATCTCCGAGACGCGGCGGCCCGAGCCCTTCTCGCGGGAGAGGACATCGGCGATCATCGCCTCCTCCTCCTCGAGCGCCCTCTTCGACGGGCGCGAGTAGTCGCTGCGCTTGGCGCGGGCGGCGGCGTCGCGGCCGGAGCGCTTGCCGAAGATCAGCGTGTCCAGCAGAGAGTTGGCGCCGAGCCGGTTGCCGCCGTGGACCGAGACGCAGGCCGCCTCGCCGGCGGCGTAGAGGCCGGGGATGTCGGTGCGCCCGTCGACGTCGGTCTTGACGCCGCCCATCGTGTAGTGGTTGCCAGGCTTGATCCGGATCGGTTCGCGGGTGATGTCGACGCCGGCGAAGTCGCGGCCGACGAGGACGATCTCGCGCAGCGCCTCGTGAACGCGCTTCTTCGGCACGACGGTGATGTCGAGCGCCACCGTGCCGTCGGGAAAGCCGCGGCCCTCGTTGATCTCGGTCTGCTCGGCGCGGGAGACGACGTCGCGCGAGGCGAGCTCCATCTTGTTCGGCGCGTAGCGCTCCATGAAGCGCTCGCCCTTGGCGTTGAGGAGGTGCGCGCCCTCGCCGCGGGCGCCCTCGGTGATCAGGAAACCCTTGCCCGCCAGCGTCGTCGGGTGGTACTGGATCATCTCCATGTCCATCAGCTTCGCCCCGGCCCGGTAGGCCATCGCGATGCCGTCGCCGGTGCAGATCAACGCGTTCGTGGTCGGCCGCCAGACCTGGCCGTTGCCGCCGGTGCAGACGATGACCGACTTCGCCTGGAAGAGCTCCATCCGGCCGTCGGCGACGTTGCGGGTGACGACCCCGCAGCACTCGCCGTTCTCGTCGAGGGCCAGCGAGCTGCAGAACCACTCCTCGTAGCGGGCGATCTGCTCGGAGTACCTCATCAGCTGCTCGTAGAGCACGTGCATGATCGCCTGGCCGGTGATGTCGGCGACGTAGTAGGTGCGGGCGGCGGAGGCGCCGCCGAAGGCGCGGGTCCCGAGCTTCCCCTCCTCGTTGCGGTGGAAGGTGACGCCGAGGTGCTCGAGGTGGAGGATCTCCTCCGGCGCCTCGCGGGTCATGATTTCGACCGCGTCCTGGTCGCCGAGGTAGTCGGAGCCCTTGATCGTGTCGAAGGCGTGGGACTCCCAGGAGTCGCCGGGGTTGAGCGCCGCGTTGATGCCGCCCTGGGCGGCGTTGGAGTGGGAGCGGACCGGGTGGACCTTGCTGATGATCCCGACCGATACGCCCTCCTCGGCGGCGGCGAGAGCCGCCCTCTGGCCGGCGAGACCGGCCCCGATTACGAGAACGTCATGGGATGGCACGGGCGCGGATGCTATATCGCGGAAAGCCGAGCGGGTAGTCGGGATTCGCTTAATGCATCACACAGCACAAGCGGCGCCCGGGCACGCTACGCGAGGCGCCTGATCGTCGCCTCGGCAAGCCGAATTCCGTCGGCCACCGAGCCGAAGTCCACGTTCTCCGCGAGGTCGTTCGGCCAGTGGTAGTTGGAGGGCTGCTTGAGGTCGTCGCAGCCCGCGATCACCGCCGTTTCGTAGCCCGCGGCGAGCGTCTCCATCCCGTCGGTGCCGTTGTGCAGGCGCAGGTTGGGGTAGAGCCAGATGCCGAGCTCGGCGGCGGTCGAGTCGAGCAGCTCAAGCGCCGCCGCCGGGTAC
>JBKPOX010000205.1:0-1795 GCA_046733335.1 Actinomycetota bacterium | reverse complement strand
GTTGAAATCATCGGCAAGAGCCTCCCGGAACGCCCCTTCTCGGGAGCCGGGGGAGGGGTTTCCAGACGCTCCCCGGCTGTTGTCTGGAGACCCCTCCCCCGGCTCCCCCACCGCCTTGTCCCGAAAGAAGTTCCGCAACCGCTCGACCCTCGCCACCGCTTCCTCCATCTGCTCCTCGCCAAACGCCAGCGGCTGCCGGTAGTGCCCGGAGACCAGGTAGGCGACGACCGCCTCGCGCCCGTAGCGATCGAGCGCCTCGGAGAGCTGGAAGATGTTCCCCTCGCTCTTCGACATCTTCTCCGCGTCGGTCTCGATCATCCCGTTGTGCATCCAGATCCGGGCGAAGGGGCGGCCCGCCGACTCGGACTGGGCGATCTCGTTCTCGTGGTGGGGGAAGACGAGGTCGGAGCCGCCGCCGTGGATCGCGAAGCTCGCGCCCAGCTCCTGCTCGGCCATCACCGAGCACTCGATGTGCCAGGCCGGGCGCCCCGGGCCCCAAGGGGAATCCCAGCCGGTGTCCTCGTCGGGCTTGCGGGCCTTCCAGAGGGCGAAGTCGAGCCGGTCCTCCTTCAGCGAGGCGGAGCCGGCGTCCTCACCCTGGTCCATGTCCTCGGGCCGGCGGTTGGAGAGCTTGCCGTAGCCGCCGAAGCTGCGGACGCGGAAGTAGACGTCGCCGCCCGACTCGTAGGCGTTGCCGGAATCGACCAGCTCCTCGATCAGCCCGACGATCCCCTCCACCGTCTCGCTCGCCAGCGGCTCGGAATCGGGGCGTCCCAGCCCCAGCCGGTCGGTGTCGTCGAAGTAGGCGCGCGTCATCGCCGCCGCGAACTCGGAGGAGGGCCTCCCCGCCTCCCGCGCCGCGACGTAGATCTTGTCGTTGATGTCGGTGACGTTGACGACCAGCTTCGGCCGGTAGCCCTCGCTCCGCAGGAAGCGGGCGAAAAGCGAGAACACCACAAACGGCCGCGCATTGCCGATGTGGATGCGGCTGTAGACCGTCGGCCCGCAGGCGTAGATCCCGACCTCCTCGGAATCCAGGCTTCGCAGCTCCCCGGAGAGCGTGTCTCTGATCCTTACCTCCCGCATTCCGGTCGAGATGTTATGCGCAACCTAATTCGACGGACCCGTCAGCAGCGATCCTCGCGCGGGTGGCGACGATTCGAGGACTCCGCCGGTAAGCAGAGCCCGGAATCGGAGACAGGACCCGCGCGCCAGCGCGCTTGGCCCTAGAAGGTCCGGTACCCGGCGGTCGCGGCTCGCGACTCAGCCCGCAGCCAGGCGGGCGCCGTCTCCTCCGCGGCCGCTTCGGCCTCCCGGCGCGCCTTGCTAACGCTGGCCTTGATCTCGTCCTCGGTCGCCTCGCGCACCCGCTCCTCGCGCTTCTGCGCCTGCACGCGGATCCGGTCGGACTCGAGCCGGAGCTGGTCCTCGGCGCGCCTGCGGGCGGCCTCCTCGGCCTCGCGCTCGACTTTCTCGAGCAGCCGGCGGACGCTCTCCTCGGCCTCGCGGCGGACCTCCTCGGTCCCCTCCATCACCCGCCGCTCGATCTCGGTCTCCAGGCGCACCGCGGCCTCGTGCGATTCCTCGGCTTTGCGCTCGGCGTCGGCGGCGCGCTGCTCGGCGGCGGCGATCCGCCGGTCGGCCTCGGCCTGGATCTGCCGGCGCGCCTCCTCGAGGCGGCGCTCGAGCTCCTCGTCGGCGGCCTGCCGCGCCGTGGCGGCGGCGTTCTCCGCCTCGAGCCGCGCCTCGGCAACCGCGCTGTCGGCCTCGGCCTTGACCCGCGCCGCCTCCCGCT
>JBKPOX010000204.1:0-17618 GCA_046733335.1 Actinomycetota bacterium | reverse complement strand
AGGAGTCGGCCCGCGCCCAGACCGACGCCTTCACCGTCCGCACGGCGGTCGTCTGCCTCCTCAAGGCGATGGTCGACGCCGGCGACCTGGAGGACTATGAGGTCCGCGACCAGCCGCCGCTGGGCCCGGAAGGCGGCTGCGTCGGCACCCAGCTGAACCTGGCCGCCAGCGTCCCCTTCCTCTGCCCCTGCCCGTGAGCGCACACTGGCGGGCATGAACCAGCCACCGTACGGGCCACCGGCCGACTGGCAGCCCATGCAGCCGGCGGGGTCGCAGCTCCCGCTCGGCTGGGCCGGCCGAGCCGCCGACGGCTGGCAGCCCTCCTCCCCGATGTGGTGGCACCGGTCGGCCGGGCACCGGGCCGCCGTCATCGCCCTGGTCGTCGGGTTCTACCTGACCGTGTTCCCCGCCCTCCTGCTAGCGCCGATCCTGCTCCTCGCCGCCCTGGGCCGATGAAGTGGCCGAGCCGGCTACGATCTAGAATCTACGATCCATAGACCTTAGATCGTGACGGGCAGCCTCCAGGAGGCTGCCGTGGCTCGCGTCCAGATCACCCACAAGCCGAACGCGGCCGCGTTCTACCGCACCGTCGCCGCCCGCAACGGCGGCGGCGCTCAGGACGCCCAGCGGCGCGCCCGCCGCGTCCAGGCCCGCGCGCAGCAGCTGGTCGGGGTCGACACCGGCCGGCTCCGCAACAGCATCCGCGTCGTCCTCGTCCCCTCCGGCGGCGGTTGGGGCGCCCGGGTCGGGACCACCGTGAGCTATGCCCGGGTCCATCACGACGGGCACGGCTGGATCCGCCCGGTCCGGGCCAAGGTCCTCGCCTTCAAGCCCAAGGGGTCCCTCAAGGTGATCTTCCGGCCGCGGGTCCGGCCCTGGCCGGGGACGCACTTCCTGTCCCGGGCCATGAGCGCCGCCCGCCGCTAGCTGTCCCCAGGTTCATCCACAGGTTGGGGATGACCGTGGCCGGGCTGCCTCCAGTTCCGGCAGGCGGCCGAGAACGCCGGCCCGCTCAGCCACTCCCCCCCGGGGATCCAGCCGCCGGTCCGGCCGATGTGGGCGAAGATCCGGCCCTGCGGGTTGGCCGGGGTCCAGTGGAAGTGGACGTCGCCGAGCTGCATCTCGTAGGTGATCGACCGGTCGAGCTGGCGGAGCAGCTCCTGGAGGCGGTTCGCGGACCCGCGGAACGCGGCCCCTCCGGTCGCCGACGCGCCCGGCTCCCAGGCGCTGTAGCGGTGCTCACGGTAGTACCGCTTGTGGAGGAGGTCGTCGCCGTCGACGAACCAGCCGTTGGACAGCCAGTAGCGGCGGCCGCCCTGATCGGCTCGGGGGCCGCGGCGGACAACCCGGATCACTGGGCCAGGCCCTCGTGGCCGCTCGCGGTGAGGCCGGCGGCGACCCCGGCCAGGAACAGCTCGGCCTCGTGGGTGTCGAGGGTGGCGGTGGGCATCCGGACGATCGGGGAGGCGGGCTCGACCCGCCACAGCGGCGCCCCCAGGCTGTCCCCCTTGCTCCAGCTGTGGAGGGCGCCGCGGGTCATGGCGTTGTCCATGCCGCGGTCGATGGCGGCGACCCGGGCCAGCCGGTCGGCTTCCCGGTTGGCGCGCCGGCGGTCGTCGGCGTTCATGAGGCCTCCTCGTGCTGGCGGACCGGGTAGCGCTCCCGGTAGTCGGCCTGCTGCTGGGCGAGCCAGGCGGCCGCCTCGTCGGGGCCGCCGAGGTCGACCCAGGGGCGGGTGCCGTTCGGGCGCCGCTCGCCGAAGGTCCCGAACCGGCGGATGCCGAGGATCTTGGCGACCCGGAGCAGGTAGTCGGTGTAGTCCCGAGGCGGGTTGTAGTCCTGGGTGGCGGTCCAAGCGCTCATCCTCTCCAGGCGGCGCTCGACCCGCCCGAGGACCTTGACCATGCTCCGGGCCCGGTCCAGTTCCACGTTGGTCGGGCGGCCGAAGCTGACGTGGTGTCCGTAGGTGTGCGCCCAGTCGGTTCCGAGGTAGCCGGTCACGGTGAGGTCGGCCAGCTCGGGGTGGTCGTCGTCGTAGAGGCCGGGCCAGCCGAGCCCGCGGAGGCCGTCGTCGGTGATGCGGGCGACGTCCGCCGTGAGGTGGAGGCTGGCGTCCCTGTCGAAGCCGGGGAGCAGCTCGGCGCTCAGCTCGAAGACGAGTTCGCTGGACTGATAGCGGGACTTCATGCGGTCCTCCTCATGGCGGCCCGGCCGGTCCGGGCGTGCTGGTTGTGGGCCTTGGCGATATCGAGGGCCTCGGCCACGGTCACGGTGGGCTTGTCGCCCGGCTCCCCGGGTCGGGGCCGGCTGACGGTCATGGTGGGGCCGGGCCCGCCCGACTCCTCCACCGCCCGGTCCCAGGCCGGCCGTAGCTCGGCCTCCATGCGGGGGTAGCGGGCCAGCCAGTCGTCCACCTGGCCCTGGTCGTGGAGGTGGCCGGCGAAGCCGGTCCGGCTGGTGACGTAGGCGACCACCTTGCGGGGTCCTTCGACGACGACGTTGACGCTGTCTCGCATCGGTTGGGCGGCTCCTTCCTGGGGACCTTCCCGCAACCAGTATAGCGTACGGGGACCCGTACGTCCACCCTTGTGCTTGGTCTGTTGTCGGGCGGGCCGCCGGCGGCGGGTGAGACTCGGCCGTGCCCGGCTGCCCCGGCAAGGAGCCCCCGCCCATGTCCAACCCGTACCTGCCCGACGAGGACCTCCCCCCACCGACCATGACCGCCCCCCCGACCATCCACCCCGCCGGCGGGAACGGCGCCCCGGTCGACGACATCCTCGACTTCACCATCAAGCGCAAGCCGGTCCGCTTCCGCATCGACGGGGACCTGTTCCAGGCCGCCCCCGCCCTCCCCGCCGGCGTCGCCTTCGAGTTCGCCGAGCTGGCCGGTCAGCTCCAGGAGCAGGGCCGCGACCGGGTCGCCGAGGCCCGGGCGGCCATGGGCCTGTTCGAGAAGATCCTCTATCCCGACAGCTACCGGCGGTTCACCGAGCGCATGCACTCGATCGAGGAGCCGATCGACCCCGGCCAGCTGTTCATGGTCGTCAGTGGGCTCATGGCCAGGTACGGGCTCCGCCCTACCGAGCCATCGGCGGACTCCTCGGCTGGGCCCGCAGCCCCGGCCGATGGCACGAACTCGACGGGCGAGCCGCCGCCGTCGGAGTCGACCTCTACCAGCTCCCCCTCGACCGCTTCTGCAACTACGTCTATGCCGCCATCGTCACCGGCCTGAGCGAGGAAGAGCGACGCGAGGTGGATCAGCAGCTCGGCCTCACCCTGTGGCCCCCTCCGGGCCGGACCCGCCCGGTCGGGCTCCCCCCACGGCTGGAGCTCGAGGCCTCCCTGGACGCCGGCGACGTCCTCCTCCGCCGGCCCACCGGCGACGACGAGGACGGGCCGGCGCCGTCCTGGTGGCACGGCGACGAAGAAGCGAGCCAGGCCTTCCTCAAGGCCGAGGGCATCCAGCTGGAGTAGCCGATGGCCACGCCGATCGACACCGCCTATGTCCTGATCCTGCCGGACTACAGCCGCTTCCTGCGGGAGTCGGCGACCGGGATCAACCGCGCCCTGGCCGGGGTCGAGCTGCAGGTGCAGCGGATCGGCGACGCCATCGACCGGCACTTCGAGCAGGCCGCGACCTCAGCCAACCGGCACCTGGACGGGATCGGCGACCAGGCCTTCACCGGCCTCAAGTCGCAGGCCGAGCTGGCCGGCGAGCACATCGAACGGTCGTTCGACGAGGCCCAGCGGGGCGCCGACGGCAGCCTGCGCCACATCGGCGGGCCGGGCGAGTTCACCGGGATCAAGACTCAGGCCAAGCTGGCCGGGGAGAGCATCGAACGGTCCTTCAGCCACGCCTCCGTCTCCGCCCGGGCGTCCCTGGGGGGCCTGCGGGTGATCGGCTACGGGGTCGGGACCGCCCTGGCCGGCGCCTTCGGGCTGGTCGGGGCGGCCGCCCTCAAGATGGGCGTCAGCGCCCTGGCGGCCAGCGAACAGGCCCAGATCAGCTTCGAGGAGCTGCTCGGCTCCGGCCAGAAGGCCCAGAAGTTCCTGTCCGACCTGGAGCACTTCGCCGCCGTCACCCCCTTTGAGATGCCCGGCCTGGTCGCCGCGGCCCGCCAGCTGCTGGGGGCTGGGCAGGCGGCCAAGGACGTCATCCCGATCATGACCGCCCTGGGCGACGCCACCGGCGCCCTCGGCCTCGACCAGGAGCAGTTCCAGCGGATCATGCTGGCCACCACCCAGACCATGAACAAGGGGAAGCTCCAGGGGGAGGAGCTACTCCAGTTCCTGGAGGCCGGCATCCCGATCTGGCGGCTGCTGGCCGAGGCGACCGGCCTGCCCATCCCGAAGCTGCGGGAGATGAGCGAGAAGGGCGAGCTGCTCGCCGACGACGTCCTCCCCAAGCTCTTCCAGGTCATGCACCGCGACTACGGCGGGGCCATGGCCCGCCAGTCGCACACCCTCACCGGCCTGTGGTCGACCTTCATGGACACCGTCCGCAACGGCATGCGGGACACCCTGGAGCCGCTGGCGCCGCTGCTGAAGTCGACCCTGGCCGGGGCCATCGAGACCTTCGGGCACGCCTTCGAGCGGCTCCCCGGGATCGTGGAACGGGCCATGGACCGGCTCGACCCGGACACGACCCGGATCGGGGCCACCTTCAAGGGCTACGGGCAGGCCATCATCGGCGCCATCAAGAACGCCCTCGACCCGGACAAGGAGGGCGACTGGTCCGACGTCGCGGCCATGATCTTCCTCGGGATCAAGCAGGGGATGGGCGCCGTCGCCGACCTGCTCCCCGGCCAGCCGCTGATCAACGCCATCGCCCGGGGCCTGGAGGAGGGCGACTGGGAGCCGCTGGGCCGGGCCATCGGCGCCCGGGCCGGGGAGCTGGTCGGCTTCCTCTCCGCCGCCCTGGCGGAGATCGACTGGTTCGCCGTCGGCCGGACGGTCGGGAAGAACGCCGTCCCCTTCGCCATCGGGTTCATCGACGCCCTCACCGAGGGGCTGATCGAGGCCTTCCGGAAGCACCCGTTCGAGACCCTGATGACCGTCATCATCGTGGGTAAGTGGGGCGGGGTCATCGGGAAGCTGCTCGGCAAGATCCCGATCGTGGGGCCGATGCTGGACGCCCTGTTCACCTCCGGGGAACGACTGTTCGGCCCCTTTGTCCGCTTCGGGGAGCGGCTGTTCGGCCGCCTGTTCGAGGGCGCGGTCGAGGCGATCAGCCGCTACTTCCCCCGGCTCGGCCGGCTCCTGGAAGGCGGCGCCGGGACCAGCATCCTCGCCCGGGTCCGGAACCTCACCGGCGCATTCGCGGAGGCCGGCGGCAACCTGATCCGCCGCTTCGGGGAGGCCGTGACCGAGGAGGGCATCCTCGTCCTCCGCAACCTGGGCCAGTTCGCCCGCGCCCTGCTGCGCCCCTTCCGGGGGACCGGCCGCTGGCTACTGGAGGCCGGCCGGGAGTTCCTGGCCGGCCTCCGCGGCGGGATCCAGGCCGGCGAGGGCGGGATCATCAACGAGGTCGGCTACGTCATCCGCCAGCTCCTCATCGACCCCTTCCGGCCGGCCGGCCGCTGGCTGGTGAGCGCCGGCCAGTGGATCATCCGCGGCCTGGTCAACGGCATGCGGGCCATGCGGAGCCTGGTCGAGGGGACCGTCCGGGCGGTGTTCAGCTGGATCTGGGGCGGGATCCGCGACCTGTTCGGCATCGGCTCCCCGTCCCGGGTCATGTACCCGATCGGGCAGGACATCCTCCGCGGCCTCAACAACGGCATGCGGTCCATCTTCGGGCTCCTCAACAGCACCGTCCGGGCGGTCATCCGCGCCGTCACCCGCCCCTTCACCGGCGCCCTGCGCTGGCTGTCCGGCCGCGGGCAGGACATCGTCGACGGGCTCATCTCCGGCATGCGGTCGGCCATCGGGTCTATCGGCGGGGTCCTGGTCTCCATCAAGAACGCCATCGTCGGGGGGATCCGCCGGCTCTTCAACATCCGCAGCCCGTCCGAGGTCATGGCCGGGCTCGGCCGGAACATGGTCGCCGGCCTGGTCAAGGGCCTGCTCGGCTCCCAGGCCGGCCTCCGCGGGGTCGTCAAGTCCCTCGGCATCGGGACCGCCGACCTCCTCAGCGCCGTCCTCGGCGGCGTCTGGGAGCGGGTGCAGGGCGGCTGGCGGCGGGCCGTCAGCGTGCTCGGCGGCGCCTTCGGCGCCCTCAAGGGGCTGATCGCCCCGGCCGGCGGCGGCGGGATCGTCGGCCTGGTGCAGCAGATGGCCGCCTCCGTTGGGTGGACCGGCGCCCAGTGGTCCGCCCTCTACCAGCTGATCATGCACGAGTCCGGCTTCAACCCGAACGCCCAAAACCCGACGAGCACCGCATATGGATTATTTCAGTTCCTCGACTCAACTTGGGCGAGCGTCGGGGCCCGCAAGACCAGCGACCCGGCCGCCCAGATCGCCGCCGGGTTCCGGTACATCGCCAGCCGCTACGGCAGCCCGGCCGGGGCGTGGGCGTTCTGGACCGCCCACCACTGGTACGACTGGGGCGGGTTCCTCCCCCCCGGCGTCCGCCTCGGCCGGCCCTGGCTGGAACCGGGCGTGACCCTGGCCGGCCGGTACGCCCTCCACAACGACACCGGCCAGCGCGAGCGGGTCCTCTCCCCCACCGAGCAGCTGCCCCGCTCCACCAGCTACGTCGTCTCCCCGGGCGCGGTTCAGATGGTCTTCAACGGCCCGGTCGACGCCGCCACCCTGCCCCAGGTCGAGGCCATGGTCTCCCAGGCCTTCGGGGTCCTTCTCCGCAACCTCCGCGCCGGAGCCTGAACGCCATGACGATCTCGACCCTCCGCCCCCAGCTCGACTACCGGGAGATCGGTCTCACCCTGTCGACCGGGGTCGACTCGTGGGCGCTGCTCGACGACGGCGGGAACGTCACCGACTTCTCCGGCGCCGACGACACCACCTACGTGCGGGTGGTCGCCGGCCAGCAGTACCCGAACGGGCTCCTCACCGTCTACATGACCGACCTCACCGGCTTCAACCCGGCCACCCAGCGGATCAAGGCCCTCCGGATCCGCGCCCGGATCCGCATGAACAGCGCCGTGGCCGGCGACGCCGCCCTCATCCACATGAGCCTGCAGGACTACGGCACCCCCACCGGGCAGCAGCGCGCCGGCGGGATCGACGTCTTCCAGACCGGCTCGACCACCGTGCAGAACCGGACCGGGACCTGGAAGGCCCAGCCGCCGCCCAGCGACGGCAGCGAATGGACCCTGGCCGTGGTCAACCGGATCCGCCTCCAGGCCGTCTGGTACTACGGCGACTTCGGCTCGGAGAACCTCCGGCTGACCGAGGCCTACGTCGATGTCGACGTCCGCAGCCAGGCGTCGGTGTCCGGGGTCGACGCGATCAATGAGGCCACCACCACCCGCCCGACCATCGTCTGGGCCTTCACCAGCAACGCCGACAACGACCCCCAGAGCGCCTACCGGGTCAAGGTGTTCACCCCGGCCCAGTACGGCATCGCCGGGTTCAATCCCGAGACCAGCCCCTCCACCTGGGACAGCGGGACCCGGGCGGGGGCCGGGGAGGAGCTGACGGTCGGGAAGGACCTCGCCCCCGGCGGCACCTACCGGGCGTACGTGAAGGGCGCCATCGACTTCAACGGCAGCAACTGGTTCACCGCCTGGGCCAACAGCGCCGACTTCACCGTCACCCCGGCCCCCCCACCCGCCCCCACCCTACTGGTCACGGCCGACCCGACCCTGCCCTACTACCGGAACGTCATCCGGGTGCAGGGCTTCGTGAACCTGCTCACCGGCCAGCAGTCCAGCCTCGAGGACACCACCACCACCGGCTGGTTCGCCGGGCAGAACACCACCATCGCCAACACCGGGGCCCAGTTCGCCGACGGCGTCCGGGCCCTGCAGCTGACCAAGACCGTCTCCACCGGGACCGCCTTCGCCAACACCCCCGCCGCCGACGCCGGCCAGGGCGCCGCCATCCTGATCCGGCCGGGCCAGCAGTACACGGCGGTGGCGTCGTTCCGGGCCGCCGTGACCGGCCGGCAGGCCCGGGTCCGGATCGCCTTCTACCAGCACGACAACACCTTCGTCTCCGACGCCCTGGGCAGCCTCATCACCGACACGACCAGCGGCTGGACCCAGGCCACGGTGACCGCCACCGCCCCGGCCAACGCCGCCCAGGCCACGGTCGAGCTGCAGGTCGGGAACGGCCTGGCCGCCATCAACGAGGTCCACTACGCCGACAAGATCGGCCTGTGGCCCGGGGCCGGGACCGTCTGGAGCTACGGCGGGGGCGTGGCCGCCGACGGTACCGGCCCCGGCTACCTGGTCGTCGAGCGGAACTGGGCCAGCGTCCACCCGGTCAACCTGCTCCACCCGCAGCTGTGGTCGGCCGGGGACCTCAACCAGGACACCAGCGGGTTCTTCACCGACACGGCCAGCTTCCTCACCTACGACCCCGCCGAACGGCACCACGGGCAGGGCGCGATCCGCTGGGAGGTCCTCGGCACCGGCAGCTCCCTGTTCGTCGGCTGGCCGGCCGGGACGGTCGCCGACCGGGCACCGGCCTACGCCCTCCCCGGGGTCCCCGCCCGCAGCTACACCTTCAGCGTCTGGGCCAAGGCCAGCCAGTCGTTCACCTCCAACCTGACCCTGCGAGCCCTGGACAAGGACGGCGTCAGCCTGGGCACGGCCGCCGGGGCGATCACCATCACCACCAGCTGGCAGCAGTTCACCCGCACCTACACCCTCCCCGCCGGGACCGTCTGGGTCCGGCCCGAGCTGCTCAACAGCGGCGCCGTGACCGGCCGGCAGGTGTGGGTCGACGAGCTGCAGTGGGAGCTGGGCTCGGCGGCGAGCACCCTGGCCCAGCCGGGCGGGCAGTCGGCGGAGTGGTTCGGGGTCCGCGGCGCGGCCGAGTTCGCCGCCCCCGGCCAGGGCCAGCTGTTCCTCCCGGTCCGGGATGAGGCCATCACCATCTTCGACCATGAGGTGCCGGCCGGGTACACGGTCACCTACCGGGCCCGGGTCGTCACCTACAACAGCGCCGGCGAGCCCGTCGCCTCGGTGGACAGCCCCTATGTGCAGACCATCCTCGACGCGCCCGCCCCGCGCAGCTACATCCTCGGGTCGGTCAGCGAGCCCCTCTACCGGATGGTCCCCAAGGTCCTGGCCCTGGATGAGAGCCGCCATGAGGAGGTGAGCGTCTACTACCCGCTCCGGCCCGACGCCCCGGAGCCGTTCGGCCCCCACTCGGTGGCCATCGCCGACTTCGTCGGCGGGGTCGACACCCAGCTGGTCGTCGCCTCCACCAGCGAGGACGAGTACCTGCTGCTCACCCACATCCTGGCCCGCGGGAGTGTCCTGTGGCTGGTCTACCCGGACTTCGGGGGCCGCTACTACCGGGTCACCGGGCAGGCCTGGCCGCGCCGCAGCATCCCCCCCGACCCGAGCGTCTGCCCGGCCCCGCAGCGCCGCTGGTATCGGGAGTTCTCCCTGCCCGTCGTCCAGGTCGGCCCGCCACCCTGATGCTGGCCGCCTCCCCCCGCTTCTACGCCACCCTCGCCGAGAGCCACTTCGTGGTCGCCCGGGCCGACCTCCTCATCGGCGGGGCCGTCTACGCCGACCTGTCCGACCTCGGCGTCCTCACCGACGGCGAGGTGCAGGTCCAGAACGGCGCCATCCAACGGACCGGGTCGGTGCAGCTCACCGACCAGTCGGGCATCCTCCAGCCCCGCGCCCCCGAGGACCTCCTGGCCCCGGTCGGGAATGAGATCCGCCTGTGGCGCGGGGTCGTCTTCGCCGACACCCGCCCCCCCGAACCGGCCCAGGAGCTGGTCCCGATCGGGACCTTCCGGTTCGTCGCCTCCAAGGGCAAGTACCCGCAGATCGACCTCAACTGCTACGACCGGGCCTGGGTGATCGCCGGGAACAAGCTGGAGACGCCGTTCTCGATCGCCAAGGGCACCAACTACATCACCGCCATCACGACCATCCTCGCCCAGGCCTGGGGCGGCGGCCTCCCGACCAACTTCCCCACCACCGACGAAGTGACCCCGGCCATGGTGATCGACGCCGAGGCCGACCCGTGGGAGGTCTGCCGGCAGCTGGCCGCCAACCTCGGCCTCCGCCTGTACTTCGACCCCTGGGGGGTCTGCACCCTCACCCCGGAGCCGACCGGGGACTCCCCCGCCGTCTGGACCTACGACGACGCCCGGATCAACAACCTGGGGCTGGTCGGCCTGGAAGTCGGCTGGGACGCCAGCGAGGCCGTGAACAGCATCGTCGCCGTCGGGGAGAACAGCGACAACGACCAGGTGTACCGGGGGGTGGCCCGGGACACCGACCCGACCAGCCCGACCCAGTGGGGCGGCCGCTTCGGCCGCCGGAACGACTTCGTCCGCGACGAGAAGATCACCAGTTACGCCCAGGCCAGCGCTCGGGCCAAACAGGAGCTACGCAAGCGGCTGGGCATCGTCCAGACCGTGTCGGTGCCGTCCCTCATCAACCCGTGCCTGGAATGCGGCGACGTCGTCCGGGTCATCGACAGCCGCCAAGGCCTCGACCAGAAGGTCATGGTCGACCGGTTCACCGTCCCCCTCCGCTCCAACGCCACCACCACCCTGGAACGGACCCGGCTGATGCCGGCGGAGGCGATCTAAGTGACCGAGGCGGCCCCCCCGCAGGCCCCACCGCAGCCGCAGGGCAGCCCCGCCCTGAGCAGCGTCCTGTACGACGCGGCCAAGGCGCTGGGCGGCGGCCGCGGTGGGCTGGGCCCGGCCCGCCTCCGCCAGGTGCAGGTCCTCTCCCGCGACCCGGCCACCCTCACCTGCACCGTGGCCCTGGACGGCGACCCGACCAGCCCGGTCCCGTGCGGGCTCCTGACCCCGGCGGTCGTCCCGGTGGTCAACGCCTGGGGGTGGGCCTTCCAGAACGACACCGACCTGCTGCTGGCCGGCACGGACGCCGGGGCACCGCACGTGCGGCTGTGGCGCTCCACCGACCAGAACATCACCAACGACGTCGACACCAACATCAGCTTCAGCACGGCCATCAGCGACACCCAGGGCATGTGGAACGGCACCACGACCATCACCTTCGCCTGGCCGGGCGTGTACTCGATCGGCGGCCAACTGCTGTGGCCGAGCAGCGGCGCGACCGACGCCAACCGGGAAGGTCGACTGCGCCTCAACGGGACCCTGCTGCTGGCCCGCGACGTCGGCCACTTCCGAGCCGCCGACCCGCGGGTGATGACGAACACGATGGCGACCGAACGGCGCATGGCGGCCGGGGACACCCTGACCCTGGAGGCCCGGCAGACCGGCACCGGCGGGCTCCTCACCACCACGGCGACCGAACATGCACCGGTGCTCTACGCAACCTGGAAGGGGTAAGGCCTGTGCCGGTAGATGACCTCAAGGACATTGACCAGCGGGAATGGCCGCTCGACCCGCTCACCCTCCCCGACCCGGCCGACCCCGGGACGGCCGTCAAGCTGATCGTCACCCGGACCCGGACGACCAAGGACCTCGGCCTTCCCACCCAGACGGTCACCGACCGGTGGGAGGCCGAGGTGCTCCGCGCCCGGAGCCGGCAGCTGGTCTGCGCGGCCCCGACCATGGCCGAGTTCGACAGCCAGCTCAACACCCTCCGGCAGGCGATCGTCGACGCCCGCAGCCTCCTCGCAGCCATGAACGCCTGACCGTACGGGTGACCGGCTATGCTAGAGCTGATGGACGGCACCGTCACCGCGCACCTCCGCCAGTGTGGCCGCTGCGGCTACTGGAGCCGCTGGCAGACCCTCCGCGGGCTGTGCGGCAACTGCGCCCTCGGCTGGACGAACTGCATCCGTCACGGCCGGCTGGAATGGGAGGACGGCGGGATCCCGGAGGAGGACGGCGGCCACCGGCGGGTTAGTATCCGCGACGTCCTCCAGTCGCCGCTCCTCAAGGTGGTGAGCGCGTGAGCAATCCGGTGATCGGCCGGGCCAGCCAGGTCGATGAGGTGGTGCAGGTCGGCGTGCATCCCCGCCACCCGGAGCTGACCATGGTCATGCTCTGGGCCAAGGGTGAGGCGGTCGGCGAGCGGGCCTGGATCGCCGCCTGCGCCCTCGGCGACAGCTTCGTCCACCACGGCGGCCTCGACACCCCGGCCCGCGCCCTGATCGTGGACATGCGGCCCGGCGGTGAAGGGGTGCGGGTCGCCCGGGCGGTCAAGCTCCGCGATGCCCACCCCTGACCTGGGCCGGCCGCAGCTGTTCTACCTGCCCCTACCCTCCCGGTGGTGGTGGCGGGCCCGGGTCGCCTGGCGGCGGCCGCGCCGGGTAGGCTACCGGCAACCCCGCCCCGGCCGGAGGATCCGACGTGCCTGAGCTGCTGGTCATCGTCCCCTCCCGCGGCCGGCCGGGGAACGTCGGCCGGCTCATCCACGGGTGGGCTGAGACCGCCACCCCCGAGCTGCGCACCGACCTGCTGGTCGCGGTCGACGACGACGACCCGACCCGCCCCGACTACCTGGAGCAGGTGGCCGAGGTCGGGTTCGCCTGGCTGGAGGTCGGCCCCCGCGGCCCCGGCGGCATGGGCGCGATCCTCAACCGGTACGCGGTGGCGTACGCCGGCAGCTACCGGTACCTGGGGTTCATGGGCGACGACCATCTCCCGGTCACGCCGGGCTGGGATGGGCGCCTCCATCACGTGCTCGGCCTGTGGCCGACCACCATGGTCTACGCCGACGACCTCCTGCAACGGGCCCTGCTGCCCACGGCGGTGTTCCTCACCTCGAACATCGTCCAGGCGCTCGGGTGGATGGTCCCGCCCGGCCTCCGGCACCTGTACATCGACAACGCCTGGAAGGACCTCGGCCTGGCCTGCCACATCCTCAACTACCTCCCCGACGTGGTCATCGAGCACGTCCACCCGGTGGCGCAGAAGGCGGCCTGGGATGCGGGCTACGCCCGGGTGAACCATCCCGACCTCGACGCGCAGGACCGTGCCGCCTACCTGGCCTGGCGGCACGGCCCCGGCTTCGTGCAGGCCGTCCAGCGGCTGGAGGCTCTCAAGGGGGGCGGGACGGGTGGTTGAGCGGCGGCTGTTCCCGGAGGGGACCATCCCCGAGCAGGCCACCCCCGGCTGGTATCAGGGGCGGGAGCGGGCACCGCACCTGGAGCAGAGCATCCACTGGCGGCGGCTCGACACCGCGGTCTCGTTCGTCCGCCAGCTGGCCCGCCCAGACAGCTCCCTGGGGGCGGTGGTCGACCTCGGCGCCGGCGACGGCGGCCTCCTGCAGCTGCTGCTGGCCCGGGACCCGGAGCTGGAGGCGTGGGGCTACGACCTATGCCCGGCCAACCTCGCCGGCGCCGCCGAACGGGGTGTGCGGGTGGAGCTGGTCGACGTGACCAACCCGGCGGTGTGGGGCGGCGCCGGGCCCGGCTACGTCCGCCGCGCCCCCATCGTGGTCATGACCGAGTTCCTCGAGCACCTCCTCGACCCGCACTGGATGGTCCGCCGGGTGGCCAGCTTCGCCTCGGTGGTGGTCGCGTCCTCCCCGCAGCTGGAGGATCCCAGGACACACATGCCCGAGCACCTGTGGACCTGGGACCGCGACGGCTACCGGCGGCTGCTGGAGACCGGCGGCTACCTGCGGGTCGTCCGGCACGTAGAGGTCGACCTGTTCCAGGTCGTCCTGGCCGTCCGCGACCCGGCGGTGAAGATGTGATCGCCCGGCTGCGCGGCCCCTACAGTCCGGTGGAGCTCCACCGGCTGTACGCCAACCGGTACGACCACACTCGCTGGCCCGACCACATCCGCCGGGTCGAGTACACCATCGGCCTGGGCCGACGGCTCGCCCTCGCCCTCCCCGACGTCCGCCTGCTGGCCGACCTGTCCTGCGGCGACGGAGCCATCCCGGTCGGGATCCAGCGGGCCTGCCCGGAGACCGCCTGGCACCCCAAGAGCCCCCTGCTCGGGGACGTCACCCCGGGCCCGCACCTCGACTTCGTCGGCCCGATCGAGCGGACCCTGACCCGGCTCCCCGAACTGGTCGACCTGTTCATCTGCACCGAGACCCTGGAGCACGTCGACGACCCGGCCCGGGTGCTGACCGGGATCCGGGAGCGGGCCCGGTTCCTCCTCCTGTCGACCCCGGAGACCCACGGCCGCGACGACAACCCCGAGCACTACTGGTCGTGGGACGTCCCCGGGGTACGGGAGCTGCTGGAGCAGGCCGGCTGGACCCCGGTCACCCAGAGCGTCCTCGACCTCACCTACATCCCGGCGGCCTACGCCTACCAGCTGTGGACCTGCCGATGAAGGCGTTCATCACCGGCGACGCCGGCTTCGTGGGCCGCCACCTCCGCGCGGCCCTGGCCGCCCGGGAGGGGGTGGAGGTGTTCGGCTGCGACCTGAAATACCGGGCCGACTGCCGGGCCTGGTTCCTCGGGGAGGCCCACTTCGACCTGGTCATCCACGCCGCCGCGGTGATCGGCGGCCGGGCCCGCATCGACCGGGAACCGCTGGCCACGGCGGAGAACCTGGAACTGGACGCGGCCATGTTCCGGTGGGCGGCCCGGACCCGCCCCGGCCGGGTCGTCTACCTGTCCAGCTCGGCCGTGTACCCGACCTACCTGCAGCAGGGCGGCCTGTACCGGCATCCCATGGATCAGCTCACCGAGGACCGCGGCGGGCCCGGCCGCTCCGGCCTCCCGGATCAGACCTACGGGTGGAGCAAGCTGGTCGGGGAGCACCTCGCCGCCCAGCTTACCGAGACGGCCGGGGTCCCGGTCACGGTCGTGCGGCCGTTCTCCGGCTACGGGCCGGATCAGGACCTGGACTACCCGTTCCCGGCCTTCCTGGCCCGGGCCCGGGCCCGGGAGGACCCGTTCGAGATCTGGGGGGACGGCGAGCAGCTCCGCGACTTCATCCACATCGGCGACCTCACCGCGGCGATCCTGGCCGCCGTGGACGCCGGCGTGGACGGGCCGGTGAACATCTGCACCGGCCGGCCGACCCGGTTCCGGGAGCTGGCCGACATGATCTGCACCGAGGTCGGCTACACGCCCCGGTTCGCGCCGCAGCCGTTCGCTCCCCAGGGCGTGCGCTACCGGGTCGGGAGCCCGGCCCGGCTGCACGGCATCTACCGGCCCCGGATCAGCCTGGAGGAGGGGGTCAGGATGGCGGTGGCCGATGGCTGAACGGCTTACCCCGATGGGCCTCTACGACCCGGTCCCGCCCGAGCAGCGGTCGGTGGCCCCGATCACCGTGGTGATGCCGACCATCCCCGAGCACGACGACCTCCGGGAGCGGGCCCTGCAGTCGGTGGCCGACCAGAACGTCCTCCCGACCGAGACCATCGTGTTCCCCGACCCCGACCACCTGGGGGCGGCCTGGGCCCGGAATCAGGCCCTGGCCCGGGTGCAGACCCCGTGGGTGGCCTTCCTCGACGACGACGACCTGCTCTACCGGAACCACCTGGAAGTCCTGTGGATGGAGGCCGTCCGGACCGGCGCCGACCTGGTCTACCCGTGCATGCGGGTGGTCGACGACCGCGGCCTCCCGGCTCGCGACCCCACCGCCACCGTCCACCGGGGCCGGATCGTCAACCCCTGCGGGGTCCCCTTCGGCGGCGAGCAGGCCCGCTGGCTGCTGGAGATGGGGAACTTCATCCCGATCACCTACCTGGCCCGCACCCAGGCGATCCGCGACGTCGGCGGCTTCCCCCCCTCCGGCGGCCCCAAGAAGGAGGAGGACTACCAGCTGCTCTGCAACCTGGTCCGCGGCGGCGCCCACATTCAGCATCGGGAGACGATCACCTGGGAGTACCACCTGCACGACCGCAACACCGGGGGCGGTTGGCAGGGGACCGGGGCCAGTAACCCGACGGCCTTCCGTGGCTGATAGCCGGGTCGCGGCCGTCATCCCGACCATCCCCCCACGGATCCAGGGCGGCTACCTCGGCCGAGCGCTCGGCTCGGTCTTCCAGCAGACCTACCCGATTTGGCAGCTCTCGGTGATGGTCGACCTGGAGCACGCCGGCGCCTGGCGGACCCGCGGCCGTGCCCTGGCGGCCGTCCACCCGGAGGTCGACTGGGTGGCGTTCCTCGACGACGACGACACCTGGGACCCCCGCCACCTCGAACTCCTCCTGCAGCATGCGGCGGAGACGGGCGCCGACTACGTGTTCTCCTGGTTCCGCACCGAGCCGCCGGGCCGCGACCCGCTCGGCCACCTCGGCAAGCGGTTCGACGCGGCTGCCCCGCACCATACGACCATGACCGTGGTGGTCCGCCGGGAGCTGGCCCAGGCGGTCGGGTTCACCGCCCCCCGGCCCGACCAGCACGCCGGTGGGGAGGACTGGCGGTTCCTGCTCGGCTGCCTGGCCCGCAACGCGCACGTCTCCCACTACCCGGCCCAAACCTGGACCTGGCGTCACCACGGCGAGCACACCGCCGGGCTCCCCTGGTAGCCGGCCGCGGCGAACCCCCACCCTTGACGGACTAGTCCGAACGGGTGTAGTCCGTTCCTGCCACGCGACCCGCGACGCACGAAGGGGGACCACACATGCGCCTGCGCACGCGCACGGCCAGGACCGCCGCCCTCCTGGTGGCGGCCCTGGCATGGACCGGCCTGGTGCTGGCCGGCCCGGCCTCAGCCCACGCCACCTTCCACTCCGGCGACCTCACCTTTGAGGAGTTCGGCCTGACCAACGAGCCGGTGAAGGTCGGCGAGGAGACCGCGTTCGAGTTCACCGTCACCAAGGACGGCAAGCCCGTCACCTGGACCGACGCCCAGCTCAAGCAGCTCACCGTCCATGTGTTCGTGGGCACGGTGAAGCCGAGCCCCGAGCTGGCCGGCCGCCAGCCGGGCGGGAAGCCCCTGCAGCTGGCCCTCCGGGCGACCCCCTGGGTTGCCCCCGGCGCCTACGTGTCGGACGCCTTCGCGTTCTCCGACCCGGGCCGCTACACCGCCCACCTCCATAGCCCCCTGGCCGGGGTGGCGGGCGCGGCCAAGACCGTCCCGGTGGGCGGGCAGGTGATCGACCTGGTGGCCCCGATGGGCCCCACGACCTACGGCGGCGAGGGGGTCGAGCCCCTGACCACCTGGCCGCGGCGGCTCCCCACCACCGGCGAGTTGGCCACCCGCCAGCAGGCCGACGTCAAGATGATGGGGCCGATGATGACCAGCCTGGCCGTGGCCCAGGACACCGCCGCGGCGGCCAAGAGCGACCTCGCCTGGACCCGGGCCGCGGCCGGGCTGGGGATCGGCCTGGCCCTGATCTCCATCCTCATCGCGACCGTGGCCGTCCGGCGACGCCAGCCGGCGACGGCCGGGCTCGAGGACGACAGCAAGCACTGGCTCCACGACCAGGCCGGCCGCCGGTGAGGGGAAGGATCCGGTGGGCCTGCGCCGCCGGGTTCCCCGGACCGGCCTGACCGCCGTCGCCGCGGTCGCGCTCCTCATCGGCAGCCCGGCGGCCGCGGCCGCCCACGCGGCCCTGCAGGACAGCAACCCGGACGACGGGGCCCGGCTGCCCCGGCCGCCCGGGGAGGTCCGCCTGCGGTTCTCGGAGCGGCCCGACCCGGCCCTGTCCCGGGTGACCGTC
>JBKPOX010000203.1:0-2520 GCA_046733335.1 Actinomycetota bacterium | reverse complement strand
GTCGAGGGTGTGCTCGGTCAGCATCCACAGCAGGTGCCCGATCCCGTGATCCTCGCGGCGGGGTTCCCAGGGCGAACCGACGTACCAGACCACGGTCAGGTAGCCGTCCTCCTCGATGACCTCCTCCGGCCGGTGCACGCTGGACGGCCACTTCCCGTCGGCCTTCAGTTCGGCGTCACGCCGGTCCAGCTCGGTGTTGATCTGCTCGGCATAGGTCATGGTTCCTCCTCTTTCATGGGGTGGCGGGTGTCGTACCAGACCCGGCAGGCGGCCGAGAACGCCGCCCCCGATAGCCACTCGGAGCCTGGGATCCAGCCGCCGGTGCGGCCGACATGGGCCCAGATTCGCCCAGCCGGGTTGGCGGGGGTCCAGTGGAAGTGGACGTCGCCGATCTGCATCTCGTAGGTGATCGACCGGTCGAGCTGGCGGAGCAGATCCTTCAGGCGGTTGGCGCTGCTCATGAACCCGGCGGTCCCGTTCGGGCCTGCGCCGGGCTGGTAGGCGCTGTAGCGGTGCTCGCGGTAGTGCCGCTTGTAGGTCAGGTTGTCGCCGTCGATGAACCAGCCGTTAGATAGCCAGTAGCGGCGGCCGCCCTGGTCGGCCCGGGGGCCGCGCCGAACGATACGGAGGCTCATGCGCTCCTCCTTCGGTTGAGGTCGGCGACCACGGCCAGGGCCTCGTCGACGGTCGCGGACCGGTTGACCGCCGGCCGGACCCCGGCCGCGTCCAGCTCGGCCAGGAAGTCGTCCAGGATCTCGGGGAACGGGAACGCGGGTCGAGCGGCGAGCCAGTCGGCCAGCCGGCCGGGGTCGGTGAAGTGGGCGGCGCTGCCGGTTCGGGTGGTGACGTAGGCGACGGGTTTGGGGCCGCTGGTGCTGACGACGGCGTTGTCGCGCATCGCGGGCTCCTCTCTAGGCAGCGGCGAGGGTCTTGTCGGACCAGCGGGTGACGGCCGCGTTCCTGGACGCGCACTCCTTCGAGCAGTACAGGGCGTTGTCGGTCGAGACCGGGTACTCCAGGCAGAACGAGCAGCACGCACGCATGACCATCGAGCGGCCGTACTCGGTGGCGGCGTTCGCCTCCTCCAGCGAGCAGGCCTCCAGCCACTTGTCCGACCAGTCGTCGGAGTAGCGGACCTTCCAGGCTTTGGTGCCCCAACCGGTGCGGCAGACGACCGCGCTGGTGTACTGGGGGGCGTTCAGGTGGCGGGGGGAGCCGGCGTCGGAACCGAAGCGGTACCTCATGGGGTCCTCCTTCCCTCACACCAGGAGTATACGCCATGCCTTACGCTGGCGTCAAGTCAGGGTCTGTCGAGACGACGCCAGCCGTAGGTGAACATGCAGTTCCAGCCGACGCGGGGAACGTAGAAGGTGTGGTTTGGGGTGCAGCCGGCCCAGCCGTAGGGGTAGGGGTCGGGTTTCATCAGGACGACATCGCCGACCTCGGCACGGACGAAGGTGTTGAACCCGCCCTGGGTCAGGGTGACCTCGGCTAGGACGGTGCCGTCGGTCCAGCCGTCGTACTGGCGGTGCTCGGCGTGCGCGGCCTGGAACTGGGCGCGCAACTCCTCTAGGACCGCCTCGGAGCCGCGCTCGGCCACGTCGTCGGTCGTGAACACGCGGTGGCCCTTAGCGGCGGCCTCGGGGTAGTTGCTGGTCTTGGTCATGGCGGGCCTCCTTCCTCGGTGCGCGCGGTGCCCTTTCCGCCCTTCGTCGGCTGCCGTTGCTTCGGGGACCAGCGCCTTCCAGCGCCTCGAGCGCGTCACCGGGGATCGACATCAGGTTCCTTCCTGCTTTGTAGGTCTTGGCGGGTCCAGAGGAGAGCTGGGAGGCAACGGTGCCTCGGCCTGGGTGGCTAGCCCTACTTGACGCCCCTCCCGCCCGACGTGACCGCGTAGCCTGCGCGGTCGTTCGGGTCGGTGACGTTGCCTCCCAGCTCTCCTCTGGGTTCTGCTAGGCCTCCTTACAGTCCGGGGTCGGCGTCGCTGACGACAGTGCTCACGCCGTCCCAGACGCCGCTGTAGAACTCCTGGCTGTCGGGGTCGGGCAGCTCGTCGACCCAGGCCGGCCGGGTGTTGCCGGGGCCGTAGGTCTGGTCGGTCGCGGTGACCGGCTGGTGGGGGGTGGTACCGCTGGTGACGAATCGCTCCTCGGTCATCCGTCCCGCACCTCCTTCTCTCTCCACCCAGAGCATACGCTCTGCCTTACGTTAGTGTCAAGTCAGGAGGGAATAGAAGAAGCCCGACCGGCCAGCATGACGAGACCACCCGCGGTCGGTTACTATCCCCGACTAGATGGCGGGCAGCCAGGCAGTGTGGCTGCCCGCCAAATGCTGTCTGGCTGCCCGCCTTGCCAAAAGGCCGGTCCGCCCCCCACGGGCGTGACCCGTACCGCTTGGAGGCGGACAGTGGCGGAAGGTAGCCTGCCGGTCGCGGTGCCGGCCAATCTCAAGCCGGTCACCGACGAGGACCTCCAGGGCATGCACGACGCCCTCAAGGCACGCGGCACAGCCCTCAAGGCG
>JBKPOX010000202.1:0-2969 GCA_046733335.1 Actinomycetota bacterium | reverse complement strand
CGCCGACCTTGAACAGCTGCATTTTTTCGTTGTAGACCTGCGGCGAGCCGATCCCGTAGATGCAGGAGACCGAGGCGACGATGATCACGTCGCGACGGGCGAACAGCGCCGCGGTGGCGGCGTGGCGGAGGCGGTCGATCTCGTCGTTGATCGAGCTGTCCTTCTCGATGTAGAGGTCCTGCGCCGGGACGTAAGCCTCCGGCTGGTAGTAGTCGTAGTAGGAGACGAAGTACTCGACCGCGTTCTCGGGGAAGAACTCGCGGAACTCGTTGCAGAGCTGCGCGGCGAGCGTCTTGTTGTGCGCGATCACCAGCGAGGGCCGCTGCACCTCGGCGATCGTCGCCGCCATCGTGAAGGTCTTGCCGGTCCCGGTGGCGCCGAGCAGGGTCTGAAAGCGCTCGCCCTCGCGCAGCCCCTCGGCAAGGCCCGCGATCGCCTTAGGTTGGTCCGCCGTCGGCGTGTAGGCGGGGTTCAGCTTGAAATCCGGCACGCGGATGAGCCTAGCGGCCAAGCCATCCCGCCGAACTGCATCAAATTTCCGGTCCCCCAGCCCGGAAATTTGATGCAGTTGCGCTGGGGCGCATGGGAGACTTGCCCGATGACGCTTTCCCGCAGCGGCGTCGCGGCCCTCTTCGCCTTCACCGGGACGATGCACTTCCTCCGTCCCCGCTTCTTCGAAGCGATCGTGCCGCCGGCGATCGAGGCGCGCAAGCGCGAGGCGGTGGCGGTCAGCGGCTATGCCGAGCTGGCGGGCGCGGCGATGGTCCTCCACCCCGCGACGCGCCGCCTCGGCCGCTGGTGGCTGCTGGGCCTCCTGGTCGCCGTCTTCCCCGCCAACCTGCACATGGCGGTCAACCCCGAGCAGATCCGCGGGCTCGACATGCGCCGGTTCCCGCGCTGGGCGCTCTGGGCGCGGCTGCCGCTGCAACCGCTGGCGATGCTCTGGGTCTGGCAGGCAACCCGGCGATAGCTGCGAATAGAGTGCAGGGATGGACAAACGGGACCGCTTCGCCGCCAACCTCCGCCGCGCCCGCGAGACCGCGGGCATCTCTCAGGAAGAGCTGGCCGAGCGCTGCGAAGTACACCGCACCGAGATCTCCTTGCTGGAGCGGGGCGGCCGCGAACCGCGGCTGGGGACGATGGTCAAGCTGGCGACCGCCCTCGGCACCACCCCCGAAGCGCTCTGCGCCGGGATCGGCTGGGACCCGAAGGCGCGGAGCTACAAGATCGACAAGCCCGACTGACGACGCAGGCTCGCTGGGCGGGGGTCAGGTGCCCCTCTCCGACCGAGTCAAGGCAGGAATTCTTCGATGATGTTCCCGGCCGGGCCGAGGAAGCTGTCGACGTCGCCCAGGAAGCCCTCGGCTTCGTTGATCAGTTCGATCGCCTGGGCGAGTGGGATGCGCTGAACGGTCTCGCGTAAAGGCACGGCGATCAGGGGGCTGAGGGCGCCGGCTTCTTCGGCGTCGTCCACCGCTCGGACCAGGCCCGCCCGGATCGCCCTCGCCAGCTTCGCGTCGTCGATCCCGTACCTCTCGGTGAAGCGCCTGCGGTTGGCCGGCGTCGACAGCGCCCGCGCCAGGGTCTCGCGCGAGACGCCGAGCTGGCAGGCGGCGCCGTCCAGGGCCGAGATTGAGAACTGGTTGGCGATTTCGGCCAGGCTGCGGGGGTTGCTCCAAGGGCGGGGCTCGCAGGGGTCCTGCACCTGCTCGGGCTCGTAGGAGGAGCCCCCCGCCGCCAGATAGGCGCCGACCAGCAGCAGCGAGACGCAGATCGAGCCGATCACCAGCACCCGCCCCCTCACAGCTCCACCTCCCGCGAGAGCGCGATCGGGAACAGCGCCACCAGCCCCAGCAGGGCCGCCAGCAGGAAGGAGGTGCTGAAGGCGTGGGTGGCGCCGCGGTCGAGCTGGTCCTGCAGTTCGCCCTGCAGCTGCTCGACTTCCACCCGCTCCACCGGGTCCGAAGGGAGCGGCTCGAAGGCCGGCCCGATCGTCGGCACCTTCCCCCGCTCAGCCTCCAGCCGCTCGCTGACCCGCTCGGCGAGGTCGATCTTCAGCAGCGGGTTGATCGGCGAGTCGAGGATGACGGCGGTGCCGGCGTCGATCGCGTCGCGGCGCTGCTGGTCGATTTCGGCGGTGAAGATCGGGGTCAGCGCCAGCAGCCCGATCACGACCCCGGCGTGCCGGGCGGAGATCGTCCAGCCCCCGTGTATCGCCTGCGGGGCGCGACCGCCCAGCGCCGTCTCGGTCAGCGCCGAGAGCACCAGGGAGAGCCCGACCCCGACCAGGATCTGCGGCGGCAGGGTCAGCGCGATCGTCGCCTTCGGCAGGAAGGCGAGGCCGGCGAGGCCGCCGGAGACGAGGATCGCGCCGGCCGCGGCCCGCGAGCGCGCGTCGGGCACCATCTCCGCCAGCCGCCCGCTCGCCAGGGCCGCCAGCGGCATCGCCGTGACCACGACCGCGGCGACGATCGGGCTCAGGCGCCAGCCTTCGATCAGCAGCAGGACGAGCAGGAAGAGCGCCGCCGCGATCGCCGCCGAGACCATCGCCAGGGCCAGGTTCGCCCAGAGGTGCGGCCGGCCGGTGCGGCGCAGCTCCGGCTCGACGATCCCGGTCGCCGCCTCGTGCCTGGCCACGGCCAGGATCGGGACCGCCGCCGCCAGCGCCACCGGCACCTGCAGGAGGAAGATCGACTGCCAGGAGACGAGCTCGGTGAGGATGCCGCCGACAGCCGGCCCGAGGGCGGCGCCGGTGGCTCCGGCGGCCGCCCAGACCGTCGCCGCGCGCCGCTCCGAGCCGACCGTCGCCGGCAACAGCTCCAGGGCCGCGGTCACCGCGGCGGCGCCGCCCAGCGCCTGTACGCAGCGGGCGAGGATCAGGGTCGAGAGCGAGTCGGAGAGACCGCAGGCGAGACCGGCCCCGGCGAAGACCGCGAGCCCGACCGCGGCCGCGCGCCCCGGCCCCACCC
>JBKPOX010000201.1:0-10008 GCA_046733335.1 Actinomycetota bacterium | reverse complement strand
GTCGAGTACACCCACCACGAGGTCGGCCCCTCCCAGCACGAGGTCGACATGCGCTACAAGAACGCGCTCGAGATGGCCGACGACTGCATGACCTACCGCATCGTCGTCAAGGAGTACGCGATGAAGTACGGCTACCACGCCACCTTCATGCCGAAGCCGCTGTTCGGCGAGAACGGCTCGGGGATGCACGTCCACCAGTCGCTCAGCCGCGACGGCAGGAACGCCTTCTACGACGGCGACGACCCCTACTTCCTCTCGCCGGTCGCGAAGTCGTTCATCGCCGGCCAGCTCAAGCACGCGCGCGAGATCGCGCCGCTCTTCGCCCAGTGGGTCAACTCCTACAAGCGCCTCGTGCCCGGCTACGAGGCGCCCGTGTACCTGGCGTGGTCGCGGCGCAACCGCTCGGCCCTGATCCGGGTGCCGCTCTACCACCCGGGCAAGGAGTCCGCGACCCGGGCCGAGCTGCGCTGCCCCGACCCCGCCGCCAACCCCTACCTCTGCTTCGCCGGGATGCTGCAGGCGGGGCTGGAAGGGGTCGAGAAGGGCTACGAGCTGCCCGAGCCGATGGAGCAGAACCTCTACCACCTCTCCCAGGAGGAGCTCTCCCACCAGGGGATCGAGCAGCTGCCGGCGACCCTGGGCGAGGCGATCGAGATCGCGGCCGATTCCGAGCTCGTCCTCCGCACGCTCGGGGAGCACACCTTTCGCCGCTTCGTGGAGATCAAGCGGCAAGAATGGGACGACTACCGGGTGCAGGTCACCCCGTACGAGATCGAGAACTTCCTGCCGATCCTCTAGGCGCTCGGCGCGCGGGTCCTGTCTCCGATCCCGGGCTCTCCCACCGGGAGAGTCCTCGGAATCGTCGCCACCCGCGCGAGGAGCGCCGAGGAGCGCTCATGAAGGGACGGTCTCGCGGTCGGGGGGATGGGGGGTTCGTCCTCGGGAGAGAGCCGAGGGCCACCAGAACTTGTCGCCGGCGGTGAGGGCTATCGCCGGGACCAGGATGCTGCGGACGAGGAAGGTGTCCAGGAGGACGCCGAAGGCGACGACGAAGCCGAGCTCGGTGAGAAAGGTGAGGGGAAGGACGGCGAGGACGGCGAAGGTGCCGGCGAGGACGATGCCGGCGCTCGTGATGACCGCGCCGGTGACTGCAAGGGAGCGCAGCATCCCCTGTTCGGAGCCGTGGCGTTCGGCCTCCTCGCGGGCGCGGGCGACGAGGAAGATGTTGTAGTCGACGCCGAGGGCGACGAGGAAGACGAAGGCGAAGAGCGGCAGCGATGGGTCCGAGCCGGGGAAGCCGAAGACGACGTCGAAGAAGAAGTAGCCGACGCCGAGCGCCGCGAGGAAGCTGAGGATCACGGTGCCGATCAGGATCAGCGGCGCCGTCACCGCCCGCAGCAGCAGCATCAGGATCAGGAAGACGACGAGGAGGATCAGGGGCGGGATCGCCGTCGAGTCCCAGCCGGCGGCCTCGCGGACGTCGAATTCGACCGCCGAGGGGCCGCCGACGAGGGTTTCGGGCGCCGCCTCGTGGGCGGCCTCGCGGATCGGGTCGATCAGCTCGAAGGCCTCGGTCGAGTAGGGATTCGGTTCCAGCGTCGCTTGGATCAGCGTTCCCGGCGGTCCGCTCGCCACCGGTCCGGAGACCGCCTCGACTCCGTCCACGCCTTCCACCGAGCGTTTCACCGCGGCGACTTCCCCCGGCTGCGGCACGACGAGGTCGGTGAGGGCGGTAGTCCCCGAGGGGAAGCTCTTGTCGAGCAGGTGCTGGCCTTCGACCGATTCGACTTCGGTCCGGTAGCTGTCTTCGCTGGTCAGGTCGGTGGAGAAGAAGGCGAAGCCGGCGCAGAGGACGAGCAGGACCGCGATCGCCCCGACCATCACCCGCTGCGGGCCGCGGGCGATGCGATGGCCAAGCCGGGCCCAGAAGCCGTGGGTGGCGTCGGCTGCGTGCTCGAGGCGGTGGCGGCGGATCTCGTAGGGCCTGAAGACGTTGCGCCCGAGCGGGGCGAGCAGGAACGGCACCCGCCTGCGGCTCAACACCCGCACCACCCAGTTGACCAGCAGCAGGGCCAGAACCAGCCCGGCAGCGGGCGGGAACAGCGCCAGCAGGGCCACCAGCGGGATCAGGATCAGGAGGAAGGCGCCGACGACCCAGCCCATCGCGGCGGCTCCGGAGCCTTCGACGACGTGGCGGCGCCCCCAAGCGGAGACTTCCTCCACTCGAGGAGCGGTCTCCTCGGTGTGGGGGACGAAGGGCCAGAAGGCGCGCCGCCCGAAGATCGTCAGCAGCGCCGGCAGCAGGGTCAGCATCGAGAGCGCGGCGCAGGCGATCCCGATCGCCGCGATCGGCCCCAGGCCGGAGGTGCCGTTGACCTTCGCGATCAGCAGGCAGAGCAGCGCCGCGATCACCGTCGCCGCCGAGGCGAAGATCGTCGGCCCGGCCGAGCGCAGCGCCGTCCGCATCGCCTCGTGCTTGTCGGCGGTGCGGTGCAGCTCCTCGCGGTAGCGGGAGACGAGCAGCAGCGCGTAGTCGGTGCCGGCGCCCAGCACCAGGACCGACATGATCGAGCTCGACTGGCCGTTGATCGTCACGCCCAACTCGCTGACCCCGTAGCCGATCGAGCGCGAGAGCGTCTCCGCGAACACCACCGCCGCCAGCGGGATCAGGAAGAACATCGGCGAGCGGTAGATGACGACCAGGAGGAAGATCACGAGGCTGAGGGCGGCCAGCAACAGGGTTCCGTTGATCCCTTCGAAGACTTCGATCGCGTCGGTCGAGAAGCCGGCGCCGCCGGTGATCTTCGCCTGCAGCCCGTCCTCGCCGTCGCTGATCTGCTCGCGCCAGTACTTGACCGGGTCGACGATCCGCTCGCCCTCGCCTTCGGCGTTGACGTAGGCGGTGACGATCGCCGCCTTGCCGTCGGTCGAGCAGATCGGGCCGACGAAGGGGGCGTAATCGGCGGGTTGGCCCGGAACCTCGGTCGTGGGCCCGCCGCAGCCTGGCGGCAGGTCCCGGACCGCGGCCAGCGCCTGCTCCGATGGCCGTTTCCGTCCCCCCGACGCCGCGGTGGCGCCGTCAGGGATCACGCCCGGGAACCGCTTCTCGGTCATCCTGCGGACGTCGTCGACGATCGTGCGCTTGTCGGCGGGGGTGAGGACCGAATCGCGCCGGTAGACGATCACCGCCGGGGCGATTTCGCCCTTCTGCAGCTCCTCGGTGGCGTTGAGGGCCGCGGTCGATTCGGCCTCTCCAGGCAGGTAGGACGTCGCCTCGTTGTTTTCGGCCTCTTCGAACTTCCCCGGCAAGTCGGCCGGGCCGGCGGCGACGAAGATCGCCAGGAACCAGACAGCGAAGACGATCCACTTCGCCCGGCGGCCGGCGGCGAGGGTGAAGGAGGAGCCGCGCATCGGGCCGCATCCTTGCAGAGACGGCCTGCGGGCTTCGATGAATCCTTAGAGGAGCTCGCGCAGCTCGCCAGCCGTGGTCACCGGCAGCTTGCAGGCGAAGCTCTCGCAGACGTAGGCGGCCGCGGCGCCGTCGACGGCGGTGCGCCCGGCGAGCAGGGGCGGCCCCGCGGCGCCCTCCGGCCCCCCGGCGAGCACGAGGTGGGGCCGGGGCCGTTCGCGGATGACGCCGAGCAGCTCGGCGAGGGCCTGCCGCGGGTCCTCCCCCGGCGCGGGGGCGACCAGCGCCACCTCGCGGGTGCGGGCGAGGTGGAAGTCGAGCGCCCGCAGCAGGTGGGCGAAGGCGTCGGGGTGCTGCACCGCCGGCTCGGCGAAGAGCGCGAAGATCCCCTCGGCGGCCGCTTCGTAGCGCCGCTCGCCGGTCAGCGCCGCCAGCCGCAGCAGCCCCAGCGCCGCCGAGCTGTTGCCGGAGGGGATCGGGTGGTCGCCGACCTCCTTGCGGCGCGCGATCAGCTCCTCGTGGTCGGAGGAGGTCGAGTAGAAGCCGCCCCGGTCCGGGTCGCCGAAGCGCTCGATCGTCGTCTCCGCAAGGGCCCGCGCCTCGGCGAACCAGCGCTCCTCGAAGCTCGCCTCGTAGAGGGCCAAAAGCGCCTCCAGCAGGAACGCGTGGTCCTCGAGGTAGGCGTTGAGGCGGGCGCGGCCGTCCTTGTAGGTGCGCAGGAGGTTGCCGTCGTCGTCGCGGAGCTGCCCGAGCAGGAACTCGGCGCAGGTGCGGGCCGCCTGCAGATAGTCGTCGCGGGCGAGCACCGCGCCGGCGTCGGCCAGGGCCGCGATCGCAAGCGCGTTCCAGGAGGTGAGCCGCTTGTCGTCGAGCCCCGGTCGCACCCGCTGCGAGCGTGCCTCGAACAGCGACCGCCGCATCTCCGCCAGCCCCTCCGGCTCCTCCGCCTCGACCCCGCCGGCGAGATGGAGCACGTTCGTCCCCTCGAAGCTCCCCTCCCGGGTGACCCCGTAGAACTGCATCAAATTTCCGGCCTGCTGGCCCGGAAATTTGATGCAGTTCGGGTTCGTGGGTTCGACGAGGGCCTCGCGGATCTGGTCTGGGGTCCAGACGTAGAACTTGCCCTCCTCGCCCTCGGAATCGGCGTCGAGGGCCGAGTAGAAGCCGCCCTCGGGGCCGCGCATCTCGCGCAGCATCCAGTCCAGGGTCTCCTCGCAGACGCGCCGGTAGCGTCCGTGCCCGAATGCCTGCCAGCCGTGCAGGTAGACGCGGGCCAGCAGCGCGTTGTCGTAGAGCATCTTCTCGAAGTGGGGGACGAGCCAGATCGCGTCGACCGAGTAGCGGGCGAAGCCGCCGCCGAGCTGGTCGTAGATGCCGCCGGCGAGCATCCGATCGAGGGTCAGCTCGACGATCTCGCTCTCGCCGCGGGCGAGCAGCAGCTCGAGCGAGGAGGCGGGCGGGAACTTCGGCGCGGCGCCGAAACCGCCGTTGCGGCGATCGGCCAGCGCCAGCAGCCGCTGCACCGCCTGCTCCAGCTCGTCCGCTCCCGGCGCGCCGCGCGGCTCCAGCTCACCCAGCGCTCCCAGCCGCGCCCGCGTCCCCGGCGCTCGCTCGCGGATCTCCTCGCGCTGGGTCTCGAAGGCGTGGACTACCGCTTCCATCACCATCCGGAAGCTCGGCATGCCGCGGCTGGTGTCCGGCGGGAAGTAGGTGCCGCCGTAGAACGGGACCCCCTCGGGGTCGAGGAAGACGGTCATCGGCCAGCCGCCGTGCCCGGTCATCGCCTGCACCGCCTCCATGTAGATCGCGTCGACGTCGGGACGCTCCTCGCGGTCGACCTTGACGTTGACGAAGTGCTCGTTCATGTAGGCCGCGGTCTCCTCGTCCTCGAAGGACTCGCGCTCCATCACGTGGCACCAGTGGCAGGCGGAGTAGCCGACCGATAGGAGGATCGGCCTGTCCTCCTCCCGCGCCCGGCCGAGCGCCTCCGGCCCCCACGGGTACCAGTCCACCGGGTTGTCCCGGTGCTGGAGCAGGTAGGGGCTGGTCTCCTCGGCGAGGCGGTTCGGCATCTCCCTGAACCTACCCGGGCATCGACAAGTCAAGTATTCGGCGCCCGGGGTAGCCGAAATTCGAGCCTACACGCCAGTTCTGCAGTGGCCGAGCCCGCATCCTCGGGTAACCCATTACCGTCGTCTCGATGAAGAACATGCGCGAGGCGGGAAAAGCCGATCCCGCGGTCAAGGCGGTCCTGGAGAAGCTGGACCCCGGCGACCGCTCGGTGCTCCAGGGCGCGCTCGAGCGGGCGGAGAGGACTGAGTCCGAACTGCGCTTCCTCGCCGACCACGACTCGCTCACCGGGTTGCTGAATCGCCGCCGCTTCCGCAGCGAGCTCGACCAGTACGTCTCCTTCACGGCCCGCTACGGCGGTCGAGGGGCGGTGATGGTGATCGACATCGACGGCCTCAAGGAGGTCAACGACGAGCTCGGGCACCAGTCGGGCGACCGGTTGATCCGCCGGGTCGCGGACATCCTCCGCGAAAGAGTCCGCGCCACCGACCTCGTCGCCCGCCTCTCCGGCGACGAGTTCGCGGTGCTGATGCCGCAGACCGACACCGGCGGAGCCCTGCAGCTGGGCGAGGACCTGCGGGCGCAGGTTGCCGAGGGCTTTCCGCCGAGCTCGGAGATCGGCGCCCCGGCCTCGATCAGCGTCGGCATCGCGATGTTCGGCGGTCAGAGCGGCGCCGGCTCCGAAGCGGTGCTGCTGGCGGCCGACCAGGCGATGTACCAGGCCAAGGAGGAGGGCCGCAACAGGATCATGCTCTTCCACGCGCCGGGGGAGGACGGGGACGAGCCGCGCCGCGCCCAGACGACCAGCGCCAGGATCCGCGACGCGCTGACCCACGACCGCCTGCGCCTCGCCACCCAGCCGATCCGCAGCCTCGCCTCGGGCGGGATCGAGCGCTACGAGCTCCTCCTGCGGATGACCGGCGACGACGGCGAGCTGCTCTCGGCCGCCTCGTTCATCCAGGTCGCCGAGCGCTCCGGGATGGTCCAGGAGCTCGACCGCTGGGTGGTCGCCCGGGCGCTGGAGCTGATGGCCGAGCGCGAGCGCGCCGGCGACCCCGTCTCCCTGCACATGAACCTCTCGGGGGCGACGATGACCGACCTCTCGGTCCTCGAATTCATCGAAAGGCGGCTCGACGAAGGTGAAGCCGATCCCTCCCGCTGCACCTTCGAGATCACCCAGACGGCCAGGGTCGAGGACTACGAGACCGCCGGGGCCTTCGCCGACCGGCTGACCGAGTTCGGCTGCGAAGTCGCGATCGACGACTACGGCGCCGGCTTCGGCCCGTTCAGCTACCTGAAGAAGGTGCCGTTCGACGTGATCAAGATCGACGGCACCTTCGTCCGCGACATGCAGCGCAACGACGCCGACCAGCTCGTCGTGCAGGCGATCGTCCAGATCGCCCGCGGCCTTGGCAAGCGCACGATCGCCGAGTTCGTCGAGGACGAGGACACGACCAAGATGCTGCGCGACTACGGCGTCGACATGGCCCAGGGGTACCACCTGGGCAGGCCGGTGGACGCGGCCGAGGGGCTGGCCGTCAGTACCTCCTAGCCGGCGCGCAGCTGCGCCCGCCTAATCTTGCCGCTGCTGGTCTTCGGCAGCTCCGCGGCGAACTCGACGATGCGCGGGAACTTGTACGGCGCGGTCTCTCGTTTGCAGTGCTCCTGCAGCTCGCGGACCAGGTCCTCGCTCGCGGTGGTGCCGTCCGGCGAGGCGCCGTCGCGGAGGACGACGATCGCCCGGACGACGGCGCCCCGCTCCGGGTCAGGCGCGGCGACCGCGGCGGCGTCGGCCACGGCGGGATGGGAGAGCAGGGACGCCTCGACCTCGGTCGGGCCGATCCGGTAGCCGGAAGAGAGGATGATGTCGTCGCCCCGTCCCTCGAAGTACAGGTGGCCGTCCTCCTCGCGGACGAGGTCGCCGGTCGGCCACCACTCGCCCTCGAAGCGCTCGCCGTCGAGGTAGCGGGAGAAGAAGGTGGGGGAGGAGGCGGCGCGCAGCTGCAGTTCGCCGCCGCCGACGGGGCCCCCCTCGCCGGGGACGATCCGGGTCTCGATGCCGGGCAGCGGCTTCCCCATCGATCCCCGCCGCACCGGCTCGCCGACGAGGTTGGCGGTGACGTGGCCGGTCTCGGTCTGGCCGTAGCCGTCGGCGGGCTCGAGGCCGGTGGACTCGCGGAAGGCGGCGATCGTCTCCGGGTCGAGCGGCTCCCCCGCGGAGACCATCCGCCGCAGCGCCGGCAGCGGCCGCAGCGGCGTGCGCCGCGCCAGCATCCGGTACTCGGTCGGCGCCTGGCAGAGGACGTTGACGCCCAGCGACTCGGCGAGGTCGAGGCGCTCGGCGGGGTCGAAGCGGCCGTCGTGGATGACCGCGGCGGCGCCCGTGAGCCAGGGGGCGAGGAAGACGTTGCGTGCCGACTTCGACCAGCCGGTGGCGGTCGTGCACCAGGCGAGGTCGCCGCGTCGCGAGCCGAACCAGTGCTCGGCCTGTGCACGCTGCCCGAGCAGGTAGCGGTACGCATGGACCACCCCCCGCGGCTCCCCGGTCGTCCCCGACGTGAAGACGACCAGCGCCGGGTCCTCGGCGTCCATCTCCTCGACCGCCGCCGGCCTCTCCTGCGGCCGGTCCTCGTCCATCGCCGCGGCGAAGTCGGCCATCGTCATCAGCGGAACCCCTCCGGGCATCTCCTCCAGCAGCGCCTCCTCACCCACGCAGAGCTTCGGATTCGCGGCCACGACCCGATGCTCGAGGTCGTGCCGCCGCAGCATCGTGCTGCAGGGCAGCGCCACCGCCCCCATCCGCCAGCAGGCGAGCAGGCTCAACACCCACTCGACCCGGTTCCCCACCAGCGTCATCACCACGTCGCCGCGCTCGACGCCGCGGGCGGCAAACGCCCCGGAGAGCCCCGCAGATTTGGCGACCAGTTCGCCGAAGTGCCAATCACGCAGATTCCCCGCCGAATCAATGGCAACTAACCCCAAGCGAGAGGCGGGCGACCGCTCCATGAAGTCGGCGAAATTCAAATCCCGCGCAGTGTCGCAGGGGCCGGGGTGCTCTCTCTCCAGACACTCAACCACGAGCCATTGGCGAGTGGTGTCTGGAGAGGGAGCACCCCGGCCCCAACCCCGCCGACCTGGCTACCGAAGTTCCGCCGACGTCTTCTTCAACAACTGCCGAGCGACGATCAGCAGCTGGATCTGCTGAGTCCCCTCGAAGATGTCGAGGATCTTCGAATCGCGCGCCCACTTCTCGAGCAGCTCGTTCTCGCCGTAGCCGACCGAGCCGCAGAGCTCGACGCAGCCGAGGGTGACGTCGACGCAGGTGCGCCCCGCCTTCGCCTTGGCCATCGAGGCCTGCAGCGAGTTCGGCTTCGAGTTGTCTGCCATCCAGGCCGCCTGCAGGGTCAGCAGCCAGGCGGCCTCGTAGTCCGCCTCCATCTCCAGGAACCGCGCCGCGGCGGCGTGTTGGGAGAGGGCTGGCTTGTCGTAGTCGATTTTCACGCCGGCGGCCTTGAGCTGCTTCCGCGTCTCCTCCAGCGCCGCGCGGGTGACGCCGACCGCCATCGCGGCGACCAGCGGCCGCGTGTTGTCGAACGTTTCCATCACCCCGGCGAAGCCCTTCTCCTTCACCTCCGGGTCGCCGAGGAGCGCCTCCTTCGGCACCCGGCAGTCCTGCAGGGTGAAGTTGGCGGTGTCGGAGGCGCGGATCCCGAGCTTGTGCTCGAGCCGGTCCAGCTTCAGCCCGGGGTTGTCGCGCTCGACGATGAACGACTTGATCGCCGCCCGGCCCTTCGAGCGGTCGAGGCTCGCCCAGACGACGATCAGGTCAGCCCGGTCGCCCGAGGTGACGAAGATCTTCTCGCCGTTGAGGACGTACTCGTCGCCGTCGAGCTCGGCGGTGGTGCGGATCGCCGCCGAGTCCGAGCCCGCTTCCGGCTCGGTGATCGCCATCGCCGCCCACTTGCCGCCGTATTTCTTCAGCTGCTCCTCGGTCGCGACCGAGGCGATCGCCGAGTTGCCGAGGCCCTGGCGCGGCATCGAGAGCAGCAGGCCGACGTCGCCCCAGCAGAGCTCGATGATGCCGAGCACGGTGGAGAGGTTGGAGCCGTTGCGGTTCTCGCCGTCGTCGCTTTTCTCGCGCCGCACGCCGGCGGCGCCGGCGCCGCCGATGTCGGAGCCCTCGTTCATCCCGTCGATCAGGGAGGCGAGCATGTCGAGCTCTTTCGGGTAGGCGTGCTCGGCCTCGTCGTATTTGCGCGAGATCGGGCGGAACACCTCGGTGGCGACCTGGTTGGCCTGGTTCGCCAGCGGCTTGAACTTCTTCGGTATCTCGAGGTTGATCGTCATCGTTCTGCTTTCGCTCTTGGCCTAGCCGGATGGCGGGCCTTTAGACGAGCAGGGCGCCCTCCATCACGCCCGCGGCTCGCAGGTCTCGGTACCAGCGCTCGACCGGGTGCTCCTTGACGAAGCCGTGGCCGCCGAGCAGCTGGACGCCGTCGGAGCCGATCTTCATCCCCTTCTGGGAGCAG
>JBKPOX010000200.1:0-11261 GCA_046733335.1 Actinomycetota bacterium | reverse complement strand
AAATGGCGCACCGCAACGGACAGGTGGCGATGGTCGGCGACCGCATCAGCTCCGACATAGAGGGAGGGCGCGGCGCCGGCCTCGAGACCGTCCTCGTCCTCAGCGGCGCCACCTCGGCCGAGGAAGCCGAGGCGGCTGAGTCGGCTCCCGACCACGTGCTCCCGGACCTCGCCGCCCTGCTGAGGTGAGCGCGACGAGCGAGGAGACCCCGGCGGCCGGGCACCGGCCCGGGCTCAGCTTCGCGGGCGTCTTCGCGGCCACCTTCTGCGGCCTCGTCGCCGTCGGCTCGGTCCTGCCCGTGCTTCCCCGCTACATCCACGGCCCGCTGGGCTCGGGGGACGTCGCCGTCGGCGTGGTCGTCGGCGCCTACGCGGTCACCGGGCTGCTGCTGCGGCCGGTGGCGGGGAGGCTCGCCGACACCCGCGGGCGGAAGCCCACGGTGCTGGCGGGGACGGCGCTGATGGCGCTCAGCGGCCTGCTCTACCTGCCCAGCCTGGGGATCGGCGGGCTCGTCCTCGCCCGCCTCGTGCTCGGCGCCGGCGAGGGCGGCGTCTACACCGCCGGCTCGGCCTGGATCGTCGACCTGGCGCCGGACGAGCGCCGGGGCCGCGTGCTCGGCCTCTACGGGCTCGCGGTCTGGGGCGGGCTCAGCGTCGGGCCGCTGGTCGGCCAGCTCCTGCTCGACGCCGGCGGCTACACCACCGTCTGGATCTTCGCCGCCGCGATGCCGGTGCTCGGGGCGACGCTCGCTCTCGCCGCCCGCGACCCGTTCGTGCCGCTCGAGCACGCCGAGCCGCACCCGCTGATCGCGCCCGAGGCGGTCGGCCCCGGCTTCGCGATCGCCCTCGCCTCAACCGGGTACGCGGCGATGGCCACCTTCATCGTGCTGCACCTGGAAGCCCGCGGGATCGGTCACGGCGCCACCGTCTTCGGCGCCTTCGCGGCGATGATCGTGATCACCCGGCTGGCGATCGGCGACCTGCCCGACCGGGTCGGCGCGGCGCCGGTGGCCGTCACCGCCACCCTCGGCGAGGCGGTCGGCCTGGCGCTGATCGCGGTCGCCCACAGCCTCCCCGTCGCCCTCGCCGGCGGCGTCGTGATGGGCGCCGCCTTCTCGCTGCTCAACCCGTCGCTGATGCTGATCGCGCTCGGCCGCGTCTCGCAGCGCGCCAGGGGCGCGGCGATGGGCACCTACACCGCCTTCTTCGACGCCGGGGTTGGCTTGGGGGCGCCGCTGGCGGGCCTCGTCGTCGCCCTCAGCGACTACGAGACCGCCTTCTTCTGCGCGGCGGCGGTCTCGATCGGCGCCGCGCTGACGGTGCTCGTCCAGACCCGCCCGGCGAGGCGCGCCGCTAGCGCTCGCTGATCAGCAGCGTCTGCAGGCCGCGGCCGATCCGGCCCCGCCGGTCGTAGAGGATCGACTCGGCCGTGCCGACCCCCTGCGGCTGGGGCAGCGTCGCCGCCTCGGCGCAGACCCACTCGCCTTCCGGCATCCGCTCCAGCTGCACCGTCAGGTCGACGTTGATGAAGAGGAAGCGGCGGAAGTCGAGCACCGCACTGACGCCGTTGCCGACGTCGGCGACGACGAGCGTGCGCTGCAGCGGCGTCGGCTCCTCCCCCGCGACCAGCGGCTGTCGCATCCGCAACCAGACGGTCGCCGGGCCCGGCCGGGTGAACTCGCCGGAGACGAAGCGGACCTCCATCGCCGTGTGGTAGCCGTGGCGCTGGCCGGTGGGGAAGAAGTCCGCCTCGGCGGCCTGCTCCGGGGGTGGCGGAGGTTCGGCCGGCGCCACCGCGCCGGGCGGCAAGTCGACCTCGTCGAGGCGGATACGCCAGGCGCGCGCCCGCACCAGCGCCTCGCCCCCGGCGTCGCTCAGCTCCGCCTCCAGCATCTGCACCCGCCGCCCCGGCCGCGCCACCCGCGCCTCGGCCCGGACGGGGGCGATCGGCACCGAGCGCAGGATCTCGAAGGTGACCCGCGCAACCTGAAAGCCCTCGGCCTCGGGCAGAGCCTCGAGCGCATGGCCGAGCAGCGCCGCGGGCGGGCCGGCGTGCTGCGCCTCCGGGTCCCATGGTCCCCGCCTCAGCTCGGTCGGGCGAAAGAGCTCCCCATCCCGCTCGTAGAAGCCATCGAACACCCCGCGATCCTAGGTCGCACAGGGGGTGTCCGAGTTTTCGCCTCGCTATGGGTGCAAAAAGTCGGAAACCTCGGGAGGCGGTAAGGCCCTCCGGGCTGGGAGTGCGGGGGGCGTAACCTCCTCTTTGAGAGAAAGGAGACGGGATGGCAGCGAAAGTCGAGAAAAGCGAGCGGGAGTGGCGCGAGCAGCTGACCCCGGAGCAGTTCGAGGTCACCCGCAAGGCCGGCACCGAGCGCGCATTCACCGGCCCCTACTGGGACGAGAAGGCGGCCGGCATGTACCGCTGCGTCTGCTGCGGCGCCGAGCTCTTCTCCTCCGACACGAAGTTCGACTCCGGCACCGGCTGGCCCAGCTTCACGGAGCCGGCCAACCTCGAGCACGTCGAGCTGCGGCCGGACCACAGCCTCTTCATGCGACGCACCGAGGTGATCTGCAGGCACTGCGACGCCCACCTCGGCCACGTTTTCGACGACGGGCCCGCCGACCAGGGCGGCAAGCGCTACTGCATCAACGGCTGCGCGCTGGAATTAGAGAAGAAGTAGCGCGCCCGGACGCGAAGCGGAGGACGCGGCGCCTGAACCGGCGCGCTAGAGCGCGCCGCCGCCGGCGCCGAGGTAGCTGAAGCGGACCGCCAGGGCGACCGCCTCGGTGCGGGTGTCGACCTCGAGCTTGGCGATCGCGTTGCGGACGTGGGTGTGGACGGTCGCCGGGCTCAGCTGCAGCCGCTCGGCGATTTCTTTCACCCGCAGCCCCTCGGCAAGCAGCTCGAGGATCTGGCGCTCGCGCGGGGAGAGGTCGAGCAGTTTCTCGACCTCCGAGGGCTTGCCGCCGGCGAAGTCGCCGCCGAGGAAGGTGCCGCCCCCGGTCACCGCCTTCACCGCCTTGGCGATGTCCTCGGCCGGCGCCGACTTCAGCACGTAGCCCGAGGCGCCCGCCCGCAGCGCCAGCGCCAGCAGGTCGGGCTGGGCGTGGGCAGTGAAGATGATCACCTTCGTCCGCGGCCGGACCTTGAGGACCTCCTTGGTCGCCTCGATCCCGTCCCGCTTCGGCATCTCCACGTCGATGATCAGCACGTCGGGATCGAGTTCTTTGACGACGTCGACGACGTCGCGGCCGTTGCTCGCCTCGCCGACGATGTCGACGATGCTCGAGTTGACCATCCGGGCTTTGATCGCGTCGCGGACGATCTCGTGGTCGTCGCAGAGGACCACGCGTTTCGCATCGCGCACGCCGGTGCTCATGACCGCAGTCCCTCCGCGCTGCTCATCGAGCCGCGATTCTGTCAGGCGCTCCGTACCGATGCAAAGAATTGGGTAGCGTGAAACCGCCGTCGCTTTCCTGCCGGTTCTCGATCAGGGCGATGATCGTGCGCCCGACAGCGCAGGCCGTGCCGTTGAGCGTGTGCAGCGCCTGCGGGGGGGAGCCCTCCTGCGGACGGAAGCGAGCGCCGAGCCGGCGGGCCTGGTAGTCGGTCGTGTTCGAGCAGGAGGTGAGCTCGCGGTAGCGGTCCTGGCTCGGGATCCAGGCCTCGCAGTCGTACTTCTTCGCGGCCGGCGCGCCGAGGTCGCCAACGGCGACGTTGACGACCCGGTAGGGGATCTCCAGCTCGGTGAGGATCCGCTCCTCGATCGCCAGCAGGCGCTCGTGCTCGGCCCTCGAGGCGTCCGGCTCGACGAACGAGAACATCTCGACCTTGTCGAACTGGTGGACGCGGAAGATCCCGCGGGTGTCGCGGCCGGCCGCGCCCGCCTCGCGGCGGAAGCAGGTCGAGAAGGCGCAGTAGCGGCGCGGCAGCTCGGCGGCGTCGAGGATCTCGCCGGCGTGGAGGCCGGCGAGCGCCACCTCCGAGGTGCCGGTGAGGAAGAGCTCGTCCTTGGGGATCTCGTAGATCTGGTCGCGGTCGCCGGGGAGGAAGCCGGTCCCCTCCAGCGCCTCCTCGCGGACGAGGACCGGCGGGACAACCGGCTCGTGCCCCTCGGCACGCACCAGCTCGATCGCAAAGCGGACCAGGGCCAGCTCGAGCAGGACCAGGTCTCCCTTCAAGTAGGCGAAGCGCGAGCCGGAGAGCTTCGCGGCCTTCTCCATGTCGATCAGGCCGAGCTCGGTGCCGATCTCGAGGTGGTCGCGGGCCTCGAACTCGAAGGAGGGACGCTCGCCGACCTCGCGGATCACGACCGCGTCCTCCTCGGTCATCCCCTCCGCGGCCTCCGGGTCGGGGATGTTCGGCAACCTCAGCGCCAGCTCCGCCAGCTCGGCCTCCACCCGCTCCAGCTCCTCCTTCGCCGCCTCGACCCGCTCCTTCAGGCCCTGCACGGCGGCCATCAGCTCCTCGGCGTCCTCTCCCGCCCGCTTGCGCTCCCCGATCTCCTTGGAGAGGGTGTTGCGCTCGGCCTGGGCGTTCTCCACCTCGGGCAGGAGCTGGCGCCGCCGCGCGTCCAGCGCCAGCAGCTCGTCCACCAGCTCGGCCGCGCCGCGCCGCGCCAACGCCGTCCTGACGCCCCCGGGATCGGAGCGGATCGCCTTCAGGTCCAGCATGGGAAGACCCCCGCTAGGGAGTCTGGCCCGGCCGCGGGGGCTCTTCCGCTTCGGAGCCCGCGTACTCGGCGACGAATTTGGAGACCGCCTTGGCCTCGTCTCCGACGACGATGTTCTGAGGCATGATCGCCCCCGAGAAGCCGCCGTTCTGGATCGCGAAGAGGACGTCGTCGTAGGTCTCGGTCCGCTGGTTCAGGTTCGGCCCCTGCGTCCGCTCGCCTCGGTTGCCGCTGCCCTGGGTCCCGGCCGCGCCCAGCGTGTGGCAGCCCGAGCAGTGGGTGGCGAAGAGCTCGGCGCCGGCGCGGTTGGGGTCGTCCTCGGAGACCGAGATCCCTTCCGAGCCGAAGCCGCAGGCGGCGAGGGCGAGGGCGGCGGCGAGCATCGTCGCTATGACCAGGGCGGAACGCATGCGGCGGGCATCATATTGTCTGGAGGCGATCCCGCTCTTCTGACGATGCCGCCCCCCGATCCAGCCAGCTTCCGCGCCGCCATGGCGGGACTGCCGACGGGGGTGACGGTGGTCAGCGCGAGCGGGCCGGAAGGCCCGGCGGGAGCGACCGCCAACGCCGTCTCCTCCCTCTCGATCGAGCCGATGCTGATGCTCGCCTGCCTCGACCGCGGCTCCCGCACGCTCCTCGCCGTCCAGGCCGCCGACGGCTTCGGCATCAGCGTCCTCCACGCGGGCCAGGAGCCGATCGCCCGCGCCTTCGCGACCAAGGCGCCGGTGGCGGAGAAGTGGTCCGGGGTCGCCTGGAGCGATCGCGACGGCCTCCCCGCGATCGACGAGGCGCTGATCTGGATCGCCTGCGGACTGCGCGACGTCCTCGCCGCCGGCGACCACGTGATCGTCACCGGCGAAGTGCGGGCCCTGGAGGCCCGGGAGGGCACCCCCCTCGTCTTCCACGGCGGCGAGTACAGGCCGCTGGACTGACGGAGCAAGGCGCTTCCGACTTTCGACACACCCCGCTGTGTCAGGAATCGGATGCGCCAGGGCCTCAGAGCCCGCTGGTTCCGGCAGCCCGCAGGGCGAGGAAGAAGATGACGCCGCAGCTGGTGGCCATGATGCCCATCTCGCGGCGGACGATCGCGAGGGCGAGCGCCTCCTGCTCGGCCACCGGCAGGGCCTCGTGGTCGATCTCGCCGACCTCGCGCCGGGCGGCGTCGGCGCGGGCGCCCTCGGCGACGAAGGAGACGACGAGGGGAAGGATCCCGTAGAGGTAGTGGAGGCCGTCCTCCTGCTCGTGCCCGGTGACGACGAGGAGGCCGCCGAGGAGGGCCTGAGCGAAGACGGAGGCCTGCGCCGCCCGCAGCAGGTACCAGAAGGCGATCGAGGTCCGGTCGCGGTACCAGGCGACGCCGCCGAGGAGGCCGGCGGCCGCGTTGAGGGCGATCAGGCAGATGCCGACGGCGATGTGGAGCCCGACCATCAGGCGCCGCTCGCCGAGTCCGCGCGACCCATTCCCTAAATCCTCCCGGAGGGGTCGGGATTCGGCTTCCTGATGCGGAAAATCACTATGTAGCAAGTTGTCACAAAGTCGGTATATAACAGGGGCTACGGCGGCTGAGCGCGGGTATCTGCAGCCCACGGCCAAGCCGCCGCGTTCCGACCCCACCTCCCCGTGCTGAAGACCTACCTCCCGATCCTCGTTTTCGCCGCCCTCGGCCTCACGGTCGGCGGCATCTTCGCGATGCTGAACCACCTGCTGGGCCCGCGCAAGCCGGCCCGCGAGACCGCCGCCAGCCGCCGCCAGGGCGAGCCGTACGAGTCGGGTATCCCGGTCGAGCCGACGAAGGGGCTGCGCTTCGGCGTCAGCTTCTACCTGGTCGCGATGCTTTTCATCCTCTTCGACATCGAGGTCGTCTTCCTCTACCCGATCGGGGTGATCCTGAAGGGAGCCGACAGCCTCCTCGTCCTCGGCGAGCTGGTCACCTTCGTCGCCCTGCTGCTCGTCGCCTTCGTCTACGTCTGGCGCAAGGGGGCCCTCGATTGGAGGTAGAGCGCCGCAGCCTGCGCGGGAAGCAAGTGGATGCGCGCAACCTGCTTCGGGGGGACCTCGAGGGCGAGGACCTCGAGCGCTACGTCGAAGAACGGGTCGTCACCACGACCTTCGAGAAGGTCCAGAACTGGGCCCGGGCGAACTCGATCTTCCCGCTCACCTTCGGCCTCGCCTGCTGCGCGATCGAGGCGCCGATCTCGATCGTCACCGCCCGCTACGACCTCGCCCGCTTCGGCGCCGAGGCGCTGCGGGCCTCGCCGCGCCAGGCGGACCTGATCATCCTCTCGGGCCGGGTCTCGATCAAGATGGCGCCGGTCGTCCGCCGCCTCTACGACCAGATGCTGGAGCCGAAGTGGGTGATGGCGATGGGCGCCTGCTCCTCCTCGGCGGGGATGTTCTCCAACTACGCCGTCGTCCAGGGGGCCGACAAGTTCATGCCCGTCGACATCTACGTGCCGGGCTGCCCGCCGCGGCCGGAGGCCGTCCTCTACGGCTTCACCAAGCTGCAGCGCAAGATCCTCGGCAGCCCTGACCAGAGCTGGCGCCGCCGCTACGACGCCTACGGGACCGAGGAGTGGGCCCGCGGCGGGCCGAAGAGCGAACCGAGCCCGGAGGCGGCGCGGGCCTACCAGCAGGCGCGCCTCTCGGTCGAAGAGCTGCGCGAGAGCGGGGAGCCCTCCCTTGCCTGACGCTCCCGGACTAGAGCTGATCCGGGGTGAAATCGACGTCGACCACCCCGGCGCCGTCCTCGCGACCTCGTACGACCGCGCCCAGGCGGCGCTCGTCGTCGACCCCAACCGTGTGATTGACGTCCTCACCTGGCTCAAGGAGCAGCCCGGCCAACGCTACGACTTCCTGTCGAGCCTTCATGCAGCCGACTACCTGCCGGCCGAACCCCGTTTCGCCGTCCACTACGAGCTCATCAACCGAGACCGGGTCGAGCGCATCCGCATCAAAGCGATGCTTGGGACGCCTCGGCCCGCGGGTCCTGTCACGGCAGGGGACCCACCCCCACCTGCAAAACAGGAGGGGGTCCCCCCTACCGCGCCACCCGCGGGAGAGGCGTTGGAGGAGCTACCGGTAATCGATTCATGCGTGGAGCTGTTCCCGACGGCGGAGGCGCAGGAGCGGGAAATCTTCGACTTCTTCGGGATCGTGTTCCGGGGGCATCCGAATCTCACTCGCATTTTGATGCCGGATGACTACGTGGGATGGCCGCAGCGGCGGGATTTCCCGGTTGGTGGGGAGCCGGTGACCTTCACCTATTCGGAGCAGCGTTATGACTGAGGTGGCCCAGGACCTCGACCGCGAGATCATGACGGTCAACGTGGGGCCGCACCACCCGGCGACGCACGGGGTGCTGCGGCTCGTCGTCGACCTCGAAGGCGAGATCGTGCGGGATCTGCGTCCGGTTATCGGCTACGTCCACACCGGGATCGAAAAGTCCTGCGAGGACAAGAGCTACTGGAAGGTCATCCCCTTCGTCGAGCGGATGGACTACGTCTCCTACTTCTTCCAGATGGAGGCGTTCTGCGGCGCGGTCGAGCGGCTGATCGACCTCGAGATCCCGCCCCGCGCCAGATACCTGCGGACGCTCTTCCTCGAGCTCAACCGCATCCACTCGCACCTGGTCTGGCTGGGGACGACGGCGCTCGACCTCGGCGCGATCTCGATGCTCTGGTACTGCTTCCGCGAGCGCGACAAGATCCTCGACCTCTTCGAGATGGCGACCGGCCAGCGGATGCACACGCGCTACTTCCAGGTCGGCGGCGTGATCGAGGACATCCCGCTCGGCTTCGAGGAGAAGTGCCGCGCCTTCGCCGAGGAAATGCCGGTCCGGGTCGGCCAGTACGAAGACCTGCTCGACCGCAACGAGGTCTTCCTCTCGCGCACGAAAGGCACCGGGATCGTCTCCCGCGAGCGGCTGCTGGAGCTGGGCGTGACCGGCCCGCTGCTGCGCGCCGCCGGCGACCCCTGGGACCTGCGCAAGGCCTTCGACTACCTCGCCTACCCCGAGGTCGAGTTCAAGATCCCGGTCGGAACGGTCGGCGACAACTACGACCGCTACCGGGTGCGGGTGGCGGAGATGGTCGAGTCGGCGCGGATCGTCGCGCAGTGCCTCGACGCCCTCCCCGAGGGCCCCTTCATCGCCGACGACCGCAAGTACGTGCTGCCGCCGCGCTCGGAGCTGTCGACCTCGATGGAGTCGCTGATCCACCACTTCAAGCTGGTCACCGAGGGCTACCGGGTGGCGCCGGGCGAGGTCTACTACTCGATCGAGGGACCGCGCGGCGAGCTCGGCTGCTTCGTCCTCGCCGACGGCTCGGCGAAGCCGGCGCGGGTCCACTACCGCGACCCCTCGTTCGTCAACCTGCAGGCGTTCCGCGAGATGGCGGTCGGCGGCTACGTCGCCGACATGATCGCCAGCCTCGGCATGCTCGACCCGATCCTGGGAGGGGTGGACCGATGAGCGAGCTGCCCGTCGATCCAGCGGTGACCGAGGGTCGGGTGCCTGGCCGTGCTTCGGAGGAGATACCGGAGCTTCATGAGGTTGGTTGTCCCGAGGAGTTGCGGGAGCGGATCGAGGCGCTGATGGGGCGCTATCCGGACCGGCGCTCGGCGTCGCTGCCGGCTCTTTGGGCTGTGCAGGAGCGGTATGGATGGTGCACGCCCGAGGGGATCCGGCAGGCGGCGGCGGTGATGCGGGTGACGCCGGCCTACCTGGAGTCGGTCGCGACCTTCTACGACCTCTTCCACACCTCCCCCGTCGGCCGCCACCGGATTCGGGTCTGCACCAACATCAGCTGCTGGATGCGCGGCGGCGATCGCCTGCTCGACGCCTTCGAGGCCGCCGCCGCGGGCGACGAGGACTTCTGGGTGACCGGCTTCGAGTGCCTCGGCGCCTGCGACATCGCCCCGATGGCCGCGATCGACGAGCGCTACTACGGGCCGCTGGAGGCGGCCGAGGCGGGGAGGGCGATCGAGCAGCTGCGGGCCGGCGACGAGGTGCTGCCGGAAAGGGCGCTGGCGAGGCGGCCGCTGGCCGGCGACACCGAGCGGCCGGGAGGGTCGGATGGCTGACCCGCGCGAGACCCGCGTCCTGCTCGAGCACGCCGAGGACCCGGCGCTGCGCACGCTCGACGGCTACCGGCGGCTGGCTGACGGCTACGCCACGCTCGAGCGCGCCTACAAGGACCTGGAGCAGGACGAGGTCCTCAAAGAGCTCGAAGACTCCGGGCTGCGCGGCCGCGGCGGCGCCGGCTTCGCGATGGGCAAAAAGGCGTCCTTCCTCCCCCGCGGCGAGATGGCGAAGTATCTCTGCTGCAACGCCGACGAGTCCGAGCCCGGCGCCTTCAAGGACCGCGAGCTGATGCAGCGCAACCCACACCAGCTGATCGAGGGGATCGCGATCGCCGCGCTCGCCGCCGACGCCGGCCACGCCTTCATCTTCATCCGCGGCGAGTACGCGGAGCAGGCCGACGTCCTCGAAGCGGCGGTCGCCGAAGCCTACGAGGCCGGCTACCTGGGGACGAACATCCTCGGCTGCCATCGCGACCTCGAGCTGGTCGTCCACCGCGGCGCCGGCGCCTACATCTGCGGCGAGGAGACGGCGCTGCTCGACGCGCTCGAGGGCAAGCGCGGCAACCCGCGCCTGAAGCCGCCGTTCCCGGCGGTGCAGGGCCTCTACGGCGGGCCGACGTTGATCAACAACGTCGAGACGCTCTCCAACGTCCCCCACATCGTCCGCCGCGGCGCCGATTGGTTCAAAGGGTTCGGCACCGAGCAGTCGCCCGGGACCAAGGTCGTCTCGATCTCCGGCGGCGTCCGCCGCCCCGGCAACTACGAGGTCGAGCTGGGGATCCCCACCCGCGAGCTGATCTGCGAGCTCGCCGGCGGCCCGGAGCCGGGGCACGAGATCAAGGCCTTCTTCCCCGGCGGCTCCTCCTCGCCGGTGCTCACCGCCGAGGAGGGCCTCGACCTCCCCTACAGCTTCGAGGCGATGGGGGAGGCGGGCTCGATGCTCGGCTCCGGCTCGATCATCGTCTGCGACGACCGCGTCTCGATCCCGCACCTGGCGCTGCGGACGGCGCGCTTCTACCACCACGAGTCCTGCGGCAAGTGCGTTCCCTGCCGCGAGGGCACCAACTGGACGGTGAAGATGCTGGAGCGGATGGTCCGCGGCGAAGCCACTCCCATGGACCTCGACGTCGTCAGCTCGGTCCAGCAGAACATCATCGGCCACTGCCTCTGCGTCCTCGGCGACTCGATGGCGATGCCGGTCGGGGCGATGGTCCGCAAGTTCCGCGCGGAGTTCGAAGCGGTGATGGCCGACCCCGCGCTGGTGGTGGACCCGCACGCGGTCGTCCAGGGCGCGCCGGAGACGCTGGGGGCCACGACGTGAGCCCCGCCGGCCGCGAGGTGACGATCACGATCGACGGGCGCGAGGTGGCCGCGATCGAGGGCGAGATGCTCCACGACGCCGCCCGCAAGGGCGACGTCGAGATCCCCTACTTCTGTTACGAACCGAAACTCGGCGACCCGGTCGGCGCCTGCCGCATGTGCCTGGTCGAGATCGAGGGGATCCCGAAGC
>JBKPOX010000199.1:0-39989 GCA_046733335.1 Actinomycetota bacterium | reverse complement strand
AATGTCTCGTGGGCTCGGAGATGTGTATAAGAGACAGGACCTCGAGCGGGCGCGGCTTCTGCTCAGCGCCCCCGGCCGCGAGCTGCGTGCCGACGTCGAGCGCTGCGTCGGCGCCGCGCTGGAGGGGAAGTGCGCCGGCGCTCCCTGGAGGGGCCTGCTCGACCGCGCCAAAGCCGCCGGCGAGGAGGCCGAGGCCGCGGTGCGGGAAGCGCTCGAGGCGGATTCGAAGGCGGGGGTGAGGCGCAGCGCCAAGGAGATCGCCGACGGCGCCAAACGTGCGGGCCGCCGCCGCCGCACCGAGATCCTCGCGCTCGCCTACGGGCTCTCGGCGACCTGGCTGCGCGACCTCGCCTCCGTCGCCTGCGGCGCCGAGGAGGTCGCTTTCAACCGGGACCGCCTCGACCTCCTGCGCTCGCAGGCGCGGGGCCTCGATCCAGCGGCCGCCCGCCGCGGCGCCCAACTCGTCCAGGAGGCCCGCCGCGGCCTCGAGCTGAACGTCTCGGAGGAGCTAGCCCTGGAGGCTTTGTTTTTCAGACTCGAGCGGACGGCCTCAGACGCCGCTATGCGGCGTCCTCCGTCGTCGAAATAGCGCTGCTATTCCGACTCCCTGCGTCCTTGCCTAGCGACGTCTGAGCCTCGTCTTGGCGTGCTTCGGCTCGAGCCCTTTCGAGCGCCCGCTCCTGGGCGAGGCGGGTGATCTGCGTCGCCTGACGGGACATGATCACGCTGAAGTTGAGCGCCAGCCCGAGCAGCAGCAGGAGCACCACCGAGAAGAGAGCGACGTTGGTGTTGCGGACGCCCATCAGGTTCGCCAGCACCTCGAGCAGGCCGGGGAAGGCGGCTCCGGCGAGCATGCCGAGGCCGGCGACGAACCAGATCACGCTGTAGCGCTCCTGCAGGCGGTCGCGTCGGATCAGCTCGAGGATCATCAGCATGAAGAAGAGGGCCAGGACCGCGGCGACGATCCGGGTCTGCGAGGTGAGGTGGACCTGGCCGGACTCGGCCGCGAGGAGGGCGCTCACCGCTCCGCCTCCACGCGGCGGGGCCGGAACTGCCCGACCAGCAGCACCACCAGCCCCTTGAAGATGAAGAAGGCCGAGCGCAGCGGCGTGAGGAAGGAGCTGCCGCCGGCCCGCTCGAGCATCCGCACCGGCAGCTCCTCGACCCGCAACCCCTGCCGCACCGCCAGCTGCAGCGACTCGATCTCGGCGAAGTCGGGCGAGTAGCGCTGGCTGAAGAGGGACATCACGCGGCGGTTGGCCGCGCGCATGCCGCTCGTCGTGTCGGTGAAGCGCTGGCGCGTGGCGAGGGTGAGGAAGAAGCGGAAGACGCTGATCCCGATCCGCCGCGACAGGGTCGCCTTGTAGTCGCCGCTGGCGGCGACGGCGCCCGCGTGGTAGCGGGAGCCGATCACCAGGTCCGCCCGCCCGGCGACTACCTCGTCGAGCAGGCGGGCGACCTCGGCGGCGGGATGCTGGCCGTCGGCATCGAGGTGCGCGCAGGCGTCGTAGCCGTTGCGCAGCGCGTAGAGGTAGCCCGTCTGCAGCGCCGCCCCGAGCCCCTGGTTGAAGGGCAGCGAGGCGACCGGCGCCCCGGCCTCCCTCGCCCGCTCCGGGGTCGCGTCGGTCGAGCCGTCGTCGACGACCAGGATGTCGGCGGCGGGGATGTGCTCCCGCACGTCGGCGATCACGCCGGCGATCGAGGCCTCCTCGTTCCAGGCGGGGATGAAGACGACGGTCCGCACAGAGCGATTCTCCCATGTGGGCCCGAAGTCCTCCCACCCGGCGCGGCGCGAGGGGGGATTGTGTTAGTAACTCCTCATGCGCCGCTCCGCCGAGAACCCGGCCGCACCCAGGCCCGGCGCGATCCGCATCGGGATGCGCGTCTGGCTCACCGGCGCCTTCGCCGCAGTCAGCCTGATCACCGCCGCCGCCGTGTATCTCTTCGGCGACAAGCCGCAGGCGCTTATCGCGGCGGTGGCGATCGGCGTCGCCGCCGGTCTCCTGATCGCGGTGGCGATCTCCCACCGCGTCGTCAGCCTCGCCCGCGCCGCGGGCGAGATGGCGGGCGGCGCCTTCGACGCGCCGCTGAAGACGTCGGCTCCGGACGAGATCGGCGACCTTGCCCGGGCGCTGGATTCGATGCGCGCCTCGCTGGAGGAGAGTTTCGGCGTCCTCACGGCCGACCGCAACAAGCTGACGGCGATCTTCGACGGCCTCACCGACGCGGTCATGGTCGTCGACTACGAGGGCCCGGTGCGCTTCTCCAACCGCGCCGCCAGCCGCCTGCTCGACTCCTCCGGGCAGCCGCTGGAGCTGATCCTGCCCCAGCTCCAGCGCGCCTCGGAGGTCGGCTTCTCCGCCCATCCGGCGCTGCGGATCGGCGACCGCGCCTACGCGATGACCGCCCGCTCGCTGCCCGATGAGCGGGCGGTCCTCGCCGTCCTCCGCGACCGCACCGACGAGCTGCGGCGCGAGCTCGCCGAAGCGGACTTCGTCTCCAACGCGGCGCACGAGCTGCGCAACCCGCTGGCCGGCATCTCCAGCGCGATCGAGGTGCTGCAGGCCGGGGCGAAGGACGACCCCGGCGACCGCGACCACTTCCTCCGGCGCCTCGGCGAAGACGCCGAGCGGATGAACCGGCTGACCCAATCGCTGCTGACCCTGGCACGGGTCGAGTCCCGCGGCGCCGCCGAGAGCGAACTCGTCGACGTGCCGCTGGCGATCCGCGACGTCGTCAACGCCTGCGAGGCGCCGCCGCACGTCGAGCTCGTCGTCGACGTCGAGTCCGAACTGGCGGCGACCGGCGACCCGACCCTGCTGCGGCAGGTGATGATCGGCCTGCTCACCAACGCCTTCAAGAACACGCCCCCGCCCGGCACCGTTACCGTTCGCGGCCGCCACGACAGCGAGGGGGAAGTGATATTGGAGGTGATCGACACTGGAACGGGGATTCCCGCCGCGGAGCTGGAGCGCGTCTTCGAGCGCTTCTACCGCCGCAGCGAGTCGCGCAAGCAGGAGGGCTTCGGGCTCGGCCTGGCGATCGCCCGGCGGATGGTCGACGTGATGGGCGGCCGCATCGGGGTCGAGTCCGTGGAGGGGGAGGGCAGCACCTTCTGGGTCCGCCTCCCAATCGCCAATCCCAGCCCCACCCCGGTGGCATGAGCGCGGTGGTCCAATGAGCAGCGGCCGCATCCTCATCGCCGACGACGAGCCCTCGGTCCGCGACTCCGTCGGCTACGCGCTGACCCAGGAGGGGTTCGAGGTCACCCCCGCCGCCGACGGCGACGAGGCCGCCGCGCTGCTCGGCAACGGCGTCCCCTTCGACCTGCTGATCCTCGACATCATGATGCCGGGGCCGAGCGGGCTGGACATCTGCCGCGACGTGCGCTCGCGCAGCGCCGTCCCGATCATCGTCCTCACCGCCAAGGACGCCGAGGTCGACAAGGTCGTCGGGCTCGAGGTCGGCGCCGACGACTACGTGACCAAGCCCTTCTCGGTGCGCGAGCTGCTCGGCCGCGTGCGTGCCCAGCTGCGCCGGCGGGAACTCGACCGGGCGCCGCTGGCGCAGGCGGTGAAGATCGAGTCGGGCCCGGTCTCGATCGACCTCGTCCGCCACGTCGCCATCGTCCGGGGGTTGGCGGTCAACCTCACCCGCTCCGAGTTCCAGCTGCTGCGGCTGCTCGTCGCCCGGCCCGGCGAGGTCTTCTCCCGCTCGCAGATCATGGAGGAGCTCTGGCAGACCGAGTTCGACGGCGACGAGCGCGCCTGCGACGTTCACATCTCCAACCTGCGCCAGAAGGTCGAGCGCGACCCTCAGAAACCGGAGCTCGTGCTTACCGTGCGGGGGGTCGGCTACAAGTTCAACCCCGCAACCGCGTAGGCGCGAGCTGCCGAGCCGCCCGGCTCATTACGGTGTAGGGGAGCAACCCCCTGGATTGGAGGCCCTATGCCACTGGTACCGATGGTCGTCGAGCAGACCGCTCGCGGCGAGCGCTCCTTCGACATCTACAGCCGCCTGCTCGCGCAGCGGATCATCTTCCTCGGCGAACCCGTCACCGAGGATCTCGCCAACCTGATCATCGCCCAGCTGCTGCACCTCGAGGCCGACGATCCCGACAAGGACGTCAGCCTCTACATCAACTCGCCCGGCGGCTCCGCCTACGCCGGCCTGGCGATCTACGACACGATGCAGTTCGTCAAGCCCGACGTGCAGACGATCTGTTACGGGATCGCGATGTCGGCGGGCTCACTGATCCTCGCCGGCGGCGCGGCCGGCAAGCGGATGGCGCTGCCCAACAGCCGCATCCTCATCCACCAGCCGAGCGGCGGCTTCGAAGGCCAGTCCAGCGACATCGAGATCCACGCCAAAGAGATCCTCGCCCTGCGCGAGCGGCTCGACCAGATCTACGTCAAGCACACCGGCCAGTCGGCCGAGCAGATCCACGCCGACATGGAACGCGACAAGTTCTTCCAGCCGCCCGACGCGGTCGAGTACGGGCTGATCGACCGGGTGATCGAGTCGCACGAGTTCCAGGCGGAGCCGGCCGTAGTCGCATAGGCGTCCCTCCGGGCTTTCTCCTGTTCCTCGTGGTCGTTATACGGCGTTAAGGCACAGAAGAAAGCTGAGGGGGAGGCAAGGAGACCGGTCAGTCGCCGAGGCGGCGGTAGGCCCAGAGGCCGGCGAGCGCCGCGGCGCTGCCGGAGAGGACGCCGCCGATGCCGGCCTTGCGGGTCTTCTCGTGGCGAGCCGAGACTCCGAGCGCGAGCGCGTCGGTGACGTCGCAGGCGCTCGAGATCAGGAGTGCGGTGCGCAGCGCGGCGGGGTCGTCGCGGGCGGCCAGCGTCAGGGCGCCCAGCGCGAGGTCCCTGCCGCCGCCGAGCTTGGCCAACGCCTCGCCCGTCTCTTCGGTGGCGCCGAACCGCAGCGCCCGCAGCACCGGCTGCGTCGCGAGGAGGATCGCCGCCCCCATCGCCACCCGGCTGGCGCCGATCTGCAGCGCCACCTGGCGCGCCTTCGGATCCATCTTCGCCGCTCCGAACACGCTCCCCACCTACCCGCTCGCCTCGATCTTCATCATTGGGGAGTGGCAGAGGGCGACACGATCCTGCGCCTGGCGCGTCGCTTCGAGCGAACGCTTCTCGGCGAGACCGTGGCGGCCGGCGCCCCGAACCCCCGTGGCAGGGCGGCCGGGATCGAGCGCCTCGACGGGCGGCGCCTCGAGGGCGTCGAGGCGCGTGGCAAGCACCTCCTGCTCGGCTTCGGCGAGCTCTCCCTGCACAGCCACCTGGGGATGAGCGGCGGCTGGCACTTCTACCGCCGTGACGCCCGCTGGCGCCGGCCCCGCGCCTCGGCCTGGGCCGTCCTCTCCGGCGGCGGCTGGGACGCGGTCCAGTTCGGCGGCCCGAGCCTCCAGGTGCTCCCGACCGGCCGGCTGCGTCGCGACCCTCAGATCGCCGGCCTCGGCCCCGACATCCTCGCCGAGGAGTTCGACGAGGCGGCCGCCCTCGCGGCGATGCGCGCCGACCCGGGCCGCGCCCTCGGCGACGCCCTGCTCGACCAGCGCCTCGTCGCCGGCATCGGCAACATCTTCAAGAGCGAGGCCTGCTTCGCCGCCCAGCTCGATCCGTGGCGGCCGATCGGCGGGCTCTCGGAGGAGGAGCTGCGGAGCGTCCTCACCGCCGCCCGCGCTTTGATGTTGGAGGCGGTGAGGAGCGGCCGCCACCCGCACCGGGTCTACCGCCGCCGCCAGGGCGCCTGCCCCCGCTGCCGCGGTCGCATCTCCTCGCGAGGCCAGGGCGACGCCAACCGCACCACCTACTGGTGCCCCCGTTGCCAACGTTGAGTGGGCACCGGAGACGGGCCGCCATTGTCGTGAGTCCGCGAAAACCCGTACAGAGTCAGGGTTTTCGCGGACTCGGCGCTAGCCCTCAGCCCCCTCCTCCTCGTCCCAGCGGCGGCGCTCGCGCAGGTGGTGGACGACGAGGACGAGGACGATGACAAGGGCCGGCGCGAAGACCGGGAGCGCGACGATCGCGCTGTGGTGGGCGAGCGGCAGGATCACCTGCCGCCCCCGTGCTGGATGCCGAGGCCGCGGATGCGGAGACGCCGCCGCGCCGGCCGCAGCCCGGCCGATAGCCGATGCAGCGCCCAGGCGAGCAGGGCGAGCAGCGAGAGCGTGATCGCAGCCACGGTCGAGTAGGCGAGCGCGACGAGCGCCGGGCTGCCGCCCTTCTGCTCGCGCTGCAGGAGCGTGTGCTCGTCGCGGAAGGGCCGGGTGAACCGCTCCGGGGCGGGCACTTCGCCTACCGGGATCGCCGCGTCGCGCGGAAGGTAGATCGGCAGCGCGCTGAGCGAGTTGCCGTCGTGGAGGCGGATCATCGCCTTCCAGTTCCCGTGCACGGGGACGGGGCCGCTGGTCTCGTAGAGGCCGGGGCCGATGCGCTCGAGCGGGTCGACCACGAGGCCGCCGCCCTGCCAGGCGGTGACGTCGAACCACTTCGTATCGGCGGCGGCGTCGGCCGGGTCGAGCCGCACCACCCCTTCGACCTCGCGCCCGGCAGAGCTGGGCACCTCGTGGAGCGAGACCCGCGCGCTGACGCCCTGGTCGGTCGGGGTGTAGAGCCCGTAGCCGACGAGCGCCGCGAGGACCGCGGCGCTGCAGACGGCGGCGCGGCGCAGCAGCGGCGAGCGCTCGAGCGGATCGGGGGAGAGGTGGGTGCCGATCCAGGCGCCGATCGTCGCGCCGGCCACCGCGGCGGCGAAGCCGAGCAGGGCCGCTTCCGGCAGGGTGGCCCCGGGCCAGGGCAGCGGCATCCACAGCTGCGACCAGCCCCACTCGGCGGCGAGGCCGACAGTCCCAATCCCGACACCGGCCGCGAGCCCGAAGCTCAGCGCCCGGCGGGGCGGAACGAGGAGGGCCACCGCCTCCACGACCAGGGCCTCAGCGACGTAGAGCGGGAAGTGCGGGGTCGTCTGCCCGAGGACGGGGCCGACCAGGATCGCCAGCCCGCCGCGGAGCGCGACGAAGAAGAGCGCCGCGCCGAGCGCCGCCCCGCGGCCCGCGTAGACGCGCGCCAGCACCAGGCCCACCCCGGCGGCGACCATCAGCAGCATCGGCTGGAAGACGAGCTGGAACTGGGGGACGCCGAAGTCGAACTCGGCCTGGAAGGTGGAGAGGCCGAGCATCAGGCCGCCGGTGAGGGCGATCGCGCGGGCCAGCCGCGTGTGGAGCATCTCGCGCAGCGAGGCCCCGCCGGCGGCGTTCGCTCGAATCCCCTCGACCGAGAGCACGGCGATGCCGACCAGGGTCATCGAGGCGCCGCCGATCAGCATCAGGTGGGTCGGCCCCCAGAGCGTCACGTCCTGGCCGAAGAGGCGGTGCCAGACGTCGTCGAGGGGGAAGCCGATCAGCGAGAAGGCGCCGCAGGCGCAGATCAGGACGCCGCCGAGGGGCGCCCACCAGTCGCGGCCGATGCGGACCGCGACGGTGCTCGGCCGCTCCCTCGGCAGCACCATCGCGAAGAAGCCGGCGCTGAAGATGCCGAAGAGGCCGGCGAGGATGAAGTAGTGGGCGGGGTTGGCGAGCGGCCCGGCGTCGCGCCCGTTGTCGATGTGGAGCGAGATGTCCCAGTACATCCCGAAGACGGCGGTCAGCAGGGAGGCGGTGGCGATCGCGGAGGGGAAGGCGACCCAGCCGGGGAAGCCGGAGACCCTTTCGCCGAGGTCGGCGAGCCGCTGGAGGACCTGGGTGCGGCCGCTGCGGTGCCCAAGGCCGAGGAAGAGGAGGGCGGCGGTGAGGATCGTGGCGGCGACGGTCGCGATCGCGATCTGCCCGAGCTCCGCGCCGGCGGCTGGAGGTGAGGCGGCTGCGGTGAGCGTTTGGAGCGTGAAAATCATGGAAGATCCTTGCGAGAGTGGATGACAGGAAGCTTGTTCCCTAATAAACGTTACCTCAAACGAGGTTACATTCAAAGGGATAGGATCAACGCGTGGCCAAGAGCGCCAAGCCCGCCGCCGATCCGGCGGAGTCCGAGGCGGAGCTGACCGTCGAGCAGCTCGCCTACGAGACCGGGATGTCTGTGCGGAACATCCGCAACCACCAGTCGCGTGGCCTGCTGCCGCCACCGGAGGTGCGAGCCCGCATCGGCTACTACGGGTCCGAGCACGTCGCCCGCCTGCGCCTGATCCAGGAGATGCAGGCGGAGGGCTTCAAGCTGAGCGCGATCGCCCGCTTGATCGGCGAGCACGGGGCAGACGCCGACCGCTTCGTCGGGCTGCGCCAGGCGGTCACCGCTCCCTTCGCCACCGAGGCGCCCGAGGTCTACGCCCGCGCCGAGCTGGTCGAGAAATTCGGCACCGACGACGACCGCCTGATCGAGAAAGCGAAGAAGCTCGGCCTCCTCGTCGACCTCGGCGAAGACCGCTACGAAGCGCCGAGCCCCGCCCTGATTCGCGCCGCCGAGGAAGTGCTGGGGATGGGGATCGAGCTGCCCGCCGCGCTGGCGGCGATCGAGAGGCTGAGCCGCAACGCGCAGTCCTCCGCCCGCACCTTCGTCCACCTCTTCGTCGAGGAAGTCTGGAAGCCGTTCGACGACGCCGGCCGCCCCGAGGAGGGCTGGGACGAGATCATCGCCGCGATCGGCCGCCTGCGCCCACTTGCCTTCGACGCCCTCAACGCCACCTTCCGGCTCAGCCTCACCACCGAAATCGAGAAGGCCTTCGGCGAAGTGCTGGAACGGCGGCAGAAGAAGAAGTGAGCGCCGCGGGCGCGCGGCTCGCCAGAGCCGACGCCCGGACTTGAACCGGGGACCCCATCATTACGAATGATGTGCTCTACCAACTGAGCTACGCCGGCGCGCCCCCGGCATTCTAGGCGGCTTCGGTTCTCGGTTCCGTCGCGCCCGGGGGAGATGATCCGGGGGTGGCGAGAGAGCGGTCGGCGAAGCGGCGCGAGGGGAACGAGATCGAGTTCGCGCGGATCGTCGCCTTCAGCGACGGCGTCTTCGCGATCGCGATCACGTTGCTCGTCCTCTCCCTCCACATCCCCGAGCACCTGCACGGGGAAAGCCTGGGCTCGGCCCTCTGGGAGCAGCGGCAGGACCTGCTCGCCTACGCGATCAGCTTCGCCGTGATCGGGCGGTTCTGGGTGATCCACCACCGCTTCTTCGGCGACGTGGTCGGCTTCGACGGCCGCCTGCTCGCCCTCAACATCCTCTACCTGGCCTGGATAGCCCTGATCCCGTTCAGCAGCGAGGTGCTCGGCGACCACGGCAGGGACACCGACGCGGTCGTCCTCTACGCGGTCAACCTCGCGGTGGTGGCCGTCCTCGGCTGGGTGATGGCCTTCGATGCCCAGCGCGCGGGCCTGGCGACGATCGACCGGCGCCAGGAGCGCGAATTCCGCGTCCGCGCCTTCTTCGTCGCGATCGTCTTCCTCGCCTCGATTCCCCTGGCCTTCCTCACCCCGGACCTCGCGCCGCTGACCTGGCTGATCCTCTTCCTCGATCCCGTCAGCCGCCTCGCGCGGCGGCGCTAGCCGCGGCGGACGGTGAACGCCACCGACTTCCCGGGCTTGGCGCAGTCGACCGACCAGCCGCGGTCGGTGACGACCCCCTGGCAGCGATAGGCGCCCACCGAGCAGCCCCAGCGCGACGCTCCCCGCGGGCGCCTGCAGTCGGGGGCTCGTTCCCAGGCCGAGCGGATCGCCGAGGCAGACGCACGGGCGCCGGCCGGCGAGGAGGTCGCCTCCTCCCGCGATTCCCCGCAGCCGCCGAGGAGCGCGGTGGCGAGGGCGAGGGCGAGGGCGGCAACGGCGGTGCGGCGCATCCGCCGGACCCTACCCCTGCGGCGCCTCCCCGTCGCGCGGGGTCTCCCGCGGCTGCGGCTGCATCTCGCCGCAGACCGGGCAATCGGGCTCGGGGAGGACGGGCTCCCGTTTGACCTCCATCGTCCGCAGGTCGTAGATGTGGGCGACCCCGTGCGTCGAGGGCCGGCTCAGGCCCGTCAGCAGGTGCAGCACCTCAAGCGCGACCTGGCCGCCGATCAGCCCGCACGCCGGCCCCAGGGTCGCCGCCGGGCTCGGTTTCGCCCGCCGCTGCTCGACGGCGATGTCGAAGAGCGGGTACTCGCGCCGGTAGCCGATCTCCTGGCAGGCGTAGCACCCGGTCTCGCCAGGCACGTACAGCGGCCCGACCCGGGCGATCGGCGGGAAGTGACTCATCGTGATGTACGGGATGCCGGCCTCGAAGCAGGCCGCGTTGCACCAGCGCTCGATGTCGTGGGCCGGCCAGTCGGCGGCGTCGATGACGACGTCGGAGCCGGCGATGAACTCGGCGATGTCGGCCTGGCTCTCCAGCCGCCGGTAGTCGGTGGTGATCCGCATCTGCGAATTGAAGGCGCTCAGCCTCGCGGCGGCGCGCTCGACCTTGGGCAGGCCGACGTCGGCCTCGGTGTAGAGGATCTGGCGGTTGAGGTTGCTGACCTCGACCTCGTCGCTGTCGATCAGCCACATCTCGCCGACGCCGGTGCAGGCCAGCGCCCAGGCGGACCAGCCGCCGAGGCCGCCGACCCCGAGCACGGCGATCTTCGCCTCGCGCAGCCGCTCCTGGCATTGCGAGGGAGTCACCTCGCCGCCGATGTCGCTGAAGTAGCGGAGCTGGCGGTCGAAGCGCTCGAGCTCGCCGGCCTCGAGCCGCTCGTCGTCGTCGGCGTCCTCGACCACCTCGAGCTGCTGCAACTGCGAGATCACGTCGTCGACCGAGTCCCGGCCGAACTCCTCCTGCAGCTGCTCGAGGGTGCGCGCGCCGTCGATCGCGGCGAGCAGGCGGCGTTCCCCCGCGTCCGGTTTCTCGATCCGGATGTCGTTTTCGGAGCTCGGCCGCAGCAGGTAGACGTCCCCCTCGGGCGTCTCGATCTGCTCCGTGGTCCGCTTGATCCGTGGCCTGCGCAAAGTTCCCTCCCCTGTTGGATAGCGCAAGTGTGACCGGAGCTGCACACTGGACGGTTCCGGAGGGCGCCGGCCGTTCCTGCGACTACTCAGCCAGGGCCCTCGCGCGCCGGAAGATCTCGTCGGTCATCGGCGCCGTCAGCTTGCCGGTGAAGGTGTTCTGCTGGCTCGGGTGGAAGGAGCCGAGGACCCGCCAGGGCCCGACCTCCGCCTCGGCCCCGTGGCCGAACCGCGGCCGCGGCCGCGGCACCTCCTCGCCCAGCGCCCGCGCCGCTCGCAGGATGCCGTCCCAGCCGAACGCGCCGAGCGCGACGAGCACCCGGCAGCGCTCCAGCAGCCGCAGCTCGCGCTCCAGGTAGGGGAGGCAGGTGTCGCGCTCCTCCGGCGTCGGCTTGTTCGCCGGCGGCGCGCAGCGGACGGTCGCGGTCACGTAGGCGTCGCGAAGCTCCAGCCCGTCCCCCCGCCACTCCGAGCGTGGCTGGCTGGCGAAGCCGGTGCGGTGCAGGGAGGCGTAGAGCCAGTCGCCGGAGCGATCGCCGGTGAACATCCGCCCGGTCCGGTTCGCACCGTGGGCCGCCGGGGCGAGCCCGACGAGGACGATCCGCGCCGCCGGATCGCCGAAGCCCGAGACCGGTCGCGCCCAGTAGTCCTGGCCGCGGTAGCGCCTCGGCGGGTTGGCGGCCTGCGCCTCGCGCCACTCGACCAGACGCGGGCAGAGCCGGCAGCCATGCACCTCCTCGGCCAGGGCGGCGAGGGCGCGACGGGCCTCGGAGCTCATAGGCTTGCACCAGTCGTCATGCCACCGAACCGAATCACGCGCGGCGGAATCGTGCGCCGCGCCCTCCGCCTCGGCGCCGCCGCCCTCCTGCTCGCCACGGCGCTCGCCGCCTGCGGCGGCGGAGGGACTGGCGGCGAGGATGAGAGGGAACGGGACGTGCGGGTGCTGAACGAGGTCCTCGGCCGGCAGCGGGCTGCGGCCGCCGCCTACGAGATGGCGCTGCCGAACCTGCGCGGAGCCGAGCTCGCCGCCGCGCAGCAGTTCCGCGCCCAGGAACAGGAACACCTCGACGCGACGACGAAGACGTTGCGTGGAATCGGCGGCGAAGCTGACCCCCCGGCCGAAGCGATCGAAGCCGACAACCTGAAAACCCGAACCGACAGCCTCGAGTTCCTCTACGAGATGGAAAGCGCGACGATCGATCTCGAGCTGAACGCGGTTTCGCGGTTGACGATCGACTGGCCCCGCCCGCTGATCGCCTCGATGGCCGCGAACCAGGCCCAGCGGCTGGTCCTGCTGCGGCGCGCGCTCGGAGCGCCGCCCCTGAAGGCCATCCCCTCCGCATTCGAGACCGGCGAAACCCCAGCCCCGGAAAGGACCGCCGAATGACCGGACCGCTCTACGCGATCGGCCGCTTCTGCTCGCGCCACCACTATCCGGTGATCGCCATCTGGGTCCTGCTCGCGATCACGCTGGTCGCGATCGGCCATGCCTCCGGCAGCAAGACGAGCGAAAACCTGACCCTGCCCGGAACCGGCTCGACCACCGCGACCGAACTGCTCGAAGACGACCTCCCCGAACAGGCCTACGGCAGCAACCCGCTGGTGCTGCGAGCGCCGAGCGGGGAGCTGACCGATCCGCGGTACGCCCAGCCGGTGGAGCAGACCGTGAAGCGGCTGGAAGGGCTGGCCGACGTCAACTCGGCGGTCAGCCCCCTGACCCCCGAGGGGGCCGCCTTCCTCAGCGCCGACCGGTCGATCGGCTACATCCCGGTAGTCCTCTCGATCGGCCCCGGCGAAATCGACGAGGCGCAGGCGCAGCGGATCCTCGACGCGGCCGAGCCCGCCGAAGCGGCCGGCCTGCAAGCCTCGGTCGGCAGCTACGTCGGCCAGCAGCTCTCCAAACCCGCGACCGAGACCAGCGAGGCGATCGGCCTCGCCGCGGCCGTGGTCATCCTCCTCTTCGCCTTCGGCACGGCGACGGCGATGATGCTGCCGATCGTCTCCGCCGTGATCGGGCTCGCCTGCGCGCTCTCGATCATCCGCCTGCTCGAGCAGGTGCTGGACATCCCCGGGGTCGCCTCGACGCTGGCGACGATGATCGGCCTCGGGGTCGGTATCGACTACGCGCTCTTCATCGTCACCCGCCACCAACTCCAGCTCGCCGAGGGGATGGAGCTGCGCGAGTCGATCGCCCGCGCCACCGCCACCGCCGGCGGCGCCGTCGTCTTCGCCGGCTTCACGGTGGTGATCGCTCTCTGCTCGCTCGCCTTCGCCGGGATCCCGCTGGTCGCGACCCTCGGCTTCACCGCCGCGATCGCGGTGGTCGTCGCGGTCAGCGCCGCGACGACGCTGCTGCCGGCGATGCTCGGCGCGCTCGGCCCCCACATCAACTCGCTGCGGGTCAAGCTCGGCAGGACGCATCCCGACGAAAAGGAGCCGCACGGGTGGCGCCGCTGGGCGGAACGGGTCAGCGCTCGCCCCTGGACCGCCACCCTCGCCGCCCTGCTCGTGCTCCTCGTCCTGGCGCTGCCGGTCCTCCAGCTCCAGCTCGGCCAGAACGACATCAGCGCCCTGCCGAAGGAGACGACCTCGCGCCAGGCCTACGACGCGCTCAACGAGGGCTTCGGCCCTGGCGTCAACGGGCCGCTTCTGATCGCCTCCGAATTCGGGTCGGCGGCCGAAGCCAAGCGGGTGCTGCCGAAGCTGGAGAAGTCGATCACGGGAGCGAGGGACGTCGAGGCGGTCACCGAACCCACCTTCGACAAGCAGGGGACGGTCGCCGTCTTCACCGTCGTCTCCAAGTCCGAGCCCTGGTCGGACGAGACCGTCGACCTGGTCGAAGACCTGCGCGACGAGGCGATCCCGCAGGCGCTGAAGGGGACCGGCGCCCACTCCTACGTCGGCGGCCAGACCGCCGGCTACATCGACCTCGCGACTCAGATCAGCGACAAGCTGCCGCTGATGATCGCGATCGTCGTCGCGCTCAGTTTCGTCGTCCTGCTCGTCACCTTTCGCTCGCTGCTGGTGCCGATCAAGGCGGCGGCGATGAACCTGATCTCGGTCGCGGCCGCCTACGGCGTCGTCACCGCGGTCTTCCAGCTCGGCTGGGGCTCCTCGCTGATCGGCCTCGACCACGCGATCCCGATCGTCAGCTTCGTGCCGCTGCTGATGTTCGCGATCCTCTTCGGGCTCTCGATGGACTACGAGGTCTTCCTGCTGACCCAGATGCGCGAGCACTACAAGGAGTACGGCGACGAGAGGCGCGCCGTGATCGAAGGGCTCGCCAACACCGGGCGGGTGATCACCTCCGCCGCCGCGATCATGGTCTGCGTGTTCACGAGCTTCGTCCTCAGCGGCGATCCGGTGGTGAAGGAGTTCGGCGTCGGCCTCGCCGTGGCGATCGCGATCGACTCGACGCTGGTCCGCTGCCTGCTGGTGCCGGCGGTGATGGTCCTGCTGGGGAGGCGGGCCTGGTGGCTGCCGCGCTGGCTCGAGCGGGCGATCCCGCACGTCAGCATCGAGGGCGGCGACTACTTCGCCAAGCGCGACGCGGAGGCTGCCCCGGCCGCCGCCGCCGGTAATTGAGCGCGGGATGTTCCAACTCGACCTGCTGGGTAGGTGAGCGGGGATGTTCCCTCCCAACCTGCCCAACTTCCTGACGCTGCTCCGCATCCTCGCGGTGCCGGTGGTGGTCGTCGCGCTCCTCGGGGAGACCCCGAACGGCGACGCGCTCGCCGCCGCGGTCTTCGCCCTGGCCGCGCTCACCGACGGGCTCGACGGCTACTTCGCGCGGTCCCGGGACGCGGTGACGACCTTCGGCAAGCTGATGGACCCCCTGGCCGACAAGCTGCTGATCACCGGCGCGCTGCTTTCCCTCGTCTCCCTCGACCGGCTCGCCGCCTGGGTGGCGATGGTGATCATCGCCCGCGAGATCGCCGTCACCGGCCTGCGTGCGATCGCGGCCGAGCGCGGGATCGTGATCGCCGCGAGCTGGCTCGGGAAGGTGAAGACCGTCCTGCAGATCGCCGCCGTCATCGCCCTGATCGCCGCCAACCCCGCGCCGCTCTGGGTCGACGCCCTCGTCTACCTAGCCCTGGCGGCGACGGTGATCAGCGGCGCCGACTACTTCTTCGGCCTGCGGCGGCGGATCGAGGCCCAGCAGCGCGAGCGGGCGCGCCTACCGAACCCGATGGGGTGAGCGGAAGGCGGCCAGGCCGACCACCGTGGGGATCAGGCGGCCCGGATCGCCGCCGGTCCGTTCCACCGATTCCGCTTCGAGCTCGGGGAGCCACTCCATCGCCGCGTCCAGGCGCTGGGAAATGCTCTCCCACCTATCCTCGTCGAGCACGGCCTTTCGCCAGGAGAGGTGCCGGTTGTCGTCGCGATCGAAGGTGCCGGCGAGCAGCGCCCGCTGGATCATCTCCAGGTACGAGTTGAGGAAGCCGATGAGGATTTCGACCCGCAGGAAGGCGGGAAGGGCCTCCCAGCCCGCCTGGTCGAAGTAGGCGCGCGCCGTGCTGCTGTAGATGCGTTCGACGCCGCCCCCGTTCCTGCCGCCGTTTCGTTCCTCCGTGACCTCGGCATATCCCCACGCGGCGAGCTCCCGGAAGCAGCGCGCGACGTAGGAGCGATCCCCCCCGAGCTCCTCGAAGAACCGGGACGGGCTGAGGGGGCGGACGTTCAGCTCCATCAGGATCCGCGAGCGCCAGCGGTTCGAGAGCGCCTTCGCCAGCTCCGGGCGGATCGGCGACGACTCGTCACCGGCACTCTCGTTGGCCGGGTGCGGCAGCCGGTCGGGAGCCTGCATGATCGCCTCCGCCTCGAGCGGCGCGCGGAAGCTCGCCAGACCGAAGGAGGCCACGACCTCGCTCCCGTCCCGGACGGCTTCCCGCCCCCGTTCCAGGGCCTCCCGACCGCCGATACCGGCCTCGATCTCCGCCAGCCTCGCGCTCAGCTCCGCGAAGCCCTCCGGATCCAGGGCCACCCTGTCCCAGGAGAGATGGCCCCCGGCCTGCGCGTCGAATGTCCCGGCCCTCAGCGCCTCCCGCACGGCCTCGAAGTACGAGCTGAGGATTCGATGGCTCTCGGTGCAGCGCAGCCGGGGTGGCAGCGAGCGCAGCGGGCTCATGTCGAGGTCGGCCCGGTCGACGGAGCGGTAGACGTGCTGGACGGAGGCGCCCCGGGTGCGTCCGGGGCGCCGCTCGACCACGTGGGCATAGCCGAGCCTCCTCAGGCGGCGGAAGCACCGGGAGACGTAGTCGAGCTCACCCTCGAAGCGTTGGACGAACTCCGAGGGACTGAGATCCCGGTTGGCGAGGGCGCTCAGGATTCGGCCCCCGTAAGGGTCCGCGAGGGCGGAGGCGAGCTTGGGGGTGATTCCCAGGGGGGAGGGTTCGGGGGCAAGACCCATCTGAGGCATCTATCTCTGATCAGAGGTTATCCGTCTCCATACGGACCCGTACCTTCTCGACAAATGGCGTCCTTTCCGAGACGTCGGGCGAATTGGTGGAGAAAGTTGCCTTCGTAGGGCCGGGGGAGCCGCCCTAGGGTCAGCTGCGAACTGTTTGCGGGAAGGCGGAGGAAGATGGGAGTAACGGCAAACGCCAGGACGGTCGCGGGCCGGGAGGAGGACTCGGGCAGCGGCAAAGACCTGCTCGACCGGGTCCTGCGGGCTCTGAATCATCCACTGCGGCGCCGGATACTTTTCGAGCTGAGCCAGCGGCCCGCAAGCGCCAGCTCGCTTGCCGATCTGCTGACCGAGGACCTGTGGACGATCTCCTACCACCTCAGCCGCGTCCTGGCGAAGGGCTGTGACGTGGTCGAGGTGGTCGAGGCCGTGCAGCGGCGCGGGGCGCTGGAAAAGGTCTACGGGCTGAAGCCGGATGTCTGGACCGGCCTCTTCTCCGCCGCCGGGCTCGCCGGCAGCGGGTGCGAGATGATCGTCGCCGAGGTGGACTCGGCAAGCTGGGCGCGGATCTGCCGCGCCAGAGACGCCTTCCGCGAGCAGGTCGAAGAGGCGGTTGAGGCCAGTTCCCAGGCGCGTGAGGATCGGGGAGGGGGAGCCGAGCTGCACCAGGTGATCGTCAGCCTCGGCGCCTTCCCGGCCGGCGCGGCCTGACGCCGGCGGAGAGCGTCTGGCCCGCGGGCCTGTTCATCCCCTCGCGTAGAAGCTGCGGACGATCGACGCGAGTTCCGGGATCGCGGCATCCAGGTCCTCGGGCCGTTCCTGCAGCAGCGAGGCGCAGACGGCCTGCTCGATCGCCCCGATGATGAACTCGGCTGTGGTGCGGGGTGGCGACTGCCGCGGACCGGTTCCGTGGCAGGAGTCCTCGAGGGCGCGGGAGAGGCGCTCCACGATCTCATGGCGTTTGCGTAGGGCGGCGCCGCCCGCGACGTGCACCTCGACGAACATCGCCCGTGCGACCGCGGGCCGGCTGTTGACCACCGAGGCGAGGCTTTCGAGTGCCGCCGTCAGCCGGTCGCGTTTGCCGCCCCCTCGCTCCGCCTCGTCCAGGAGGAGGCCGCAGATGCGGTCGCCTTCGCCTTCGTAGGCGGCGGCGAAACACTCCTGCTTGCTGCCGAAGTGCCTGTAGAACTGGTTGCGGGAGCCCCCGTAGTGCCGGTACACGCGCTCGACCGAGACCTGCCGGTAACCGAGTTCGCCACAGCAGACGAGCATCGACTCCATGATCTGCGATCGCAATTCGGCGCCCCCGGAGACCTGCACTGCCTGCAGCCTCGTCAGTTCGTCCCGGGGAGAATCGCCGCCGCGGCACTCGCTCGCTGCCGGCAGATGACGTTGCATCGAATCCGCGTCCGCAACCTCTTTTTCGTGACGCCCCCCTGTTTCTCGCACACCGTAGCACTTCTCAATGAAAACAACAGATTCTGAAAGTTTGCAGTGATTTTCCTTCTATGCCGCTTTCGCTTAACACTCCGGAAAAGCCGTTTTCTCCGCTATCCTCGCGCTATGGCCTCGCTTCCCAAGCACCTGATGCCAGGCCCGGTCGGTCGCGAGCAGCTGCCGCGCAAGGTCGTGACCGAACACCAGCGGAAGCGAGCCTTGACGGCGGCGATCGAGGTGTTCGCCGAGCGCGGTTACTCGGCGGCCACCGTCGACGATCTCGTCGCCGCTTCCCAGGTCGGCGTCGGCAGCTTCTACGCCCTCTTCGGGGGGAAGGAAGAGTGCCTTCTGGAGGCCTACGAGGAGATCGTCGACACGGGTCGCGCGGCGATGCGGGAAGCCGCCGAAGGCGGCGATACCTGGGGTGAGCGAATCTACCTCGGCCTGCGGGAGCTGCTCAACCTCGTCGCCGCCCAGCCCGGTAGGGCGAAGGTCGCCCTCGTCGAGGCGCAGACCGCCGGTCCCGAGGCGGTAGCTCGGTACGAGCAGATGCTCGACGAGGTGGCCGCCCAGCTGCGCGAGGGGCGGCGGTACCGCGCCGATGCCATCCAGGGGCTCCCGGAGAGCCTCGAGCGGTCCACCGCCAGCGGCGTCGCATGGCTTCTGAACCGGCGCCTCGCCCTCGGCGAGGCGGACTCGATCCCGAGCCTGCTGCCGGAGCTGGCGGAGCTCGTGCTGGAGCCGTATCTGGGCGCCGAGGGCGCACGAGATCTGGCGGCGACCGACCTGGTGCGAGCGAGCTGACCGCCGAGCTCCTTCCGCCTGCGGAGGGCCCTGCGTGTTGCGGGGCCCAGCATGCGAAAACACTCTAGGTTTTAAAGCGTAATCGAAAGTTTACGAACCGCTGGATTGTGGTTATCGTCGTGCCTGTGGCCGCCCGGAACGCCGAATCCGAGGATGTATCTGGGCGGCTGCCGAGGCTGCCGCCGGGCAGGCACGGGCTGGAACGCGACTACGTGACCAAGAACCAGCGGGACCGCCTCACCGTGGGCGTCATCGCCGCCGTGGCTGCCGATGGTTATCACGACGCCACCATCACCAGGATCTGCGCCGCCGCGGGTGTGTCCCGCCGCACCTTCTACACCTACTTCTCCAGCAAGGAAGAGTGCTATCTGCAGGCGTTCGACCTGATCGGCGAGCACCTGGAGAGGGTGATGGAGGAAGCGGGCACGGCGGGGGGGTGGCCGGACCGGGTGGCGGCTCGGCTGCGGGCGATGTTGGAGACCTTCGCCGCCAACCCGGACCTCGTCCGCTTCAGCCTGATCGCCCCGGTTCGGGCCGGCGAGAAGATCGCCACCTACCGTCGCTCGGCGCTGGAGCGGATTCGCCGCGTGCTGGTCGAGGACCTGCCGGCGAGCCACCGGCAACAGCAGCCCTCGCCGGCGATCCAGGAATCGCTCGTCGGGGGGATGATGGCGCTGGTCGCGCAGAGGGTCGACGCGGGAGAAGGCGAGCGGCTGACGAAGCTGCTCCCCGATCTGGTGGAGCTGTTCCTCACCTCCTATATCGGTCGGGCGGAGGCCGTCGCCGCCGCCGAACGGGCTGTGCGGTCTCCTTCCTGAACCGGCAACCCGCCAGTCGCTCTGCTTACCTTCCGGCCATGGGAGGCGACCGGCGGCCGCCAGGCCGCGAGTTCTTCAGCTCGTTCAAGGTTCCGCCCGGACGTCACGGGCTCTCCCCGGCCCAGGTCCGCGAAAGTCAGCGCTGGCGGCTGATCGGCAGCTGCGCCGAGATCCTCGCCGCCCGCGGTTACGTGGGGACCACGCTGAACGAGGTAGTCGCGACCGCGGCCGTGTCGAAGAAAACCTTCTACGAGCTCTTCGGCGATCTCCCCGAGTGCATCCGGGAGACCCACGAGGTCGCCGCCCGCAACACGCTCGCGGTTGCGCGGGAGGCATGCGCGGCCGCCGCGGATCCGGCGGAAGGGCTGCCGCTTGCCGTCTCCGCGGTTCTGGCCGTGATGGCGGCCGAGCCCGAGCTCGCCTCCGTCCTCCTCGACCCCGCGCTCCTCGACGTTCCGGGGATCGGCGAGGCGAGGCGCCGGTTCGACCGCTCCTTCACTCGAATGCTGGCCGCGAGCCGGGCGGCGCCGCCGATCGGGGAAGCCGACCCGCGGGGGAGGAGCCTGCACCTGGTGCGCGCCGCGAGCGGCTGGATCTGGTCGCGGGTACAGGCGGACGAGAGGGCGCTGCGGCGTGAAGCCTCGGAGCTCGCCAGCCTGCTCGGCTGGCCCTGATCGCGCTCAGCCGCCGGGAGCCTCGAGCCACTCGCGCATCGTCAGGTGAGGCGCTCGCCGCTCGCCGCTCTCCAGTTCGTCCCGGAGCTCGCGGAGGATGCCGTAACGCTCCGCGACCACGTTGTGGCGGTGGATCGTCTCGAGGTTCTCCTGCCGAGCCATCACGAAGGTCTCGTCCGGGAGATCCGGATAGCCCGCGACGACCTGGCGCACCATCTCGCGCACGCAGTCCTCGACGAAGCGCGGGTTTTCATGGGCTTTGAGCACGACGGACATCTCGTCCGAGCGCTTCATCAGCTCGTAGATCTCCGAGCTCATCGAGGTCTCGGCGATCCGCAGCAGCTCCGGCGCCTCGATCCAAGCCGGGCCACCCTCGGGGCAGCCGACGTAGAGGGTCCCGATGCCGCGCTGGTTGTGGGTCGCGATCGGGACCAGGTCGACGATCCGCTCGCTCTCCTCGGCGTCGAACCCGGCGTCTTCGAGCCGCTCTCGGGCGGCGCCGGCGACCATCTCCTGGGCGCAGGGGCAGGCGGTCATCCCCTGCGCCTCGACCCCGGTCAGGGTGCGGGTGCCGCGGGCCGAAGCGACCGCGGTCCCGTAGAGGACGTAGATCTCCTGGGTGCTCTTGGCGGTCTCGGGCGTCTTCGTCGTCTCCGGATAGCGCGCCGCCACCAAGACCTCCGCCCGCTGCCCGGCCTGGCGCTCGCGCACCCGCTCGGCGACGTGCGCCGCCAGCACCTCGGCCTTGAAGGCCTCCCCGAGGACGACCTCGTCGATGGCCTCGCCGACGATCTCCTCGAAACGGGACATGTGCACGCCCGCCTGTCGCGGATCGAGGTCGACGAAGCACTCGAACTCCGCGTAGAAGAGGTTCTCCTCGCCGTCGGCCTTGACCCGGATGACCTTCTCGACCCCGGTGACGCCGACGCGCGAGAGGCTCACCTGCGTCGCCGGCAGCGAGGCCTGGACGTCAGGCGCAGAGGGGGTGACGGTGGTCGGGTCGGCCATCGGCTAACGAATAGTAAGCGACTCGGCTGCTCGGCATCTACACGATTCTCCCTATAATCCGGCACGGTCGGAGCTTTGGGGCCGGCCGTCCCGGGGGACGGGGAGAGGGAACGCAGCGAGGGCAGTCACTATCGAACCGTTGGAGTCAGCGGCTGACGTCATCGAGCGCGATGAGGGCGCGAGCCCCGTCGGTGAGATCGAGGAGCTCCAGGGGCTGATCGCGCGCGGTCGCGAGCGCGGCTATCTGACCTTCGAGGAGATCTCCTCCACACTCGAGGAGGTCGAGATCACCAAGGAGCAGGTCTCCCAGCTCCACGCGCACCTGGTCGAGCACGGGGTCGACGTGATCGCCGAGGACGGCGTCAGCGCTTACAAGGCGCAGCGGAGCGGTGAGACCGGCGCGGCGAAGAAGGAAGAGCTCGACCTCACGGTCGAGCCGAGCCTCGACTCGCTGCGGCTCTACCTGCGGGCGATCGGTCAGGTCGACCTGCTCACCGCGCAGCAGGAGGTCGAGCTGGCGAAACGGATCGAGCGGGGCGACATGCTGGCCAAGCGGCAGATGGTGGAGGCGAACCTGCGCCTGGTCGTCTCGATCGCGAAAGGCTATCTCGGCCGCGGGCTCGGCTTCCTCGACCTGATCCAGGAGGGTTCGCTCGGGCTGATCCGGGCGGTCGAGAAGTTCGACTACCGGCGCGGGTACAAGTTCTCCACTTATGCGACCTGGTGGATCCGCCAGGCGGTGACGCGGGCGATCGCCGACAAGGCGCGCACGATCCGGATCCCGGTCCACATGGTCGAGAAGCTGAACCGGGTCGCCCACGTCGAACGGCAGCTCGTGCAGAAACTCGGGCGCGAGCCGGAGCCGGCGGAGATCGCCGAAGAGCTGCGCTGGCCCGTCTCCGACGTCCGCGACATCCTTCGCGTTGCTCAGCTCCCGGTCTCGCTGGAGAAACCGGTCGGGGACGAGGACGAATCCGAGCTCGGCGACTTCGTCGCCGACGACGCGGTCCTGGAGCCGTTCGAGGAAGCGAGCGAGCACCTGCAGAAGGAGGGTGTCCGTAAGGCGCTGGAAGTCCTGCCGGACCGCGAGCGGCAGGTGATCGAACTTCGCTATGGCCTCTCCGGCGCCGAGCCGCTGACGCTGGAGGAAGTGGGGAGGACCTTCGGCGTCACCCGCGAGCGGATTCGCCAGATCGAGAACAACACGCTGAAAAAGCTGAAGCGCCTGCCCGAGGCGCAGATGCTCCGCGAAGCCTCCTAGTCTGGCTGGCGCGGCTCCAAGACGAAGACGCCGATCTCGCGGTCGAGCTTCGACTCGTAGTAGTCCCAGCCCGAGTACTGCTCCATGTGCCGGCACCAGAGGTCGGCTCGTTCCTCCCCCTCGGCAAGGCGGGCGCGCACCTCGATGCGCCTGCGACCGACCTCGACTTCGGCGTTCGGCTCTGCGCGCAGGTTCAGCGACCAGGCCGGGGTCTTCGCATTGCCGGCGTTGGTGTTGATGACGACGAAGCGCTCGCCGTCGGCCAGGTAGAGGACCGGGGCCGTGCGCGGCCGGCCCGACTTGCGGCCGGTGGTGGTGAGCAGGAGGACCGGCCCCCCGCCCACCTTGCCGCCGACGCGCCCGCCGCTGAGCCGGTAGAGCGGCGTGTTCAGCTTGCCGACCCAGCGCAGCCCGCTGGCCCCGAGGGAGTGGGACAGGCGTGAGTAGAAGCGGTCGCTCGGCACGGCGTGAGTATCCCAGCAGGTCGAGCTACAGTGGGCATATGGCCGAGCCCCACCCGTTCCGCCGTGCCGCCGAGGGAAAGGACCTGGGCTTGCTGACGGAGACGCTTCGCGAGGACGTCGTCCTCCACAGCCCCGTTCTCTTCCGCGGCTTCGAAGGGCGTGAGACCGTGATCACCGTTCTCACCCACGTCGCCGGCACGCTCGAGGACCTCACCTACACCGACGAACTCCACCAGGGTGACACCATCGCGCTCCGCTTCAAGGCCACGGTCGCCGGCACGAGCAGGGAGCTGGAGGGCATCGACTTCCTCGAGCTCGACGACGCCGGCCGCGTCGCCGAGCTGACCGTCTTCATGCGTCCCTTCTCGGCGCTGACCGCCTTCAACGAGCAGATGTCGGCTCGGTTGGGGGCGGCGGAAGGCTAGGCCGGCTCTCTGCGGTCATTGGCGGTTGCGTAGAATCTCGGCCTCTATTCCTCGGGGGAGTGTCCGAGTGGTTAAAGGAGATGCGCTGTAAACGCATTGGCTCTGCCTACGCAGGTTCGAATCCTGCCTCCCCCATTGAGGCCGGTGCCTCTGCCTTGGAGGCAAACGGCCGCGGAGGACGAACCTCGAATTCAGAGTATTTGGGACCGCCCAAGGTGATTCCGCTACGGCCGTGGACTTCGGCCGCAGGAATGAACCAGCAACGCCAGTCGCCGACTACGACGAACAGGTAGTCAAACCGGGTCTCCTCGAGCTTCTTCACGACCCTGTTCCAGCTGCGGTTCCCTCCACGGGTGCAGGTAGCCACCGTCCAGCGATAGTTACGTAGAAGGGTCGACGTCTTCACCTGAACCCGCAGCAACTTCTTTTCCTCCTGGGCCAGCAAGTCACAGTCGGGGCTGTGGCCAAAGGGGATCCAGACCCCATAGCCCTGCTGCATGAGCCAGGCGGCGGCGATCCCCTCGCCTAGGTCGCATTGCCTTCGGGGGTTGCCTGCCGCAGCTCCACGGCGGAATCATTGCAACCGCTGCAGACAGAATACCTCAGCTCGCAAGCCCACTCCAGCCACTTGAAAAGATGCACCAATGCTGGATAACCATGTGATCGCTATCGCCGGCGTCGGCGGCGGCCTCGGCCCGGTCGTCGCGGAGCGACTCTCAGCAGCTGGCGCCGCGGTCGCGGGCACCGACCGCGACCAGGAAACCCTCGACGACCTCGCAGCCGAGCTCGGCCTGCCGCCGGAGCGCTGGGACGGCCGCGTGGTCAACCTTCTCGACGAGGAGGCGACCAGAGCCTGGTGCGCGGCGCTGGTCGAGCGCTTTGGCCATGTCGATGGGCTCGTCCACCTGGTCGGCGGTTGGCGTGGCGGGCAGCCCCTCCACGAAGCCCCGCTCTCGGACTGGGCTCTTCTCCACGACCTCCTCGTCCGCACCGTCCAGCACACCACCCGCGCCTTCCACGACCAGCTCGCCGCCAGCCCGCACGGCCGTTTCGTCCTCGTCTCCGCCGCCCAGGCGCAGAATCCCAGCAACACCAACGCCGCGTACGCGGCCGCGAAGGCCGCCGCCGAGGCATGGACCCTTGCCCTCGCGGATGGCTTCGCGGCGGGCGGAGCGACCGCCAACATCCTCGTCGTCGAGGCGATCCTCACGCCCCGGATGCGAGAGGAGAACCCGAACGTGGAGTACCCGACCTTCACCCCGGCGGAGGACCTCGCGGAGGCGATCGCCTTCCTCTGCTCAGACGCGGGAAGGAAGATGAACGGCCAGCGCTTCCCCCTTACCATGAGCAGATGAGCGGCCGCAAGGGCCCGAGGTCCCGCCCCGAGGGCAAGATGACGATCGGGGAGCTGGCGCGGCGCACCGGGATGACGATCCGCAACATCCGCGCCCACCAAACGCGGGGCATCCTGCCGCCCCCGGAGGTTCACGGCCGCACCGGCTACTACAACGAGGACCATGTCGCGCGGATCGAGCTGACGCGCGAAATGCAGGCCGAGGGCCTCAACCTGGAGGCGATCCGCCGGGTGCTCGAGAGCAGCGAAGGCTCATCGCGGGAGATGGTGGACTTCGCCCGGGCGGTTCGCGCCCCCTTCGAGGACGAGACGCCGGAGATCTTCAGCGAGGAGGAGCTCGCCTCCGCCTGGGGGGTGGAGAGCTTCGACCCGAAGCTGCTCCGACGGGCGGAAAAGCTCGGCGTGCTCCGGCAGCTGCCCGCCGGGCAGATCGAGGTGATCAGCCCGCGACTGCAGCGCGCCGGCGGGGCCCTGGTCGAGCTCGGGGTATCGCCCGAGGCCGCGATCCGCACGGCGGAGGCGCTGCGCCGCAGCTCGGAGTCCGTCGCCCGCACCTTCGTCGAGCTCTTCGTCAAGGAGATCTGGGAGCCGTTCGACAGGGAGGGCCGGCCGGAGGAGGAGTGGCCCAAAGTGCGCGAGGCGCTCGACCGGATGCGCCCCCTTGCCTCCGACGCCCTCCTGGCGATGTTCCAGATGACGATGGGCGAGTCGACCGAGAAAGCCGGCGAACGGACCCTGCGGGACGCCGCAGAGCCAGCCCCGAAACGCCGCCGCAAGCGCGGCCGTCGTTAGGTCACCCAGCGCTCAGGATCCGCTCGACGAACTCCGACTTCCCACTCCGTGAACCTCCTCGGCCAGGTGCCCCCTTCATCGACCGTCGAGGATCGTCCTCGTCGCCTGCTCCAGTTCCGCAACCCCGTAGGCGCCCTCGAGGCGGTCGCGGATGACGCCGTCGCGGTCGATCAGAAAGGTCCATGGCTCGGTGGGCAAATGGTAGGCACGGAGCTGCGCCCGGATCCCCTTGCCCGGATCGTTGTCTTGGTAGACCTCCATGTGGATGAACTCGGCCTCGCCGTCGTACTCCTCGGCCACCTGCTCGGCGACGTCCACCACCGGGCCGCAGACCCGGCTCTGGCAAAGGGCCGGAGTCGCGAACACCAGCACGATCGGCTTCCTGCGCAGGACTTCCGCGAAGTCGACCTCATGCATCTGGTCGGGTGGAATCCGAGTGTCGATCTTCGCCAGATCGCCCCCGACGTCGGCGGCGGTGGGAGTGTGGATCAGCGGCGCCCGCTCGCCGATTTCCGGCACCGCTGCCTGGCCCACCACAGGGCTCGGCACCCGCGAGACTTCGAGCCCCTCCTCGCCCCGGATCATCGCGATTGCGACCCAGGGACCCTTGCGATCGAAGTCGACCTTAGGAACGACGTAGACGCTCTTCGCCTCGTCGGGGTCCTCGCCCGCGGCGCGGTAGGCGGGCTTCACCTCGAGGGAGCTCACCTGCGCCGGAAGCGGCCCGGTCACCGGTCCCCGTTCATGCCTGGCGAAGTAGAGCGCGACATCCACGTCGCTCACCTGCGCGTTGCCGCGGGTGAAGACGCCGAAGGGGTAGCGGTTGTCACCGACGGCGAATACCTGGGCGGCGGGCGCGATCACGAGGCGGGCTGGGACCGCCCCGGGCGTCTGCAGGAGGTCCCGGATCGTCCTATCGCGCACAGCGGGAAACTCGCTGGCGGCGGGGGCGGGCCGCGAATCCGTCGTGGTCGATCCACCGCACCCCCACAGGCTCGCGGCCGCAACCGCGAGAATCAGGCCGGCATGGAAGGAGGGTCGGCGCACGCGACGGAGCACGTTACAGACCAACTGCGTCAGGCAACCGAAGTTGAAGTACTTGTTCAGAAACATTTGGAAACGCAACTGGTTCTGAACAAAACGTGCCTATCATCTTCTTGCTGATGCCGGGACCAAGGGAGGGTTGATGTCAGGGAAGAGGATGATCTTGTTCGTTGCGGTGCTGGCGCTCACGCTGGGCGCGATTCCCGCGACCGCCGCCGAAACCACGCGCGAGAGCTATGTGCAGGCGGTGGAACCGATCTGCAAGGCCAACACCGAAGCCAACGAAAGGATCCTCAAGGGAGCCCGGGCGAAAGTGAAGGCGGGGAAGTTCAAAGAGGCCTCGAAGCAACTGCTCGGCGCCGCTAAAGCTCTGAAGCGCACCAGGGCCCAGCTCCTGCAGGTGCCGAAACCCGCCGCCGACAGCGCGGTCTTGACGAAATGGCTGGGATACGTGAAGCAGGAGGTCGATCTCTTCGAGATGGCCGGCCGCAAGCTAGCCCATGGAGAAGGGACGGCGGCGCAGAAGCTGGTCGTCCGTCTGCTTTCGACCGCGAAGCAGGCAAACAACACGGTCTTGAGCTTCGAATTCCGCTACTGCCGGTTCCAGCCTTCGAAATTCCTGTAGGGCCATGGGTAACACCCTCGACCATTCTCGGCCTCAGTCTAAGGTCGAGGGTGAGGCTGAGCCGAGTTCCTGCACCCGCGCCTTCGCTGCGGCGATCAACTCCTGCGACCTCGAGGCTGCCTCGCGCTGCTTCTCCAAGGAGGCCTGCTTCCTCACTCCTGACTCGACAGCCGTGCGGGGCCGGGAGGAGATCCGGCCCATCCTGCACCAGCTGATCGTCGCCCGATCCAACATCGAGATTCAGGGGAGCTCCTTCGTCACCGCCGGGGAGGTGGCTCTGGGATCGGAGCAGTGGCTGCTCAGCTCGGCCGGTCTCGAAGGTGAGCCCTTCAGCAGGACCTTGAATCCCACCTTGGTTCTCCGTCGAATCGAGGGCGCATGGAAGCTGGCCGTGGCGATGCCCTGGGGGCACCGTTCCTGAATGCCGATCACCGTCTAGAATCGGACTGAGCGATGGCTGGCGGAGCCAAGCGCAGACTGCCCGGATAGCTCAGCTGGTAGAGCACTTCCATGGTAAGGAAGGGGTCACGGGTTCGAGTCCCGTTCCGGGCTTTTTCCTCGTTTCTTTACACGCTGTCAACGATCGAATCGACCTCGATTCCTGCGCAGCGGTGATCCCCGCCTGGCGCCCCGGCAGCCCGGCCCTGCCCGGCTGAGACGCGACCTTCTGATTTGTAGACATCGTCCTCAATCCGTGTTACAGTGGCCGCGCTCTCCAGGGAGGGGGGCAGGGTCTCGCAAGGACCGTCTCTGACGGCAGCGCAGAGTTTTGGGGCCTTACGAGCACGAAACGCAATAGCCACCCGCGGGAGATCTCGGGCCTGACATGGCCGGGAGCGAGATTCCCCACTCGGGCCCAAAGATGCGCCTCGCGCGCGCTGGCGGGACACGGGAGGCCGCTCACCGATAAGGAGAAGGAAGTGGGATTGGACACGATGGCAACTACCGCGGGACTGATTCATCGCCGGACCCTTGAGCATGGTCGACCCTTCCGTGGAACTGACCTCGCCCGCAACGCTTCCCGGGGCGGCGACGGGAGAGGTGCGCCCTTTGTCAGGACCCTCCTGTCGGCGATCGCCTTCCTGTTGCTCCTCGTCTCCCCCGGAAGTGCCATGGCGGCCGCGCCCACCCAGCTGGAAACCATGGGTCCGGCGCCGCGGCTCGACACGAGCGCTCGGCTCAACGCCAGGGTCAATCCCGGCGGCGAGAGCCTCGACTACACCTTCGAACTGAGCACCGACGCCGGCAGCACCTGGCAGGTTCTGCCGAGCCACACGGATGGAGGCGGCTTTTCGGAACCGATCGTGATCTCACACGAGCTCAAAGGCCTCCAACCCGACACCGGCTACCGCTTCCGCGTCAAAGTCGAGAACGCTTCCGGAGCGGCCGTGAGCGACGAGCGCAGCTTCACGACTCGCTCCACCGCCGAAGTCACCCTCCCTCCCCGCGGTTACGAGCTGGTCAACACGCCGAACAAGGGAAACCAAAACGTCGAGACGCCTCGCGGCGAGGCGGACCAGGAGCCGATGACCGCCGACGGAAACAGGGTCTTCTGGGCGGTCCGGGGAGGAGCCCCCGGTGGGTACAACGGCACGGGAGCGAGTTTCCTGGCCGAGAGAACCGCCAGCGGATGGAAATCGCGAAGCGTTCTGCCATTGCCGTCTCTTCAAGTCGGCGGTGGAGACTTCGTGTACAGGCTTGATTTCCACGACGACTCCCTATCCAGCTTTATCTTCGATGCAACGAGGAACACGTTGTTCGGCAGCCCTTCGGACACGACTTTTGTTCACCTCGATGACCAGCAGAACCAAGCTGTCCTGTCAACTTTCCCCCTCGACCTGAGCAGCAACATCGTGAGCGCCAGCGCCGACGGGAAACACGTCTTCCTGGTCGATAATGGCGGTCTCAGTAGTACCGGAAAAGGCAACCTCGTGGACATCGGCTCCGGCACGCCTGAGGTGGTCAGCATCATGCCCGATGGCACGCCATCCGACTGCTTGGTAAGGACCGGCCCCGGGTTCGGCGGGCGAAATGCGTTCACCAGCGTCGGAGGGGCCTCTAACCAGGTCCGCTCCAAAGTACCTCTGAACATGTCCTCTGTCACCGACGGCAGCATCGTCTACTTCCAGACGCCGCCGAACGGCGCATGTGGGGAACCCGAAGGCCTCTACGTCCGGGACCTCATGAGCGACGAGACGACCCTCATCGGCCCTGGCGCGTTCGGGATCGACGCAGAATTCATCAAGGCGACTCCCAACGGTCGGTCAGCGCTCTTCCTCACCGCGGCGCAGCTCGCTCCGGGCGACGCGAACCTGACGCGTGACATCTATCGGTGGAACCACGAAACGAAACAGACGACCTGCGTGACCTGCCTGGTCCCGGAAGTCGGGATTGGAACCGGATTCGCAGAGCCGAGGATTATCGCTTCCGACGACCTCGCCACCGTCTATTTCTTATCACCGAAGGAATTGATCCCCGGGAAAGGAGCAGGCGGAGGGCTCTACATGTTGCGGGATGGCCAGTTCCGGCTCGTCCTTCCGGGCGGCTCCTTCAGCCTTGGCCTGACGCAGGTTTCCGCGGATGGCAATCTCCTGGTGGGTCCCGCCGTCTGGCGGAACGGCTACACGAGTGACTCCGTCTCCTCGAGCTGCATCCTGATTCCGGGCGAACCTCAACCGTTTTGTGAACAGCTCATGGCATATGAAGCGGAGGAAGAAGCCCTCGAATGCGTGTCCTGTGTCAGAGGTGGAACCAGCGAATGGATAGCGCCCGGCGTGAGTGGCTTTCGTATCGCGGCTGATGGCCGCACCATCGCCTTCGGCACCGGGGATCGGCTGGAACCAAAGGACGTCAACAGGACCAACGACGTCTACGAGTGGCGGAGCGGCGTGCGGCGCCTGGTTACCGACGGGACCACCGACTTCCCGCCCTTTGCCGCGACCGAAGGGGCCCAGCCACTTGTGCGTGCAGTAAGCGGTGATGGCGGCACCATCCTCTACTCGGCTCCGGAAGCGAACCGGACGGGGTATGAGGTGGACGGCCTGTCGAACCTGTATGTCGCGCGGATCGGTGGGGGCTTCGAACGCCCAAATCCGCCAGCCCACTGCTCAGAAGAATCTTGTCAAGGCCCCCTCGTCGCGGCGCCGGTGGGGCGGAGCCCTGGTTCTTCGGTGCTCAACGGCGAGGGGAATACCACCACGAAACCGCGCCCCCGCAAATGTCGGAAGGGCAAGGTGAGGCGCCACGGTAAGTGCGTCCGGAAGCACAAGAAGAAGAAAGGTCATCACCAGCGGAGAGCGACTCAGCGCCACGGAGGGAGAGGCAAGTGAGGCGGCAAAGGACGGCGAACAACATCAGCATGGAGACGACGATGCTCGGTCATCAGAGAAGAACTGTCCGGACCCGCCTGGCGATCCTCGCCGCCGCCCTGATTGCGATGGCAGCCGTGGTTGGCCCAGCCGCGTCGAGCGCGGCGGCTGCCACCTTCGATGCGAAGGCGGCGATCGCGCCCACCAAGCTCTGGCCGGGGAAAGACGGCCAGATCACGGTCCAGGTCAGGAACCTCGGGACCGACGCTCCGACCGAACCGATCACCATCACGGACGAGCTTCCAGAGGGAGCGGTCATAACCGACATTTGGTTCGGGTGGGTCGGCACCAACGTCTGTGACTACGGATGGTGCAGTGGGATCGGCACCGACACCGCAAGAGCCGAACTGAAATCGGACCCGAGCTTTCCGCAGTCCAGCTTCCTCGAAGAGGCGGCTAGCCCCTACGACGGCAAACTCTTCGGGCACACCGGGTACCTCTATCCGCTGATCATCGATTTCACCATGGATCCCGCGACGCCTGTGGGAGTCGCGACGAACTCGGTGAAAGTGGAAGAAGGCGCGGCTCTGAAGGCAACCGACGTCGACGCGGTGCAGGTTGCCGCTGAACCCACCCGGTTCGGGGTGGTGCCGGGGAGCTTCCTGGCCGAGGTCTACGACGGCCATTACCCGTTCGGCAGCCCTGTCCGCACCGCCGGCGATCATCCCTACGAGCTGCGGGTCAACTTCGACCTCAACCTCACGACGGCGATCGGCCTCCAGGATGGAACGCGGGAGAGTCCCAGCGTAGATGCGATCAGGACGGCCGATGTGACCTTGCCGCGTGGCTTTGTCGGGAACCCCGAGGCAACCCCGAAGTGCGATCCCGTTGACTTCGCCTCTCCAGGAGCATCGATCTACAGCTCGACGGCATGCCCCCCGGAGACCCAGGTTGGAACGTTGAACATTTCCTGGCTCAACAACGGCTTCAACCATGGCCGTGGGATCTTCAACAACCCAAACCACGTCTTGGCGAGGGTTGCGATCTACAACCTCGAGCCGCCGAAAGGTGTTCCGGCCGACTTCGGATTCACTGCCGGCGGTTTGGTTGAGGGGCACATCTACCCCGAACTTGATCCTGCTCAGAACTACGCGATCAAGACGGTGACCCCGAACATCTCCTCGCTCGTCGATCTTCGATACACGGAAGTGACGTTCTGGGGGGTACCGGGTGATCCGTCGCACGGGCCTGAACGGTATATCGCGAACCTCCTCGAAGTGTTCGAAAACGGCTTTTCCAATGTCAACGCGCCATTCGGCGCCTCCATCCGGCCGCTTCTCACGAACCCGATGGACTGTGGTTTCGATAACGGGGGCGCCCGGCTGAAAGTGGAGTCGTACTCCGCACCTGGGCGCTTCACTCCGGTCGAGGAGTGGGGCAGTCCACTCAACGTGACCGGCTGCGACGATCCCAGGGTGCGGTTCGAGCCCGATCTGCACATCCAGCCCTCCTCGCGAGACGCGGGCGGGCCCACCGGGCTCGACGTCCATCTGGAAGTTCCGCAGCGGAACGACGTCGTCGAAGATGCGAGCGAGCTGTATGCCCAAAACGGCTTCATCAAAGGCGTAAGCACCCCCCCGATGAAGCGTGTGGTCGTCACCCTCCCCGACGGGATGACCCTATCCCCGTCTGCGGCCCAGGGCCTCGGCAGCTGTACGCCGGAGCAGATCGGCCTGGGCACCAACGCCCCGATCAAATGCCCCGACAACTCCCAGTACGGGACGCTGACGCTGCACACCCCGATCCTGCCGGAATCGAACCCTCCGAAAGGATTCATCTACATCGCCAAGCAGAACGACAACCCCTTCCATAACTTCCTCTCCATCTACCTGGGGATCGAAGAACCCGAAAGGGGCATCTTGGTGAAGATTCCGGGCCGGATCGACCTGGATCCGGAGACCGGCCAGATCACCACCACCTTCGATGATCTGCCGCAATTTCCAGTGGAGGACATGCAGATGACCTTCAAGGGTGGGGTCAGGGCAGGCCTGGTCAACCCGATTGTCTGCGGTCAGAAGCGGATCCGGGCCGAGTTCTTCTCTTGGGCCGATCCGCAGACGCCTCATGTGGTGGAAAACGCGTATGCGGTAACGCAGAAGCCTGATGGCTCGCCATGTGTCGATCAGCTAGGGAAGCGACCCTTCGGCCCTAGCATGGAAGCCGGGACGCTCAATCCCTCCGCCGGGAAATTCTCTCCGTTCGTTTTCCGCCTGAAGCGCTCAGATGACGATCAGGAGTTCAGCCAGGTCGGGGTGAAGCTGCCCGAGGGCCTTGCCGCGAAGTTTGCGGGCGTTGGGATCTGCTCCGACGCCGGCATCGCCCAGGCCGAACGCCGCACCGGAGCCGGGGAGGGCACGTTGGAGCAGTCCCAGCCTTCGTGTCCGGCATCCAGCGAGATCGGCACCACGCAGGTCGGGACCGGTGTCGGCGTTCCGCTGAGCTACGTGCGGGGCAAGGTCTACCTCGCGGGCCCTTACAAGGGCGCACCGATGAGCTTGGTCGTGATCAGCCCGATCCTCATGGGGCCGTATGACCTCGGTGTGATCGCGGTTCGCACGGCCCTGCGGGTCGACCCGGTGACCGCGCAGGCGTCCGCCCTGTCCGACCCCTTCCCGCAGATTTACCAGGGGATCCCTGTGCGCATTCGCGACATCAGGATGGATCTGGACCGACCGGACTTCACGCTGAATCCGACCGACTGCAAGCAGCAGCAGGTGATTGGCCAGATCACCGGCACCGGAGGAAATCTCCATTCGACCGCCGACGACACCAGCGCCAGCCTCACCGAGCGGTTCCAGGCTGCGAACTGCGCCGCGTTGCCGTTCAAGCCGAAGCTGTCCTTCCGGCTCTTCGGTGGTACGAAACGCGGAGCTCATCCGAAGCTCCAGGCAGTGCTCAAAGCCCGCCGGGGAGATGCGAACATCGCCGGTGCGTCGGTGACCCTGCCGCACTCGGAGTTCCTGGATCAGGGGCACATCAGAACCGTTTGCACCCGGGTCCAGTTCGCGCAGCACAAATGTCCTGCGGCGGCCATCTACGGCAACGCGACCGCGGTGACGCCCCTCTTCGACGAGCCGCTGAGCGGCCCCGTGTATCTGCGCTCGTCGAGCCACCAGCTGCCGGACCTGGTCGCCCTGCTGAGGGGCCCCGATTCGCAGCCGATCGAGATCGAGCTGAGTGCCCGTATCGATTCTGTGAACGGAGGTATCCGGAACTCCTTCGAATTGGTGCCGGATGCGCCTGTGTCCACCTTCAAGCTGACGATGCAGGGCGGCAGGAAGGGTCTCCTGGTCAACTCGACCAACATCTGCCTCCGCAAGCACCGTGCCACTGCGAAGTTCACGGCGCAGAACGGCCGTCGAGCGACCCTGCGGCCGCAGCTGAAGGCTTCGTGTCGCGGCAAGGGCAAGAAGGCCTCGAAGAAAGGGCGGGGGCGCTAAGCCCCGCGCGGTGATCTGCAGTGATTACCCCGCGAAAGGCGCTAGCTCGCCTCAACTACGCCAACATCGTCTCGACTCTGGCCCTCTTCGTGGCAATCGGCGGAGCGAGTGCCGTCGCCGCAGGGCAGCTCGCTCCCAAGTCGGTTGGCGAGAAGCAGCTGCGGCCCGGGGCCGTTACCGCGAAGAAGCTACGTAAGAACGCGGTGACCGCCCCGAAGATCAAGGCGGTCGCGGTCAAGGAGGGCAAGATCGCCTCCGGGGCCGTGGTCGCGTCCAAAATCGGGACCGGCGCAGTCACCCACGACAAGATCTCCTCGGAAGCCATCTCGACCGACAAGATCGGCTCCAACGCCGTGACGGGGGACAAATTGGACGAGTCGACCCTGTCGACGGTGCCCGCGGCCGCCAAAGCGGACTTCGCGACGGAAGCTGCGTCCGCGAATCCGGTGGCGTTCGCCGCCGTGAGCCAGGAAGGAGACGTCGACGTCTCCCTCTCGAAGGGAATCGGCTCGGGGAACGTGCGACAGGGGATCGAAGCCGGGATCTATTGCGTCAGCGTGCCTGGGTTCAGCCCGCGAGGTGCGCAGGTGACGCCTCGCTACAACGGGGCCGGCAACGTCACCGTCTACGCTACGATCGGCGGCACCGCCTCGTGTGCGGCCCCGGCGGTGGAGGTGCAGACCTTCAGCGCGGGCAGCCGCATCAAAGAGCCGTTCTACATCGCCTTGTATCGATAGGGGGTCCTAAGTGCTCGGCAGGAAGTTCCTGGTTGCCTTGGCGGCGGCCGCGATCGCTTCGGTTTACGCGGCCTCGCTACCGCATGCGTCTGCGGAGGTGGCGCAGAAGCAAGGAGTTCGAGTTTCGCTCGAGGGCGGCATCTCACCCAGCCGGCTGCCGCGACAGGGAGCCGTGCCGGTGGCCGTGAGCGTGGCCGGTCACATCTCCGCTGCCGGCGACACCGTCATGCCGCAGCTGCGTACCGTGCGGTTTGCGATCAACCGGGAGGGCCATTTGTCCTCCCGCGGATTGCCGCTCTGCCGTATGGGCCGCATCAATCCCTCGACCACCCGCGAGGCCCTACAGGCATGCGCATCGTCACTGGTGGGCGAAGGAACCTTCTCGGCCAACGTGAGGCTGCCGGAGCAATCGCCGTTTCCCTCGGACGGCAAGATCCTCGCCTTCAACGGCCGTTTCAAGGGTGAGCCGGCGATCTTTGCGCACATCTACGGGACCAAGCCGGTTCCCACCTCCTACGTGCTGCCGTTCCTCGTCAAATCAACCAAGGGAACCTTCGGAACCGCTTTGGAAGCTTCGCTTCCGCGAGTCACCGGCGACTGGGGCTTCGTCACCGGCATCTCGATACAGCTCAACCGGCAGTTCACCTTCCGCGGCAAGCGGCGGAGCTTCATCGTCGCCGACTGCCCCGCTCCCAGGCGCCTCAGAGCCGTGGCTTTCCCCCTGATGCGGGCCAGCTTCGAATTCGACGACGGGCTCTCGATCGCCACCGACGTCACCCGCACCTGCCAGGTTCGGGGCTGAGTCGAAAGCGCGATGCGGCGAAACGTACTTTCAGCCGTTGTGGTTCTCGTTGTCGCGGTGTTGATCGGAGCCTGTGGCGGCGGCGCCGAGGCGACCACCCCGACCGAACCGCGTTCCGAGCCGGCCGGGGCGAACGGTAAGCGGCCTGAGCCCGCCGAGAACGCGGAAGAAAGCATCGAAGGTTACGGTGAGGAAGCCGAGGGCGCTACCAGAGCAGAGGTCCTAACCGCCTACCGCAGTTACCTCGATGCGCTGTCCCAACGGGACTACGCGGAGGTCTGCGCCCTTCTCTCCTCCGTCCCGCGGAAAACCCTGCAGCACCTGACCTCTGGCGCGGGCCCCCGGCTGACCTGCCCCAAGGCGCTGCCTTTCCTACTATCTCCTGATGCATCCCGTATCGCGGCCCAACAGGCCGAAGGCGAAGTCAAGCGAGTCAGGGTGGAGGAAGATCGGGCGTTTGTCGTCTTCCACGCTCCGGGAGCTCGGCTCTTTCAGTTCACGCTGGTTCGCGAGGACGACGAATGGAAGCTGGCGGGATTGACCGCTGGCGTGTTGGCGCCATGAGCGTCGCCCCTTCCGGGGCTCTTGCCTGCAGGTAGGCTCCGATCGTGGATTTCGCCCTCAGCGACGAGCAGAAGGACTTCGTCGACGCCATCCGCGACTTCTGCGACCGCGAGTGCGGGACCCCCGACCAGCGCGAGCGGCTGACCGACGGCTACCGCGAGCACCACAACTTCGAGGTCTACAAGCAGATGGCAGAGCTGGGCTGGCTCGGCGTCACGATCGACGAGCGCTACGGCGGCTCCGGTGGGACCATGCTCGACGCCTGCCTCTTCATGGAGGAGACCTCGCGTGGGCTGGCCCCGATCGGCGGCTACGCGACGACCCTGATCGTCGCCGGAGCTACCCAGCGCTTCGGCACGGAGGCCCAGAAGCAGGACATCCTCGGGGGCATCGCCTCCGGCTCGGTCGAGGCGATCGCGATGACCGAGCCCGGGGCCGGATCCGACGTCGGCGCCCTCTCCTGCAAAGCCGAGCCGGCTGAGGGCGGCTTCGTCCTCAACGGCCAGAAGGTGTTCTGCTCGAACGCCCACATCGCCGACCACGTCCTCGTCGTCTGCCGCACCAGCCGTGGCGGCAGCAAGCACCAGGGGCTGACGATGGTCTGGGTGCCGCGGGAGACCGAGGGGATGGAGATCGTCCCGATCGAGACGATGGGCGGCCGCGAGACCAACCACCTCTACTTCACCGACTGTCCCGCACGGGAGGAGGACGTCCTCGGCGAGGTCGACCAGGGCTGGATGCAGCTGATGGCCGGCCTCAACGTCGAGCGCCTGATCCTCTCGGCGACGATGCTTGGGATCGCCCAGCGGGCGATGGACGATCTCCTCCTCTACGTCAAGGAGCGGCGCCAGTTCGACCGGCCGATCGGCTCCTTCCAGGGGCTGCAGCACCGCATCGCCGACCTCGCCACCGACCTGCAAGCGGCCCGCCTGATGACTCACTGGGTCGCCTCCCTGGTCGACGAGGATCCCGACAGGATGCTGCCGCAGCAGGCATCGATGGTGAAGCTCTTCGTCACCGAAGTCGCCAAGCGGACTGCGCTCGAGGGGATGCAGATGATGGGGGGATACGGCTACAGCTCCGAGTACGACATGGAGCGACTCGTCCGCAGCACCCTGGTCTCGACGATCTACGGCGGCACCTCCGAGATCCAACGCAACATCATCGCCAAGACGCTGGGCCTCTAGACCTTTAGGCCCCAGCCGAAATCTCGACGAACGTTCTAGGGTCCTCCTAGAACATCTGTGCTGCCATGTATCGGCATGAGCCGATCGTCTCGACTCTCCCTCTTCCTGCTTGCGCTCCTAGCGCTGACGACGAACGCGGCTGGCGTCGCAGTGGCCGATGAGACCCCGGCGGCGCCGATGGCGATCGAGTTCCCGCTGCGGCACGCGAGCCTCGTCGGGCCGCGGGCGCTGGTGATGGTCGAGTGCGGCGGCGCTGCCGCCGCCAGCTGCGAAGGAACCCTCGTCCTCAGCGGCCTGAGCGGCGCTCACAAGGTCCCCTTCGCGCTCCAGCGCGGTGAGCGCCGGTTCCTCGCCGTGCCCCTGGGGGAAGAGGTCGAGCGCGGGGGCAGGGCCCGGGCGGTCGCGCGCACCCTGCAGCTCACGGGCGGGACGGTGCGGACCAGCAGCGTCCTCGAGATCGGTTAGCTCAACCGGTCACCGCAAGCCGCTGCGCTCCTTCAACCAGCGCCGGCTCGCCGATGTGGAAGCCCTGGGCGTAGTCGACCTCGAAGGCCCGCACCATCGCCAGCGTCTCCGCGTCCTCGATTCCCTCGGCCACCGTCTCCTGGCCGAACGCCTTGGCGAACTGCACCATCGCCTGCACGAGTTTCTGGTCGACCGGCGAGCTCGGCAGGTTCCGGATGAACTCGATGTCGAGCTTGAGGTGCTGCACGGGCAGTTCTTTCAGGTAGCTGAAGGAGCTGAAGCCGGTGCCGAAGTCGTCGAGCCCGAGCCCGCAGCCCATACCCGTGACGGTGCGGGCGAAGCTGCGGGCATCGGCCATGTTCGCGATCGCCGCCGTCTCGGTGATCTCGAAGTCGAGCCAGGCGGGATTGAGCCCGTCGGCGATCGCCCGACGCACGTCTTCGATCAGCGCCGGCTCGGAGAGCGAGGCGCCGGAGACGTTGACCGCGATCGGTTGCGAGCGGCCCGCCAGCTCGACGGCCTGCGCCAGCACCAGCCGGTCGATCGCGGCGATCATGCCGAGCCGCTCTGCGGTCGGCAGGAACGAGGAGGGGGGGATCACGTCGCCGTTCTCGTCCAGCATGCGCACCAGCAGCTCCTCGCGGGCGACGCACTGGCTGCGGAGGTCGAAGATCGGCTGCGCGTAGACGACGATCCGCTGCTGGTCGATCGCCTCGCGGATCCGGTCCGCCCAGGTCAGCCTCTGGTTTGGCCCCGCGGCCGAGTCGATCGCCCGCCCGCCCCCTTCCTCCTTCGCTTCGCAGAGGGCAATGTCGGCGGCGATCATCAACCCTTCCGCCGTGACCGCCTCGCCGCTGCCGCCGAAGGTGGCGATGCCGACGCTGGCGCCGACCGGCGGATGGCCTCGCTCCCGGACCAGCCCGATCAGCCGCTTTGCCGCCGCCATCGCCTGCTGCGGCGTCGCCTGCTGCAGCAACAGCGCGAATTCGTCGGCGCAGATCCGCGCCGGCAGATCCTCGGCGCGGGCCTCTTCGCGCAACAGCGACGCCACCGTCTCCAACAGGCGATCGCCGGCCTCGTGCCCGAGCGAGTCGTTGACCAGGCTGAAGGAGTCGATGTCGAGGAGGAGCAATGCGCCGGGCCGCCCCAGGTGCCGGGGGTCGAGGAGACGCTCTTCCACCTCTTCGACGAAGCTGTCCCGGTCGATCAGCCGCCGCTTGTCGATCGCCTCCTGCACCGCGCTTCCTCAGTGCCCGAAACGACTGGTCCGAAAACCGTTGTACATAAAAGTTAGTAAAGCATGCGCGATGGCGTCTGTGGTCCTGCGGGAAGCGGTCCCTGGGCGCCGGAGGGCGCTATCCTTGGCTCCGCCTCGCGCCTTGGCCGAGGTTTTCTTCTGTAACGACTACCTCCGGCACGGAACGAGGGAGAAGATGGCTCGCGGAGATGTCCGCATCGCAGTGACGCTGGCTTGCGAAGAGTGCAAGCGGCGCAACTACCAGACCAACAAGTCGCGGCGGAACTCGCCCGACCGGATCGAGATGCGCAAGTTCTGCCGCTGGTGCGGCCATCACACCCCTCATAAAGAGACGCGCTAGCTGCCGATGGCGAAAACCCGCGCACAGCGCAAGGCCGAGCGCCGGGCTCGGGAAGCCGAAGAGCGGAAACGCTCACCGGGGTACGACAGCCCCACGCAGGCCCAGCACGACACGCAGGTCCCGGTCTCCGGCGAGGTGGCCGAGGTCGAGGCGGTCGAGATGGGGATCGCCGCCGGCGCCCCCGAGTCGCAGCTCGAGACGCCCGACGCCCCCAAGCCGCGCACTTCCCGAAGGGGGGAGAAGAAAGCCGCCAAGGAAGCCGAACGGCGCAAGCGGGACGAGCAGAAGCGGCGCGAGCGCGAGCAGCTGGCGAAGAAGCAGAAACAGGCTTCCGCTCAGCGCCAGCGCGGCGGCTTCATCGGTTTTCTGATCTCATGCTGGGCCGAGCTGAAGAAAGTGCAGTGGCCGGACCGGGAGACGCTGGTCCAGGCGACCGCCGTCACCATCTTCTTCGTCGCCATCGCGGCCGCCTACCTCGGCGCTCTCGACGCGGCCTTCAACTGGCTCATCAAGCAGATCCTCTAACGCGGATCCCGAAACAAAGGCTTCCCAGATGTATCGCTGGTACGTGATCAACACCTACTCCGGGCACGAGAACAAGGTCAAGCACAACCTCGAGCACCGGGTTCAGACGATGAGCCAGAACCGCAACGTGCGGCAGGTCGTCGTCCCCACCGAGCAGGTCTCGGAGATGAAGGACGGGCAGAAAGTGCAGACCGAGAAACGGACGATGCCCGGCTACGTCCTCGTCAACATGGAGATGACCG
>JBKPOX010000198.1:0-14613 GCA_046733335.1 Actinomycetota bacterium | reverse complement strand
GGAGCGACGCCACCCGGCCGCGGCAACCGCCGGCCCGGTCTGAGACTTGCTCCCGTTCTGGCTCTCGATCGGGACCCTCAGCCTGGTCCAGGCGCTCCTCGTCGCCGCGCCGAAGGCGCCCTCGGCGACCCTGCTCCGGCGGCTGCGCAGCAGATGGGGGGCGGTGGTGCTGCCGCTCTCGATCGTCGTGGTCGTATCGGCGATCGCCCTCGACTCCGCCAGCGCCCACTTCCTCACCTACCTGGCCCTGGTCGCCGTACCTCCACTCGCCGCCGCCGCCCTCGCCTTCGTCGTCCGCGGGGCTCGCCTCGAGCTAGGCGCCCTGGTCCTGCCGCTGTTCGCGATCGCCTGGGCGGCGAGCGGCTCGCTGGGCGGCGAGAGCGCCGCCCTCGCCCTCTCCGCGCTGGCCTGCGTCACGCTCGGGTGGCTCGCCGGCTGCGCCGTGCCCAGCCGCTGGCTGAAGCTCGGCATCTACGCGATGGCGGCCGTGGACGCCTACCTGGTCGGCTCGGACCTCCTGCAGGGGCCGAACGCTGTCCTCAACTCGGTCTCCCCGGGGGCGGGCCTCCCCCGCCTCCAGCTGGCGTCGTTCGGCTCGGCGGTGATGGGCTTCGGCGACCTCTTCGTCGCCGCGGTCCTCGGCGCCCTTCTGGCCTCCGATCGCCGCCTGCAGCTGCGCGGCGCCGCGCTCGCCGCGGGGATCTGCCTCAGCTTCGACCTCCTCTTCTTCGCGGTCGACGAGCTGCCGGCGACGGTCCCGATCGCGCTGACGCTGGCCGTCTTCGACCTCGGAGGTCGGATCAGGAGTTGACGTGCCGCTTCGTCCGCGCCCAGCGAATGGCGTAGGCACACCCGGCGATCACCAGCACCAGGCCGAGCAGCGCTCCCACCAGCGGTCGCGTTAGCAGCGTCACGGCGATCACCGCGGCGGCGGCGATGCCGACGATCACGACCCACCTGAAGACGGCCGCCTCGTTGATCCTCATCGAGATCCCCCTCCCGGAGGCACTGCGACCGTGGCTAGAGGATGTAGACGGTCACGTAGACGATGATCCACATGATGTCGACGAAGTGCCAGTAGATCCCTGGCACCTCGACGCCGAGATGGTCCTCCATCTTCGGGCCGAAGTGGCCGCGGAAGGCGCGGATCGTCGCGAACGTGAGCAGCATCAACCCGACGAAGACGTGGGCGCCGTGCAGCCCGGTGAGGCTGTAGAAGATCGAGCCGAACGAGAGGTCCCGGGCGCTGAAGCCCAGGTGCACGTACTCGTTGATCTGGATGAAGAGGAAAGTCGCGCCCAGCAGCCAGGTGGCCACGAGGCCGAGCTTGAGGCCGGCCCGGTTGCCGCGCCGGATCGACTCCAGCGCGTAGTGGATCGTGAAGCTCGAGGAGACGAGGATCGCCGTGTTCATCCCGGCCACGGCGACCGGCAGCTCATACGGCTCCGGCGGCCAGCTGGGCGGGTCGACGACGACCCGGAGGAAGAAGTAGGAGGCGAAGAACGCCCCGAACAGCATGACCTCCGAGACGATGAAGAGGAGGATGCCGAGCGTCTGGCGATCGATTCGCGAGCTCTGGTTGGCCTCGGGCGGGCCGTGGTGGTGGTCGGCGTGGCCGTGACCGGCGGCGACGGTCGCGCTCTCCATCAGTTCCCCCTCCCCTGCGCGCGCATCAGCTCGACTCCCCCTCGGCGACCGCCGCGGCGACGGCGGTGGCCGGGCGGCCGACCTCGATGTGCTCGACCGACTTGTCGGTGATCTCCCGAACCCGTCCGATCAGGTCCTCCTCCAGCCATCGGGAGCGCTCGCCGGCGAAGGTGGAGATGAGGATGTCGTCGATCCGGTAGTGCTCGATCGCGTTTTTCACCGCGTAGAAGGGATCGGGGCTCATCGGCTGCCCGGTGGCGTCGACGTCGGCGCGGTAGAGCTCGGCCAGGGTCGCGGCGAGGTCGCGCACCACCTGGCCCTCGCTCACGTCCTCGGCGCGGGGGCAGACGATCGTGAAACGGTGCGGCCGGATGCCGGCGCGCTCCTTCATCCGGTTGACCAGATCGGGCGAGGCGACGGTCTTGGTCGCGACCACCAGGGTGTGGTTGAGGTCCCAGCGAATCGCGTCGTCTTCGATCCGCACCGGGATGTGGGTGAGCTTGACCTCCGGTTCGACCCGGTCGCGCACCCACTCGACGAGGTCGCGGCGCATGAAGCCGAAGCGGGTGTCGTGGAGGCAGGAGAGCAGAACCTCGCCGGGCCGGTGAGCCCGCACCGCGTCGTCGAGCGCCAGCGCCGGCTCGGGGTCCAGGACCTCGCCGATCGATGCGAGCCCGAACTCGCTGAGCACGGCCATCGTCACTTCCACGCGGGCTCGGGCGGCCTCGCGGATCTCGCCGGTGTCGATCAGCTGGCCGACCGAGGGCTGGTTCTGGGGCGCGGCGACGACGACGGCGGAGACCTGCTCCTGGCGCTCGCGCACCGCCTGCAGCAGCTTGCGGCCGCCGGCGACCTCGTTGAGGAAGACCAGCAGGGGCTTGCGCTCCTCAGCCTGCTCCACGCTCATGAGCTGGTACCCACCACGCTCGGCTCCCCGGCCGGGACCTCGGCTCCCTCGCCGGCCATGATCGCGTGTTTGGCGCCGGGGATCCCGTACTCGTAGGGGCCGCCGACGACGCGCGGGATCTCGTCGAAGTTGAAGATCGGCGGCGGCGAGGAGACCTGCCACTCGATCGAGTTGGCGCGCCACGGGTTGGCCTCGGCCTTCGGCCCGTAGCGCCAGCTGACGACCATGTTGTAGAGGAAGACGAGCTGGGCGGCGCCCAGCATGAAAGCGAAGCAGCTGATCAGCAGGTTCCACTTGCCGAACTGTTCGGCGTAGTCGGCAACCCGGCGCGGCATCCCGTCCATCCCCACCCAGTGCATCGGCACGAAGGTGCCCCAGGTCCCCACCAGGGTTCCCCAGAAATGGACTCGGCCGAGTTTCTCGTCGTACATCCTCCCGGTCATCTTCGGGAACCAGTGGTAGACGCCGGCGAAGATCGTGAAGACAGAGCCGCCGAAGAGGACGAAGTGGATGTGGGCGACGATGAAGTAGGTGTCGGAGACGTGGATGTCGATCGGCACCATGCCGAGCATGACACCGCTGATTCCGCCGATCGTGAAGGTGACGATGAAAGCCAGCGCGAACAGCATCGACGTGGAATAGGTGTGGATTTTGCCGAAGTAGAGCGTTCCCAGCCAGGAGAAGATCTTGATCCCGGTCGGCACTGCGATCAGCAGGGTGGTGATCATCATCGGCACCCGCAGCCAAGAGAACATCCCGGCGACGAACATGTGGTGCGCCCAAACCGAGTAGCTGAGGACGACGATCCCGATCAGCGCGAGGGCCATCAGCCGGTAGCCGAAGATCGGCTTGCGGGCGTGGGTCGAGATGACCTCGGAGATGATCCCGAACCCCGGCAGCATCATGATGTAGACGGCCGGGTGGGAGTAGAACCAGAAGATGTGCTGGTAGCTGATCACGTCGCCGCCGGCCGCGAAGTCGAAGAAGTTGGTGTGCAGGGCGCGGTCGAAGAGGACCATGAACTGGACCCCGGCGATGAACGGGGTGGCGGCGACGACCAGCAGCGAGGTCGAGAGGTTCGCCCAGACCAGCAGCGGCATCCGCCAGAAGGTCATCCCCGGCGCCCGCATCGTGATGATCGTGACCAGGAAGTTGAGCGCCGTGGCGATCGAGGAAGCCCCCGCGAACTGGACGCCGAGGTTGAAGAACGACTGGCCCAACGGGGCCCCGGTCGATAGCGGCGCATACCCGGTCCAGCCGGTGTCGAAGGCCCCGCCGGGGGCGAGGAAGCTGCCGATGAAGAGGATCCCCGCCAGCGGCAGCATCCAGAAGCTGAGCGCGTTGAGGCGCGGGAACGCCATGTCGGGGGCGCCGATCATCAGCGGCAGCACGTAGTTCGCGAGCCCGGCGAAGACCGGGATCACGAAGACGAAGATCATCAGCACCGCGTGGGTCGAGAAGAGGCTGTTGTAGGTGGCCGCTTCGACGATCTGGGTGCCCGGCTGGGCGAGCTCGGCCCGGATCAGCATCGCCATCAGGCCGCCGAGGAAGAAGAAGACGAAGGTGGTGACGACGTACTGGACGCCGATCACCTTGTGGTCGGTGTTGAAGCGGAAGTAGTCCTTCCAGCTCCTCGCGCCGTGCTGGGAGTGATCCTCGGGGATCGTCGGCAGCCCGGCCGCCCAGCGCAGCCAGTAGTCGAAACAGCCGAAGCCGGCGAGGAAGCCCAGCGGGGCGAGGACCGCCGGCACGACGATGTGGGGGTAGCCGGTCTGTTCGGTCTGGTACAGGGGCAGGTCGGAGATCGCCCGCAGGGCGATCACCAGGCCGAAGCCGAACGCGCCGAAGGCGACGGTGCCGAGCAGGGCGCGCCACCAGCCGGGTCTCTTGATCGCTTCAACCATCGACTCTCTCCATTATGCCCCTCCGGCTCCGAAACCCCCGGGGTTGACCTGGGAGTCCTGCTTGACCGCCTCAATCAGCTCCGGCGGGGCTTTCCGGTCGAGCCCTTCGACCCATTGCTCGAACTTGGCCGGCGGCTCGACCACCACTTTCGCCCGCATCGTCGCGTGGCCGAAGCCGCAGAGCTCGGTGCAGACGAGCTGGTAGGTGCCGACCTTGTCGGGGGTGACGATCGCGGTCGTGGTGATCCCCGGGACGTTGTCTTTCTTGATCCGCCACTCGGGCACCCAGAAGGAGTGGATCACGTCCATCGCGTGCATCTTGAACTGGACCTGGCGGTCGACGGGGACGTGCAGCTCGCCTTCGTTCCAGGCGTAGTCCTTGCCCGGGTAGGCGAAGCTCCAGGCGAATTGCTGGGAGAAGACGGCGACGGTCAGGTGGTTCGGCTGCGGCTCTTCGATGTCCTCGAGCACCTTCCAGCTGTACCCGCCGGCGAAGAGGACGATCACAGTCGGAATCAGCGTCCAGGCGATCTCGAGGCGGGTGTTGCCGTGGATCGGCTCCCCGTCGGACTCGTCGCCCGGCTTCGCTTTGAACTTCCACAGCGCGTAGAAGAGCATCACCATCACCAGCGAGAAGACGAAGGAGGAGAGGACGATCATCACGTTCAGCAGGTGATCGATCTTCGGCGCCGCGGTGGAGGCTCCCTGGCCGTCCCAGTTGATCGGGACCATCACGGCCGACATCACCGCCGTCAGGGCGAGCGTCACCAGCAGCATCTTCACTATGGGCAGGCGGCCGTACATTGGGGCGGCGGGCATTCTATTGAAGGAGCGGCAGGAGGCTCTGCGGTCGCAGGTGACGCCTGGCACTAGCTCCCTGGGCGTGGCAGGTCGGCCAGATCCCCGCCGGCGGCGGCGAGCACGCCGCGAGCCACGCCCTCCCAGCTCCAGAGCCGTCCGACGGTCTCCACCAGGGCCCGGCGAGCGCTCTCCCGCTGCGGCCCGGGGAGGGCGAGCCAGGTGTCGAGACGGGTGGCGATCGCCTCGACCGCGCCCTCCTCGACCGGGAAGGAGACGAGGCCATCGACCGGATCGGGGAGGTCGGCGCCCAGCTGTCGCGAGACCTCGACCATCCCCGAATGACCCGCCGAGACGGGGAGGGTTCCGCAGGCGGCTGCCTCGACGGCGACCATGCCGAAGGCCTCGGGGAAGGTGCTGGGCATCACCATCGCCTCGGCCCGGGGGAAAAGGGAGGCGACCTCGCGGTGCTCGAGGCGGCCGAGGAACTCGACCGAACCGGCGGCGGCACGGGCCATCTCCACGTAGCCGGGCGGCGGCGCGGCGAGGAAGGCCGAGAGGATCGGCAGCGACTTCTCCTCCCCGCCCTCGAGCGCCCAGCCGCGGCGGGCGACCTCGCGAGCGTCGTCGAGGTCCCCCCGCTCCAAGGCGGCAAGGAAACGCCGCAGGCCCTCCTCGTAGGCGCCGAAGCCGGCGATCTCGAGCCGGGCCTCGGGGTGGCCGGCCCGCACCAACGGCCAGGCGGCGAGCAGGAGGTCCACCCCCTTGGAGACGATCAGCTTGCCGACGAAGGCGACGAGCGGCTCCCGCGCGCCTCCCGGTTTGAACTCCCCGACGTCCACTCCAGGGGGCCCGAGGCGCGTCTTCCCGCGCAGATCCGGCAGGTCGGGGAGCGCCGCCCAGAGCGACTCGGCGGTGTGGCCCGAGCCGACCAGCACGCCCCTGGCGGCAGCCATCCCCTCCTGCGCGTAGGGCAGGAAGCGGGGGTGCGGCTTGACCGTGTACTCGAGGGCGGAGCCGTGGATCTTGGCCGCGAACGGGGCCACTCCCGCCCGGGCGAGGATCGCCGGGCCCATCACCAGGTGGTTGGCGAGGGCGAGGTCGATGCCGCCCGCAGCCTCGGCCACCTCCCGCACCGCGGCGACGTTGGCCTCGATGTAGCGGGCCAACTCGGGCTCGGTCAGCTCGGGGAAGGTCTTCACCTCGAACCCCTCGTAGGGGTCCCTGACGTAGACCGGGAGCAGCCCGCCGATCTCGGGGTTGTGGATTCGGACCCCCTCCAGCCGGACCTCGCGGTCTTGGCAGAGCAGGTGCACCTCGTGGCCGAGGCGGGACAGCGCCCGGGCCAGGTTGACGTTGTAGATGTTGCTGCCGGTGCCGCGCAGCATGTAGCCGTGGAAGACGAGGACGCGCATCGGAGCCGCCCAAGCTAATAGTCTTGGCGGCCGTGAACGAGAAGCAGCTCTACCGCATGCGCGCCGCCGCCTCCGGCCGCGAGGCTCTGGCCCCCGCCGAGCCGGGCTCGGTCTACGTCGACCGCGAGACCGGCGAGGAGATGGAGCCGGTGGCGATGGTCCTGCCGCTCGCGCCCTCCGCCTCGGCCCTGCCGCGCAGCCCGGAGAACCTCCGCGCCTGCCGCCGCTGCGACCAGCTGATCGGACTGGACGTCAGCGACTGCCCTTACTGCGGTCTCCGCCAAGAAGCGCTTTAAAGCCCCCGCGCTTCCATTTCCTCGCGTAATGGGTCGCCATCAGCGCGTAGATGGGCAGATACAAGAGTTCGGTGGTTGCCTCAGCGGTGAGGATGACCGCAACGGTTCCCACCGCAATCGCCACCGGAGCCCACCACTTCTGCTGCCATTCTCGGACAAAAGATTTCATAGGCTGGATATTAGCTGGGCAAGGAGCGAAAGGCCATACAGGACAACCCCGCAGCAGAAGCCAGCAAAAGTTCCGACGCTGATCAACCACTCCCGGTTCCGTGACCGCACGACCACGCTGAGGACCACGGCCACGACCCCACCGGCTCCTGCGATTCCCAAGATCGAGCCGAACCCGATCTTCTCCGGCAGTGGATCTTCGACTTCGGGAAGACCCATGGCTTGCCAAACGACGAGTGCGAGCACGAGCATCGCCCCGATGCTGCGGCTCAGCGGCGCGCGCGTGGCGCGCAGAAGCTAAGGAATGCGTGCCGGGGGCGCTACGGCTTCTTGACCAGCGTCGCCGTGTAGAGCAGCCGGGCGTTGGAGTAGTAGCAGCCGTAGGTCTTGATCTTGCCGACGCCCTGCTGGGGATGCCCGTTCTGGATGTCTTCCTTGGAGGAGCAGTGCTCGGGCAGGCGGCTGCCGCGCCAGGTGTTGTCAGCGGAGACGTTGAAGGCGAACATCGGCGCCCAGGTGGGGATGGTGAGGGCGACGACCTGCCCCTTGAGGACGGTGAGGGGGTGCTCGAGGGCGAAGACCGGGGTGCTGCCGAAGTAGGGGTTGAGGACCTCGAGCGGGCTCTGGCGGACGAGCTTGTATTCGGGCGGCTTCGTCTCCTCGATCGGGCGCAGGACGCCGATTCGGGCCTGCGACGGGGCGCCCAGGAAGTCGTTGAAGAAGCCCACCTCGTCGGTGGTGGTTTTCGTTTCCGCGGTCGAGGGCTTGGCGAGGGTGATCGACCAGGCGACGATCTTGCCTTCGAAGGGCGCCTCGTAGGGCCGGGCCACGCCGTCGGCGATCGACTGGAAGCCGGTGACGTGGCCCTCGACCCGGCAGGGGGTGATCTCGACGTTGTTGACGATCTTCCCCGGACAGGAGGCGGGCGGGGTTTCCGGCGTCTGGCCGAGGACGACGACTCGCAGCGGCGCCGAGTCCGCCGCGCGCGGCGAGGCGACCGCGACGAGGGCGGCGAGGAGGCAGGCGGCGCCCACCAGCGGGGCCCAGGCGCGGCGCGGCGCGGGATTGTTCTCTGCGGTTCGCATCGTTCAAGGCAACACGGGCCGTCGAGCCCAGTTGCGCGCCAATCTTGGCGTCCACCCCGGCTGGATGCGGCGCTGCGGGGCCGCTTGCAGGATCCCGGCCAAGCCCCGCGCTAGGGTTGCCGCGGCAGATGGAGGCTTCCGACAAGGCAGACGACTTCATCCCGGCCGCGCTCGCCGCCTACGGGGTCGAGGCGGACGAGATCGAGCTGGCGGTGATGCGGGCCGCCCACGAGATGCTCTGGCCGCCGATCCTGGAGCTGCTCGCGATCGACACCGCCTCCGCCCCATCCGAGCGCGACCCCGACCTCTCGCAGGCCCCGCCGAACCGATGAGCGAGGCGCTCGACCTCCAGCTGCGCGAGCAGGCGGCGGCGATCGCCGTCGGCGACGTCGACCCCGGCGAGCTGCTGGAGGCGACGCTGGCCCGGATCGAGGCGCGGAACCCGGCGATCAACGCGATCGTCGAGACCTTTCCCGAGCGCTCGCGCGAGATGCTCGCCGCGGCCCCGGCCGGACCGCTGCACGGCGTCCCGGTGGCGATCAAGGACGAGTGGCCGCTGCCCTGGCGGGCGCAGCGCTTCGGCGCCGCCGAGATGCTCGCCGAACCGGAGCCGGGCGAGTCGGGGCCCTTCCGCGCCCTCCGCGACGCCGGCGCCGTGATCGTCGGCGTCGCCAACATGCACGAGCTCGGCGCCGGCAGCACCGGCAACGTCTCGGTCTACGGGCCGGCCGGCAACCCCTGGAGCCCCGAGCGCTGCCCGGGCGGGTCCTCCAGCGGGCCGGCGGCCGCCGTCTCCGCCCGCCTGGTCGCCGGCGCGGTGGGCGCCGACGGGGTCGGCTCGATCCGCTACCCGGCCGCCTATTGCGGGCTCACCGGCCTCAAGCCGACCTTCGGACGCTCGACGATGGAGGGCCACCACATGGCCGCGCTCTCGACCACGATCGTCTCCGGCCCCCTCTGCGCCGACGCCGCCGACTGCCGCCTGCTCGGCTCGGTCCTGTTCGGCCGGGAGCTGTCGGCGGGGCAGGTGAGCGGACTCCGGATCGGGGTCGTCCGCGATGAGGTCTCCGAGGACGTGGCGCCGGCCGTCCGCGACGCCTGCGATGCGGCGGTCGAGCGCCTGCGGCGCGAGAGCGGCGGCGAGGTTCGCGTGGTCGAGCTGCCGGAGCTGGCGGCGGCGACGCTCGCCACGGTGTTGATCGCCAACAGCGAGAGCCTGGGCGGGGTGAACCCGTCGCGGCTCAACAACCTCGACCCCGGATTGAGCCCGCTCGGTCGCGGCCTGCTCAAGTACCGGCTGCTGCTCCCCGCGGTCGCGACCGTCAAGTCCCACCAGGTGCGCGCGATCGCACGCCGGACCCTCGCCTCGGTCTTCGAGCAGGTCGACGTGATCGCCTGGCCGACGGTGCCGGCCGTGGCGCCCCCGCTGGAGGCGCCGATGGTCGAGCTGCCCTCCGGCACCCTCACCGCCGACGCCGCCAACGTCCGCGGGGGCGCCCTGGCGAACCTCACCGGGATTCCCGCGATCAGCGTCCCGGTCGGCTCCTCCGAAGGATTGCCGGTCGGCCTGCAGCTGCAGGCGGCCTGGGGCCGGGACGAGCTGCTGCTCGACGCCGCCGAGGCGCTGGAGCGGGCCAACGGCCGCCGCTGGGTCGAGGCGGTGCCGCCGCTGGCGCAAGGTGCGCCCTCTGCCTGAGCGGGAGGCGGTGCTCGCCGAGGCCGAGCGGGTGCTGCGGCAGAACTGGGTCAGCGGCGAGCGGATCGGCGCCGGCCAAACCGAGACGCGCTTCGAATACACCGAGCCGAGCCCCGGTCGCTATCCCTGGCAGTGGTACTGGGACTCCTGCTTCGCGGCGATCGTCTGGCGGCGCTTCGAGCCCGGGCGCGGCCGGGCGGAGCTCGAGAGCCTGCTGGCGGCGCAGCGACCCGACGGCTTCGTCGGCCACACGATCTTCTGGCGCCGTCCCGTCTCCCCCCTGCGCTCGCTCTTTTACAACGTCGCCTCGCGCTCCTCGTTCCAGACCGAGACGATCCAGCCGCCGCTGCTCGCCTGGGCCTGGCGAATCGCCGTCGGCGACCCCGCGGAGGAGCCGCGGATCGCGGCGCAGGCCGAGTGGCTGGCGGCCGAACGCGACCTCGAGGGCGACGGGCTGCTGTGGATCGTCCAGCCGGACGAGTCGGGCCTCGACGCCTCGCCGAAGTTCGAACCCGTCTGGGGACGACGGTCGAACGGGCGGTTCGGCTTCCCGCTGCTCGTCCACCGCAACCGGAGGCTCGGCTGGAACGCGCGGCGCCTCCGCGACGCGGGCGAGCCGGTCCTCTGCGAGGTCCTCGTCAACACGCTGTGGTCGCTCTCGCTGCAGGCCCTGGGGCGGCCGTCGGCCACGCCGGCCCTGGTCGAGAGACTCTGGGACGAGCGCGCGGGCCTCTTCCTCGACGAGGCCCAGCCGGCCGGCCGCCGGATCCCGGTGAGGACCTGGGCCTCGCTGGCGCCGCTGGCGCTGCCCGACCTGCCCGAGGAGATCGGACGCCGGCTGGTCGAGGAGCACTTGCTCGACGAGGAGGAGTTCTGGACGCCGGTCGCGCCTCCCTCGGTCGCGGTCGGCGAGCGCGGCTACGAGCCGGACGGCGGCCACGGACCGATCCGCCGCTACTGGCGGGGTCCGACCTGGATCAACTCGGCCTGGCTGGTCTGGCTGGGGCTGCGGCGGCTCGGCTACGAGCGCGAGGCTGAGCAGTTGGGCGATGGAGTGATCGCGGCCGTAGCCCGAGAAGGCCTGCGCGAGTACTACGACCCGCGCGACGGCAGCGGCCTGGGCGCGCGCGACTTCGCATGGTCAGCGCTGGCGGCCGAGCTGGCAGACCCGCAGCCCTATTTGTAGCGATAGGTGATTCGACCGCGATCCAGGTCGTAAGGCGAAAGCTCGATCTTCACGCGGTCGCCCGGGAGGATGCGGATGTAGTGGCGGCGCATCTTCCCCGAGATGTGGCCGAGGACCTCGTGGTCGTTGTCCAGTTTGACCCGGAACATCGTGTTGGGGAGAGCCTCGGTGATCTCCCCCTCCATTTCGATCTTTTCCTCTTTGGCCATGCGGCCGAGAGCGTATCTAACGGCGCAGGTGCTCGATGGCCCCCGCGCGATCGGTTACTTCCCGTGCATACTGCGCGGCCTCGAGCTCGGCCAGCGCGGAGCCGAGCTCGGGCCCCGGCTTAATCCCCAGCTCGGCGGCGAGCTCGTCCCCGCGCAGGAGCGGCTGCGGGGGGCCATCCCGGCGCCAGTCGAGTGCGGCGGCGATCATCTCGCGGGCGAGCTGGAGGTGCGCGGCGACCATCTCCGGGCTCGCGATCGGGCCCATGCCGCGGGCCGAGAGGCGGTCGGCCACGGTCAGCAGGGTGACGTCGACGGTCACCGGCTCGGTCGCCCGCAGGTAGGCGTGGACCCGGCGGCGCGAGAGCGGCATCTCCGGGATCAGGAAGCCGAGGCGCAGGTGGTGCAGGGCCATCGCCCGCAGGTACCGGGTCAGCCTGCGGCTGGCGCGGAGCCGCCCGCAGATGCGGTCGATCACCTCGGCCCCGACCTCGTCGTGGCCGCGGAAGCCGACGAAGCCGTCGCGCTCGGTGCGGGTCGCGGGCTTGGCGATGTCGTGGAAGAGGGCGCCGAGGCGGAGCCCGGTGCGCCGGGTCATCTCGTCGGCGAGCGGCTCCTCGAGCAGCGCCGCCACCTCGGCGGCCCGTTCGCCGGCGAAGCGCTCGAGGTCGCGCTCGACCTCGAGCGTGTGCTCGAGGACCGCGATCGTGTGGTCGTAGACGTCGAGGTGGTGGTTCGGCCCCTGCTCGACCCCGCGCAGCGCCGCCACCTCCGGCAGCACCACCGGGGTCAGCCCGAGGTCGTCGAGCAGCTGCAGCCCCCGCAGCGGATCGGGCCCTCCGATCAGCCGCCGCAGCTCGGCGAGCTGGCGCTCGCCGGCCGGGTCGCCGGCGCGAGGGGCGGCGGCGTGGGCGAGCGCGAGCGTCCGCGGCTCGATCTCCAGCCCCATCTCCGCCGCGAGCCTGGCGGCGCGCAGCAGCCGCAGCGGGTCGTCGCTGAAGCTCGTCTCGCCGACGGCGCGGAGGCGTCGCTCGGCGAGGTCCTCCAGCCCGGCGTGTGGGTCGACCGGCTCGCCGCCAGCCAGGGGGACCGCGACGGCGCCGATCGTGAAGTCGCGCGCGGCGAGGTCGGGCTCGATGCCCTCGCCGCGCAGCGCGGTGACGTCGACCTGCCATCCGTGGTGGCGGGAGGCGACGCGCCAGGTGCGGAACTCGGCCGAGAGCTCGAAGGCGTGCTCGCCGATCTCCGCCGCGATCGCGCGCGCCGCGGCGCCGGGGTCGCCTCCCACCGCGAGGTCGAGATCGCCCACCTCGCCGCCGAGGACGGCGTCGCGAACCGCGCCGCCGACGATCCAAACGTCGGCGGCGTCGCCGAGCGCCCGCCGCACCGCCTCGACCACCGGAGCGGAGGAGAGCCGCCCGGTCGGGGTCATGCCGCCCTCCGCGGTATCCGCGGCGAGATCGCGCAGGTGACCTCGTAGTTGATCGTCCCGAGCCGGCGGGCGACCTCCTCGGCCAGGATCGCCTCCTCCCCCTGGCGTCCGATCAGCACGGCCTCGTCCCCGGGCTCCACGTCGGTGCGGGGGCCGAGGTCGATCGTGATGTTGTCCATCGAGACGGTGCCGACGAGCGGGTGGCGGCGACCGCGGACGAGGACGTCGGCGTTGTTGGTGAGGCCACGGCGCACGCCGTCCCCGTAGCCGACGGGGACGACCCCGACCCAGGTGTCGACCGGGGCGGTCCAGCTGCGCCCGTAGCCGGCGCTGGCCCCGGCCGGGAAGCGCTTGACGTCGGCCACGTGCGAGCGCAGCGCCAGCGCGGGCCGCAGTCCCTGCTCGGCGGGATCGCGCTGGAACGGGTCGAGGCCGTAGATCGCGACTCCGCAGCGCGCCATGTCGAAGTGGGAGCGGCGGTCGCGGAGGACCGCGGCGCTGTTGGCGGCGTGGGCGAGCACCCCCGGGTGCTCGGCCCTGACCGCGGCGGCGACCTCCTCGAAGCGCTCGAGCTGCTCGCCGAAGTAGGCGGAGTCGGGCTCGTCGGCGGTGGCGAAGTGGGTCCAGATCCCGGCGAGCTCGAGGTTGGGGTCCTCGGCGCAGGCGCGGGCGAGCGCCAGCACCTCGCCGACGTCGCGGTTGCCGAGCCGCCCCATGCCGCTGTCGTACTTGACGTGGACCCGAGCCCGGTGCCCGTGGGCGCGGGCCCGGTCGACGAGGAGCCGCCGGAAGCCCTCCCGCCAGAGCGCCAGCTCCGAGCCCGCGGAGATGACCGTGTCGACCTCGTCCGCCGTCAGCGCCCCCATCGTCAGCAGCGGCACGTGCTGGAAGCGCCGCCCGATCTGCTCGGCCTCGCTCGCGGTCGCGACCGCGAGCCTGGTCGCGCCGCCCTCGAGCGCCGCCGCGGCACAGGCGTCGGCGCCGTGGCCGTAGCCGTCGGCCTTGACCACCGCGCAGAGCTCCGCGTCGCCCAGCTCCGCCTTCAGCCGGGCGCAGTTGGCGCCGACGGCCTCGGTGTCGATCCGGGCGCTTGCCCGCTCCATGGCCTACTCGGCGTCGGCGACCAGCGCGGCGAGGGCGTCGGCCCTGGTGACCATGCCGACCAGGCGCCCGTCGGCGTCCACCACCGGCAGGTGGTTGTGGTGGTTGTCGGCGATCTTCTTCGCCACCCGCTCGGCCGCTTCGTAGTCGCGGGCGACGATCGGATCGGCGGTCATCAGCTCCGACACCTCGGTGGCGAAGGCTTTCTCGAGGCGCTCCTCGAAGCCCTTCATCGAGCCGACGAAGACGATCCCGCCCATGATGTTGAGGTAGTGGGGCAGGTGAAGGTCGGACTCCTCTTCGCCGAGGATCAGGTCCGACTCGCTGACGATGCCGACGACCTTGCCCGCCTCGTCGACCACCGGCATCGCGCCGAGGTCGGTCTTGGCGAGGAGGTCGATCGCGGTCCGGGCGTCGTCCCCGGGCTTCAGGGTCGGGACCTCGGGGTCCATGATCTCGCCGGCCGTCTTCACAGGCGCGAGGTTATTCGACGGGGCCGTCGGGACGAAGCGCCGAGGGGATCGCCTCGATCACGTCGCCGGCGATCACCGACTCCGCCGCTCCCAGCCGCCGCGCCGCCTCGCGGCCGGCGCGGGCATGGGCGACGACGGCCGCGCAGGCGGCGGCGAAGGGCTCGAACCCGCGGGCGAGCAGGGCCGCGGTCATCCCCGAGAGGACGTCGCCGCTGCCCGCGGTGGCGAGGGCCGGGGCCGAGATCGTGTTGACGGCAACCCGTGCGCCGTCGGTGACGATCGTGTCATCCCCCTTGAGC
>JBKPOX010000197.1:0-2876 GCA_046733335.1 Actinomycetota bacterium | reverse complement strand
GCGGCGGCCCTCGCAGCGGCCGGGTTCCGGCTTCTCCTCGGCCGGTCGCAGCCAGTCCTGCACCTGGGTGTGGGACACCCCGAGGGCGTCCCCGACGACCCGGAGGCCACTCCAGCGGCGACGCCGTTCGGCGGTGACTTCCCGGAGGAGCTCCAGGAACGTCTGCCAGGCCTCGGCGCGGCGTTCCCGGGCGGCGTCGATAGCGTCGGTCGCCGCCCGGATCTGGGGGGCCCATTCGGCGACCTTCTCCGGTGGGGGGGTGCGGCCCTGGCCGACCTGCCCGCGGGTGCGGCGCTGGTCGGGGAGGAGGCGGCGGTGGATGGACATGGGGGACCAGCCGACCTTCTGGCCGGGTCGGTAGCCGGTGGCGTCGGCGATGTCGTAGGTGGACAGGCCGGCGGCGTAGGCGAGGCGGACCACGGCAGTGAAGTGGTCGAGGGCGTCGGTTTCGGGTTGCCGGTAGGTGAGGGCACGCTGGTAGGCGGCCTGGAGCTGGGCGAGGGCGGGGTTGGGGGGGAGGCCGAGGCGGCCCCGGTAGAGGCGGCCGAGGCTGCGTTCGCACATGCCGTGGGCGCGGAAGGGGGGGTAGGGGGGGCTGGTGCGGCCGCAGCCGAGTTCGGCGCACACCCGGACCTGGGGGGCGCTGGCGGGGGCGGTCGCGTCGGTCATGGCAGCAGCATCCCGCCGTCTTCGGTCACGTAGTAGTCGAGGTCGAAACCGCCGCAGTCGCAGTCGTCATCGAGGCAGGAACCGTTCCGGCCGTGATCGTCCTGGTCGTGGCCACAGGTACAGACCCGGTTGGCGATCGGGATCATCGGCGCCGCCCCTTCCATGCAGCAGCGGCGGGACAGGTCGCGTGGTGGTCGATATGCACCGAGACGACACGGGCAGTCTGGAACTCCCGGTCGGTCGGCAGATCATCCACGAACTCGGTCCGGGTCTCGACGAGCACCCGCTTCTCGGGCTTGGCGTCGAGGATCATCGGCTTCCCGGTCGTAGCCGAGGGGACGAAGATGACCTCGGCGTGGCAGGAGCGGCACTGGTCAGCCATAGCGGGGCTCCCGGTAGTTCTCGGCCAGCCGGTCGGCGACGTCCGGGTCGAGCAGCTGGGGGTTGGGGCGCCGCTGGGTCCGGACCTTGGCACCGAACGGCAGGTAGAGGAGGTAGCCGCCGTCGAGGAAGATGAGCCAGCCGAGGTCGTCGCGCTGGACGGGATGAGCAACCCGGAACGGTTCGTAGTGAGCTGGGACGGAGACGTCCATGTCGGGGTAGATCATGTCGCCTTCGCGGAGGAGTTCGGGGCTGGCCTGAACGGTCGGGATGGGCCGCGGCGGGCTGGCGGCGGTCGTCATGCTGGCTCCTGGAATCCGGCGACGCGCTTGAGGACTTCAATGCTGGCGTCGCCGATGGACTGGCCGCTGGCTCGGAGGGTCCGGTAGTAGTTGATTACTTCCGGCCACTGCGGGAGATACTGCTCGGCCTCCTCGTCGGTGGCGGGGGCACTACTGCGCCAGTCGGTCTTGCCGGTGGCGAAGTTGTGCCAGCTCATCGGGGGCTTGTAGTCGAAGTTAGGAGTGGCGGGCATCAGGTTCTCCCTCCGGGGATGACGGTCAGGGGCCGCGACCGCACCCGCTTCGCCGATGGCTTCGACGGCCCGGGAACCGGGATCTTACGGCCCTCCAGCCGCTCCAGCTCGAGCGCGGCAGCGTAGCCGTGGTGGCACCAGCCGGTCGCGTCGCAGTCGCAGATGACCTTCCAGCCGTCCGGGGCCACGGTCAGGATGACCTGGTGCCAGAGGCGGGACTGGGTCCAGGAGGGGATGCGGAAGCCGCGGCGGGAGGTCCGGACGATGACCCGCGCGTCGACCACGGTCAGCGCCTTAGAGCAGACGTCGGCGCTGACCCTCCCGTTCGTGACGTCGCGCGGGTCGATCGTCCACTGCACGGTCCTGTCGCCTCCTCCCTGTTGCTGGTCGGTCCCTACCCCTGTAGGCTACGCCCTACCTTACGCTCGTGTCAAGACGGGGTGTGGTAGCGGCCGAAGATCCGGTCGAGCAGCCAGAGCGCCACCGGCCACGCCAAGCTACCGAGCAGCAGCGCCGGCACGACGACGCCCCAGTCGTCCAGCGCGTCGCGGCCGAACAGCGCGACCACGGCGATCCCTGTGAGCAGCCACACGACCGGGATCGCGAGGAGGTCGCGCCGCCAGGTCCGGAATGCCGCCCGTAGCGCGATCCGCCAAAGGCTCTCCTGGTTCACGAGACGAGCCGCCCTTCCAGGTAGGTGGCCCAGTAGCGGGCTCGGTCGCGCAGGCTCCCCGGGAGCCGCTGCTCGTGGCTCATGTCCCGCAGCAGGTAGGCGACCGTGCCCACGTCCAGGGGCTCGAGCGGTTCGGTCATGGCCTCGGCCCAGTAGCCGGCGAGGTCGCGGACGTGGGGGTCGATGCGGCCGAGGAGGGGTTGGGCGTCGAGGAGGAGTTGGGCGACGGTGCGGGCGTCGTCGCGGTCGACCAGCACCGGGAACATCAGGTCGTCGCCTTCCTGGCCTCACGGACGTAGTCGCCGCTCAGGATGCGGCGGAGCCGCCGCGCCGTCTCGTAGGCCCCGAGCGGGTAACGGCCCTCGTTCGCCTCGGCAAGCCGCCGAAGCTCCTCGTGCTCCAGCCGGTTGCGTTCGTCGGCGATGGCGCGGAGCTGCTTCCAGTTCTCGATCTGGGCGTTGAGGTCGAGGATCTCCGGTTGGATACGGACCCCGGTCCGTTCGGCGATCTCCAGCCCGACCTGCTTGAGCGGCGTCCAGGCGGCGGCGGCGCAGGCGTTGGCGAGGTCGTGGACGGGGGCACCGCCCTGGGCCTGGAGGACAACCTCGGCGGTTGCCT
>JBKPOX010000196.1:0-9355 GCA_046733335.1 Actinomycetota bacterium | reverse complement strand
CGGGCGATCGTCGGCGGCTTCGAGGACGTCTACGAGTTCGGCAAGTTCTTCCGCAACGAGGGGATGTCGCCCCAGCACAACCCCGAGTTCACGATGCTGGAGATGTTCGTCGGCGGCGCCGACTACAACGGCGTCATGGGGTTCGTCGAGGGGCTGGTCTCCCACGTCGTCGAGGAGGTGATGGGGACGACGGTGGTCGAGCGCGACGGGCAGGAGATCGACTTCGCCGCCCCCTGGCCGCGGGTGCGGCTGCGCGACGAGCTGCTGCGCGAGATCGGGCTCGACATCTACGAGGCGAGCCGCGACGAGCTGGCCGAGGCCGCGGGCGACGCGGTCGACGAGAACGACGACTGGGCGGGGGTCGTCGACACGCTGCAGGGCAAGTTCGTCGAGCCGAAGCTGATCCAGCCCACCTACATCGTCGACCTGCCGATCGACATCTGGCCGCTGGTCAAGGTGCACCCGGAGAGCCCGCGCATCTGCGAGGCCTTCGACGGGATCGTCGCCGGGATGGAGATCGTCGGCGGAGGGACTGACCTGAACGACCCGGTCGAGCAGCGCGAGCGCTTCGTCAAGCAGCGCGAACGCCAGGAGAGGGGCGCCGAGCCCGACCCGCACCCCAACGACGAAGAGTTCGTGCGCGCGCTCGAATACGGGATGCCGCCGGCCAGCGGCTGCGGCCTGGGGATCGACCGCCTGCTGATGATCATGACCGGGGCTAAGACCCTGCGGGACGTGATCATCTACCCGGCGATGCGCGAGCTGAGCGCGTAGGACCGGCGCCTGGCCGCACCGTCGGCTCCGGGTCGTGCAGAGCACTGCCCCTCCGCCGCCGGCACGCCCAGGATTCCGACACGCCCAGAACTTTGGTCCTACGCACTCAGGGACGTTGCGGATATTCGTCGTGGCGGTTCCACCAGCCGTAGGGCGGCGTCTGCGGGTAGCCCTCCGGTGAGTCCTCCCACTCCTCCTGGCGGCCGAGCGCGGTGATGTCGAGGTAGGCCCAGGCGCTCCCCAGTGCTTCGTCGCCGCGCGCGTCGACGAAGTAGGTGCGGAAGATCCGGTCCTCGTCGTCGCGGTAGAAGGCGTTGGTGCCGTGCCATTCGCCGACTCCGAAATCGGCGTCGAAGTCGTCGGTGATCGTGTACCAGGGCATCTCCCAGTCCATCCGCGCTTTCAAGCGCGCGATCTCGGCCTGCGGCGCGCGCGAGACGTTCGCGAAGCTGGTGTCGCGGGCGTTGAGGTGGGCGAGGTGGGCGACCTGGTCGGCCATGAACGAGCAGCCGGTGCAGCCGGCGTCGGGCCAGCCATCGACGCCGGGCTCGAAGAAGAACCGATAGAGGACCAGCTGGCGGCGGCCAGCGAAGAGGTCGAGCAAGCTCGCCGGCCCGCCCGGCCCCTCGAAGCGGTACTCCTTCTCCACTGCCATCCTCGGCATCCGGCGGCGCTCGGCGGCCAGCGCGTCGCGGGCCCGGGTCAGCTCCTTCTCCTTGACCAACAGCTCCTCGCGGGCGGCGTCCCACTCCTGCGGCGATACGACCGGCGGCATCTTCATTTCGGCTCCTTCGGGCGGTAGGGGGTGGGCCTCGGGGCTCGGCCCCGCCTACACCGTAGAGCGCAGCAGGCCGCCGTCGATCGGGATCGTCGCGCCGGTGATGTAAGCGGCGCGCTCGGAGCAGAGGAAGGCGACGAGGTCGCCGTACTCCTCGACGGTGCCGAGGCGGCCGGCGGGCACCTCCTCCCGCGCGGCCGCTTCCACCTGCTCGATCGAGCCGCCGAGCTCGGCCAACCGGTCGGTGGCGAAGCGGCCGGTGGCGACGGTGTTGACGGTGATCCCGTCGCCGGCGACCTCGCGCGCGAGCGTCTTGAAGAAGCCGACGGCGGCCATGCGGTGCGAGTTGGAGAGGTTGAGGGCGGGGTTGATCTCGATCGTCGTCGTCGAGCCGACGTTGACGATCCGCCCCCAGCCCTCTCCCCGCATGCCGGGGACAACGGCGCCGGCGAGGATCCGCGGCGCCAGGACGAGCGAGCGGTAGGCGTCCTCCCATTCCTCGAAGCCGTGGTCGAGGGCGCCACCCGCCGGCGGGCCGCCGGTGTTGGTGACGAGGATGTCGAGCGAGCCCAGCGTCTCGGCGACCTCGAGGGGCAGGCGGGCGAGCCGCTCCAGGTCGGTCGCGTCGGCGACGAAGGGAGTGGCGGCCTCGCCGATCTCCCCCGCGGCCTCCTCCACCCGCTCCCGCGAGCGGCTGGCGATGGCGACCCGAGCCCCCTCCCGGGCGAGCGCCCCGGCGATTCCCCGCCCGATTCCCCTGCTCGCGCCCATCACCAGGGCTACCCGTCCCTCCAGTCCCAGCTCCATGCCCCGAAGCCTAGCCCCGCCGACGCGGCTCAAAACCCCCTGCGCGGGTAACCTTCGTTCCGAGCGCCCGTAGCTCAGTGGTCAACGGGTCCTTTCGGGGGCCCAAAGAGCGTCGGTCTTTCAAGCCGAAGGTCGCCGGTTCGAATCCGGTCGGGCGCATTTCTTGGTGTTCCGGGCCGTGCCAAGCATTGCCAGGTGCAGAGCTAAGTCTTCGGTCTCGGGCCGAATCGACGTTCCGGCGGCGGCTGGGCGATTCCGTGCGGTTCCGGCGCGTCGGCGTCTCATTCTCGTCTCATCTGTGTGGCTACTGGCTGTCGCCGGCCCGGGCGGCATTGGCTAGTCGAATACAGATGGTCCGCACCGTGGTCACGGAAGACCTCACTTCCTCTTCCTCAGCATCCTGTCCCTCGTGGACGATGGCATTGCGCAGAACGATGTGTCTTTTATAGGCCTCCCACTCAGGCATCTGCTTCACATCGATGCCCAATAGCGCCTTGATCAAGGCTTGAGTCTGCTTGTTGTTGAGGTTGCCCGGTCCCCGGGTTTCGAGCAGCACATCGGCCCAGTCAGGACCGGAGTCTCCTGCTGCATTGGAGAGGATCGTTCGTATCTGAACCTCAAGGAGAATCTGAGCCGCCACAACCGCATGTCCTGCTCGTCTTCGTCTTCGAGCAGCTCTTCGGCCTTGTCGAGAAAGCGGACGCTGCTTGCCGGATCATCCGTCAGTGGATTGACCCAAGCGACTGAGGGCACTTCATCCGGCAGGTCGGCTGCTCGCCTAGCCTGAACAAGCAAATTTTCTGCCCGCCGCTGAGCCGCCGTTGCACTGGAGGCTTGAAGCTCCAGCTTGAGGCTGGCTACCTCCTCAGGTTCGTCGAGTCCAGAAGGGCCGATGCTGATGCGGCGGACCCCCTCCGGGTGCATGACGTCAAAGATCTCCTGGCGGCTTAAGGGTCGGCTGTCGGCCTCATCAACAACCAATGCGACAGACCACCACCGCAGCGGAGCATCTGCGGGAGAGTCATTTTTCGGCACGTCGCTCATGCCTAGCGCTGCAGCTTGTCGGGTGCTCCTGACGCCGGAGTTCAAGAGACGGATCGAAGTGCATGTCAGGGGGGTGGAGAAGTTCGGCCTGCCTGACCATGCGGCGTATCGGCATTTCAGGTCAGTCCCCTCGATGATTAACCATGTCGATGGCTGCATCGCTTTTGCGAGGAGCGTGGAGCCGGGATTCGCAGCGCAGATGGAAGAAGCCTGGAATGTGGCCCTCCGGGACAAGGGTTTCCATCCTCAAAACGCACCGTGAACGGCGATGCGGGTAACGCAGAGCTTGGCGGCACTTTGGCTTAGCTTGGAGGAGTCGCGTCCCCAAAACTTTCGCCGCCGCGACGGATCGCTTCCGCGGGCTTTCCTGACTCGCTCGAGATCCTTCGCATACGGACGGCCAACACTTATGGAGTAGTCGATGCGATTGCAGAGACGGTGCGCAAGGATGGCGTTGTCCACGTCCCGGTGGCCACCCTCTCTCTTGGAGCGAGGGAAGTGCTCGTGGGTGGGCATCCAGTCGCTCAATTCGTCGTTGACCGGGTCGAAGTAGCACGCGCCTCCAAGCTCCTCGGGGCAGAAGCATTCCGGCATCTTGCATGCGAGCTGCGTGATGTACCCCTGCTCGGCCGCTTTGATGAGGATTCCCTTGACGCCGATCGCCTTCAACTTCGCTGCAGCGGCTCGGCCGCGTTCAGGATCTCGCTCAACCCTCGGCATGCCTCAACTTTACGTGCTCGGGGACCCCGCGAATTCAAGTCGCATTTCGGTCGCATCGACGCCTCAACCTCGCTCCCCATGCAGAGGACCCTCCTCCTTTCAATCCGGTGGAGAACGGCTTGGCTAAGGGGCTAGAGATGCTTCGGAATCAGCGCGAAGCCCTGCTTCTTGGCGGCTTCCCGTAGCTCCCTGTCCCAGCAGGCGAAGTCGAGTCTCTCGCCAGAGGCGAAAGAGAGGGCGCCGGCAAGGTGGACGGCGTCGTAGGCGCGGAGCGAGTGGGTCAGGGCGCTTTCCGAGGCCTTGGCGAGTAGCGCCTCATCGACTGCATGGGTGAAGACCCCGCGCCAGATGCTCTCCAGATCCTCGAGTGCTTGTTCGAGTTGGGTCGGGGTCAGGCGTCGGCCTTTTCGCATCCGAGCCAGTGCAGCAGTTGCCTCGACGTGAGCAATCGCCGTGGTGCGGATACCGTCTGCCTCCGTGTAGGCGCTGCGGGTCTCCTCGGCTCCAGGCTCGTTGACCAAGAGCTTGATCAAGGCACTCGTATCGAGATAGAGGCTCAGCGCCGACCCTCGGAGACGTACTCCGACGCGCTTTTGCCCTCGCCTTTGAGCTTGGCCGGCTTAGCGGGCAGATAGCGAGGACCCTCCGGTGCTCGCACCGTTCCGTCTGCGATCAAGGCCGACAGGTGAAGCGGGGTGCTAGTGGAAACGATCCGCGCTACGGGGCGGCCGTGCTTCGTCACCGTGATCGCCTCGCCCTCCTCGACGCGATCGATGATTGAGCTTGCCTTGTCCTTCAGTTCGCGGATGCCTACCGTCGCGTTCTCCATAGTGGCCACATTCTAGCGAGAAATGGCCATAGCACTCATGCGTCGATGCGAGGTTCGCGAGAGCGCCTTCGCAGGTAGAGAAGCAAGCCTCCGAGCAGCACCACTCCCCAGAGAATGGAGGCCCAGATTCCTACCGCCGCGCCAAGGAACCCTGCGATCACTACCGCGAAGATTGCGGCGGAATAGGTCCCGAAGAGGAGAAGGACTCGGCGGCCAAGCCTGCGCACGCGGGTCAGCCGGCGTGCTTGCGCGCCGCCAGGTCTTCGGCGTTCTTTTGTCTGTCGAGTTCCAACAGGACGCTTCCAACCAAAGCTGCGAAAGCCGTCCACACTGGGTTTACAGAGAGCAGGAGAGCCAAGAGCACCGAAGCCACCAGCAGGACCATGAAGCGAGCGGACCCCTTGCGGGACACGGGGGAGTCGGTGGCCAGAAAGACCAGCATTCCCACCACGGCCACCCCAGTCAGGATCTTCTGCAGGGTCTCGGAAACCGGAGCGAAGGCCGCGAGGATCAGTAGCCCGCAGGAGACAATCTGGAGCCGCGATCTCCAATTTTTCCTGGATCTCTTGAGCATCTTCACGGAGCCTAGCTGTCAGCACAGGCCGGATTCAACCGTCACTATTCGCCCTCGGTCGCATCCCGGTCGCATCAGCCTCTCAAACATGCTCCTGAAGCTGATGCCCACCGTCCTTTCGAGCTGAAGGTCACGAGTTCCGACTCCCGTCAGCCGACCCTTTCAGCCAGCTCGACGATGATCCCCTCGGGACCCCGGACGTAGCAGAGGCGGTAGCTGTTCTCGTAACGGACCAGCTCGCCGACGAACTCGGTGCCGCGGGCTTTCAGGCCGGCGACTAGGGCGTCGATGTCCTCGACGAGGAAGGCGACGTGGCGGAGGCCTGGGGCGTTTGCGGGGGCGTGGGGGTCGCCGGGCTCGGGGGGTGGCGAGTGGAACTTGACCAGCTCGATTTCTGCTTGGCCGCCGGGGGCTCGGAGCATCGCCAGCTCCGCTTTGACCTCGTCGAGCCCGATGATGCGCTCCACCGACTCGCCCTCGACCTGGCCCTTGCCCCCGGGCTCCAGGCCGAGCTGGGTGAAGAAGTCGATTGCGGCCGGGAGGTCGTCGACCACGATGCCGACGTGTTCCATCTTTTTGATCGTCATCTGCTCGATGGTAGGGAGCCCATCTGCGTGACGGTCGGATCCAGGCCGCGCGGCCGATCTTCGGCCGACGCCTACCCCGAGCCGTCGCGCCCGATCCGAACTCCCAGGCTCACCAGCTCGCCGACGTCCGTCTCGAGCGCCGCCGCCAGCCGCAGCAGCGTCGTGAAGCTGGGATTCCTGACGCCGCGCTCGATGCCGCCGATCTGGGTGAGGTCGGTGTTGGCGGCGTCGGCGAGCTCTTCCTGGCTCAGGCCGGCCTCGGCGCGGAGGGTGCGGAGGGCCTCGCCGAGGGCGGCGTGGTCGGGGGAACGGGGCTTGACGCGGCGGGCTGGGGGCACGGCGCCCCCGAGCCTCTCGATTTACAAACCAGAGTGTTAGAGTATTTATGCCTTAACATGCTGAGCGCCGGGAGGGTCTCCAACGCTCCGCCTCCCTACTCTCGATGCCCCCGTCAAGCTCAGAGCTGATCAGCGCTGTCAGTCACCCAACGCGAAGGCGGATCCTGCGCGCCTTCGTCGAAGATCCGCTCGGCTCCGCCTCAGCCGCCCAGCTCGCGGAGGCGCTGGAGCAGCCGGTTGCCCAGGTCGGCTACCACCTGAAAACCCTGGCCCGCTGCGAGATCCTCCGGCTCAGCCAGGACCGCGATCGGCATGCAGCGGAAGAGCCGCATTACGGCTGGTCGCTCGAGCTCGAGCCCGACTGGCTGCGGGTGGTGCTGGACATCTGGACCGACTCACAGCCCATCGGCTGACTCCCTCCGGTCTCCGGCTCCCACCTCGTCGGGCACGCTCCACCAGTCCTTCCCCGCGAGGAACCCGTCGGTGAGCTCGCCGACCCGCCCGAAGGAGGTCTCCAGCGCCTCGACCATCCGGCCCCAGGTTTCGGCGGTCGGGTTCCCCTGGCCGCGCTCGATTTCGCCGAGGTGGCCGACGTCCATATCCGCCCCTTCGGCCACCTGCTCCTGGCTCAGCCCGTTCTCTGTCCGCACCTCGCGGAAGGCTTTGCCGAGCGCCAGGAGGAAGTTCGAGCGCGGGGGGAGGGACTGTTCCCGAGGCACCCGAAGAGCGTCACGGTACTTCTGCCTTAACGTTAGAGCAGTTATCACCTAATACGTGGAACGGGGCGTGCAGCCGCGAGCGCAGCTCCTCGACGGCGCCTGCCGTGACTCCGTCCTCGCCGCCGGCCACGAGGAAGACCTCGGTCGCCGGGTACTCGCGCAGCTGGTCGGCGACGGTCTGGACGAGGTCTTCGTCGCCGACGCGGGCGCTGGCGTCAACGCCGGCCCGGGCCAGCGAGGCGAGCGTGAGGACGAGGTTGCGCTGGGCGCGCTCGCGGGCGGGACGGGTGTCGGACGCCCAACGGTCGAGGAAGCGGCTATGGGCGGGGGCGACCACCCGAACCTCGGGCTCCGGCTCGGCCGGATCGAGCGGGGTGGAGGCGGCGGCGATCCGGTCGATCGCCGATTCCTCCTCGAGCGGCTCGTCCACCACCACGAGCAGGTGCTCGCGCCGGTCGCCCGCGCGCGCCGGCACGATCGGCTGCAGCGGCGGATGGCGAACCGCCATGACGACGATCACGCCGGCGACGAGGGAGCCCTCGGCCATCCCCATCCCGGGCCCGCCGACGTAGAAGGCGGCGACGATCGAGACGGCGATCGCAGCCACGATCAGGGGCAGCTTCCATGCGGCTAGACCCTGATCGCTCATGTCTCGACCATAGACAGTCGCCGCGGCGAGTCAATCCCCCTCGCCGCCGACGAGGTCGCGGAGGCTGCGGAAGTCCTCGGCGCAGGCGGGGCAGCCTTCGAGGTGGGCCCGCATCCCGGGCACCCGCTCGTCGGCCGCCTCGCCGCCGAGCTTCAGCTCGACGTAGCGGTCGAGCTCCTCGAAGCACTGCTCGCAGGTCAGCTCGGGCGCGCCGGGGCCGAGGATCCGGTTGAGCATCTCGTCGTGGTTCATCGTTCCTCCTCTCCTCCCGTTCCTACCCCGAAGCCGCGCGCGGCGAGCGCCTCCCGCAGCCTACGGCGAGCGTCGTGCAGGTTCTTGTAGAGGGCGCCGCGGGTGGTGCCGAGGCGCTCGGCGAGGACGTCGATCGGCACCCCGTTGAGGGTGACCGCGACGAGGACCTCGCGCTGCCGGTCCCCGAGGCGCCCGATCTCCTCCCGCAGCGCCGCGAACAGCTCGGCGTCCTCGGCGACCCGCCCGGCGCGGGCGCCGGCATCGGCAAGCGTCCCCCAGGCCCCCGCCTCGAGCGGGACCTCCCGTCCCTGCCACGCCCGCCGCCGCACCTTCACCGCCGCCTCCAGCAGGGCGAACTTGTAGGCCCAGGTGGTGAAGCGGCTCTCGCCGCGGAACTCGTCGAGCTTGCGGAGGACAGCCATCAGCGCGTCGTCGGCCGCCTGCTGGGCAAGGTCCTCCTGGTCGCCGCCGCGCAGGTGGGACAGCTCGGCCGCGCGCCGCCGGACCTCGAACCGCGCGCCCTTCAGCAGCAGGTCGTGCAGCTCCGCCACCGCGGCCCGCCGCTCGGGCTCCTCGGCACGCAGCCGCTCCACCCAGGTGCGGGCGGCTGAGCCGGCGGGCGTCGGGGCAGGCTTCGTCATCAGCGCGGTCGCCATGCATTGTTAGCGACCGCGGCGAGCGATTCCTTACCTCGCCGCCGCCGAGGTAAGAAACGCTCGAGGGCCGACGCATACGGGACACACCCTCTACAACCGATCGAAGGGAGTTCCGATGTCCACCACCGCCACGCTCGACCCGCGCGAGGCCACCCTCGCGCCGACCTTCGGCGAGCGCCTCAAGAGCGACCCGGCCTACCAGGCGTTCGTCCTGCTGCGGGTCGCCTTCACCGCCGCGCCGATCCTCTTCGGCCTCGACAAGTTCTTCGACGTGATGGTCAACTGGGAGCAGTACCTGGCCCCGTGGATCAACGACATCGTGCCCGGCAGCGCCTCGACGGCGATGCACCTGGTCGGGGTGGTCGAGATCGTCGCCGGCATCCTCATCGCGCTGAAGCCCCGCTACGGCGCCTACGTCGTCGCCGCCTGGCTCGGCGGGATCATCCTTAACCTGCTCACCTACTCCGACTACTACGACATCGCCCTGCGGGACTTCGGGCTGATGCTCGGCGCCCTGACCCTGGCCCGGCTGGCGAGCGTCTACGACCCGCCCGGCGCCGAGGTGAGGCTCTGAGCCGAGCCGGCAGCTGGGCGAGCATGGGAGGGGCCTCCCCGGCCCCTCCTAGAC
>JBKPOX010000195.1:0-15178 GCA_046733335.1 Actinomycetota bacterium | reverse complement strand
CGCTTCCCCCTCCCCCGGCCCGCCATCAGCCGGCCTTGCCGGCGAGGACGCCCAGCGCCCGCCGCTCCGCCTCGTCAGCCGCCGTCGCCGGATCGTCCGTGGCCTCGACGTCGGGATGGATGCCGTGGCTCTCGGCCAGGTTGACCCCCGCCGGGGTGAAGTACTCGCCGACCGTCAGCTTCAGGGCGCCGCCGTTGGCCAGCTCCTGCTCCTCCTGGAAGACGCCCTTGCCGAAGGAGCGGGCGCCGACCACGGTCGCATCGCCGTCGTCGGCCAGCGCCGCGGCGAGGATCTCCGCCGCCGAGGCGGTGCCGCCGTCGATCAGGACCACCACCGGCAACGAGGTCACCCGGCCCTCGCCGGTCCTGTGGACGCTGCGGCCCTGGGTGCGGGACTCGGTGGTGACCACGACCTCGCCCTCGGGCAGGAAGAGGCCCGCGCAGAGGACCGCCTCCTCGAGCAGGCCGCCCGGGTTGTGGCGCAGGTCGAGGACGATCCCCTCCGCTCCCCGCTTCTCCACCTTCCTCACCGCCTCACCGAGCAGGCCGTGGGCGCCTTCGCTGAAGCTGAGCAGGCGCACGTAGCCGAGCTTTGCCCCCTTCACCGTCTCGACCCTGCTGCTGACGTTGGGCAGCGTCACCTCGGCCCGCGTCAGCGTCAGCTCGCGCACCCTGCCGCCCTTGCCCTCGCGGACGCCGATCGTCACCTCCGTCCCTTCGGGGCCCTTGATCTTCCGCGTCGCCTCGGTGCTGCTCTGGCCGGCGATCGACTCGCCCTCGACCGAGACGACCGTGTCGCCGGGCTCGATCCCGGCCCGCGCGGCCGGGGAGCCCTCGAAGACGCTCGCCACGCGGAGCCCGTGCGCGACCGGCACCACCGAGAGCCCGATGCCGGAGAAGCGGCCTTCGATCTGCTGGGTGAAGCTTTCGAGGCTTTCCGGGGAGAAGTATTCGGAGAAGCGGTCGTCGTGGCGGCGGCGCAGCTCCCTCACCATCCCCTGCAGGGAGGAGTTGCCCAGCTCCTGCTCGTCGACCGGCCGGTAGTAGTTGTCCTCGATCGCTTCGGCCGCTTCGGCGCTCAGCCCGCCCGGCTCGGCGACGAAGGCGTCGCGCAGCGGTCCCGGCAGGGAGCCCGGGTGGCCGCCCAGCCAGAGCCCGGCGGCGAGGAACGCCAGCAGCGCGGCGGCGAAGGCCACGGCCCCGCGCGCGCTCACGCCGGCCTCAGACCTTGAGGAAGCGACGCAGGGTGACGCCGGAGCCGACCGTCGAGACCAGGATCGAGGCGGCGAAGAGGATCGCGATCAGCGCCGGGAAGCCCAGCGTCGAGTTGTTCTGAGCCGCGAGGACGCCGATCGAGTCGCTGAGCGGGTCGACGACGGTGATCTTGCCGAGCCACAGGATCAGTATGGCCAGCAGGCCGCCGGCGAAGCCGACGACCACGCCCTCGATCATGAACGGCCAGCGGATGAACCAGCGGGTGGCGCCGACCAGCCGCATCACCTCGACCTCGCGGCGGCGGGTGTAGATCGAGAGCCGGATCGTGTTGCCGATCAACATCAGCGAGGCGAGGACCAGCAGCGCCGTGATCACCGTGAGGACGATCTTCAGCGCGCTCGTCACCTGCTCGATCTTCGCCGCCGACTGCTGGCGGTCGAATTCGTTGCTGATGATCGGCGAGATCGCGGCGCCCTTGGCCCCGCTCGGGAACACCGTTTCGCGGATCGCCGGCAGGTTGGCGGCGTCGTCGGCTTTGACTTCGAAGCTGTTGGGAAGCGGGTTGGAGTGCAGCTCTTCGACGATGGTCTTGTCCTTGAGTTCGCCTTCGAGCGTCTTCAGCGCCTCGCCCTTGCTGACGAAGGCGACTTCGGCGACGTGCGGGATCGCTTCCAGCTTCTGGCGCAGGCTGGCGATTTCGGGCTGGGTGGCGTCGTCGTAGAGCGCATACTGGACGTTGAGCTGGTCGCGGACTTCTTCGCTCTTGCCCTGGGCGGTCTGGAAGATCGGGATCAGCATCCCCAGCAGGACGACGGTGACGACGGTGGTCACGATCGCCGCGAGGCTGGGGGCGCCGTTGCGCTTCAGCGCACGCAGAGCCTCCTGGAGGAAGAAGACGACGCGGCCCATCAGCTCAGCTTGTCGTGGTCGGAGTGCCCGTTGGTGAGCGGCTCGCCCTCGGCGCCGACGCCCATCTCGGCCCGCATCCGCAGGCCGAATTCGGTCGTCGACTCCTCGGTGTAGCCGCCGGAGACCTCGTCGCGGACGACGCGTCCCTCGTAGAGCTCGACGACGCGCCGCTGCATGTTGTCAACCATCTCGCGGTCGTGGGTGACGACGACGACGGTCGTGCCGGTCTTGTTGATCCGGTAAAGCAGCTGCATGATCCCGATCGAGGTGACCGGGTCGAGGTTTCCGCTCGGCTCGTCGGCCAGCAGCAGCGGCGGGTGGTTGACGAAGGCGCGAGCGACCGAGACGCGCTGCTGCTCGCCGCCGGAGAGCTGATCGGGGTAGCTGTGGAGCTTGGTTGAGAGGCCGACCAGGCGCAGCGTCGCCGGCACCTGCTCGCGGATTTCGGCGCGGCTGGCGCCGATCACCTGCAGCGCGTAGGCGACGTTGTCGTAGACGGTGCGGTTGGGGAGGAGCTTGAAGTCCTGGAAGACGGTGCCGATGTTGCGCCGCAGCTGCGGGATCTTCTTCTCCGGCAGCCTGCCGATGTCCCGCCCGGCGATCTTCACCGAGCCTTCGGTGGCGGCGAGCTCGCGGATCAGCAGCTTGATCAGGGTCGACTTGCCGCAGCCGGTCGGGCCGACGAGGAAGACGAACTCGCCCCGTCCGATCCCCAGCGAGATCCGGTCGAGCGCCATGTGGCCGCCCGGATAAACCTTGGTGACCTCATTCAGCTCGATGATCGGCGCGCGGCGGCCACGTGGGCGCCGCGGCTCGGGGTTGCCGCCTTTGTTCCTCTTGGATCTGCGCATGCGGGGGGTGCCTTCTGCGGAGACAGGGTGACTCCTTCGCCACCCCGACCCCGCAAGAAAGCGCCCACGCAGGCGATCTTTCAGCTCCTAGTCGACCGAGAAGGAGGTTCCCGCCCCTTCGTGATCCGCGGTCACTGTGCTTGTGCCTTTGTAGGTGCCGTTGGCGAAGAAACCGACTTCCGGGCAGCCGTTGTCGAGTATGTAGGAGATGCCTTCGAGTCCGAAGTGCATGACGACGTCTTCGGCTTCTGTGTTGTCTGTGTAGAGCAGCGGCCCCAGTGCGTTCTGACCCGGGACTGTCAGGTGGCAAACGGGTTCGGATGTGATTTCGAAATCGATTTTGGTGTCCGGGCAGACGACGTCCATCGAGCCGCCGACCACGTCCATTTCTTTTGTGTTGCCGGCGTGCCAGCGGAAATCGCAGCCGTTGTTGGTGACGTGGACCTGGTTGCCGCCGATGCCGCAGCTTGTCCCGTAGTTCGGGACGACTGTCAGGGTTCCCGCGGCCGCTTCCATTTTGCTGTGGAAGGTCGGGCCGCATTTGATGACGCCGAGCACGGTGCTGAATTCATGGGCGGCCGCCGCCGAGGTTCCTGTGATTGTCGCCGGATAGGCGCCTGCTGTGAATACGCCTGCCTGCGCACCGGTCGCGCTGACGGCGCCGATCGCGCTGAGCGCCAGCGCGGACAGCGCCAGCAGCTTGATCGTGCGAATCGTGGTCATGGTCTCTCCCATGGGTCGGGTTGGCCCCCCCACCTCCCGAGACCAAGCCCTACATCACGTGAGGCATTTGATCAAGCAGTCTTAACCAAACTGCTAGCCGATCGCGACCATCCGCTCGATCGGCACGCGCGCCCGCTTGGCGATCGCCGGCGGCACGCTGACCTCGAACTTCATCTCGAGCAGGGAGTCGCGCAGCTTCGGCAGCGTGATCATCTTCATGTACCTGCAGACGGCCATCCGGTTGGCCTCGATCAGGTTCGCGCGCGGCGCCGCCTGCTGCAGCGGGTAGAGCATCCCGTTCTCGGTGGCGACGACGAACTCGCCCTCAGGGTTGTCTTCGACGTGCCTCTGCATGCCGGAGGTCGAGAGCATGTGGACCCCCTCGGGGTCGATGTCGCCGGCGGCGACGTACTCCATCGCCTGGGTCGAGCAGCCGCACTCGGGGTGGATCAGGAACTCGGCGTTCGGGTGCTCCTCGCGGGTGCGGGCGATGTCGAGCGGCTTGATCCCGGCGTGGACGTGGCACTCGCCGTCCCAGACGTGGAAGCGGCCGCGGCGCTCTGGTTCTTCGACCAGGCCGGTCTCGCGCTCGACGAAGGCGCCGAGCCACATGTCGGGGCCGAAGAGGATCTCGGTGTCGGGGCCGTGCTCGGCCCAGATGTGGCGGACGACGTCGACGGCGTTGGACGAGGTGACGCAGTAGTCGGTCTCGGCCTTCACCTCGGCCGAGGTGTTGACGTACATGACGACGAGCGCCCCCGGGTGTTCGGCCTTCCAGGCCCGCAGCTGCTCGGCGGTGATCGAGTCGGCGAGCGAGCAGCCGGCGTCGAGGTCGGGGATCAGCACCGTCTTCTCCGGCGAGAGGATCGAGGCCGTCTCGGCCATGAAGTGGACGCCGCAGAAGGCGATCGCCTCGGCGTCGGTCTCGGCCGCCTGGCGCGAGAGCCCGAGCGAGTCGCCGAGGTGGTGCGCGACGTCCTGGATCTCTGGCAGCTGGTAGTTGTGCGCGAGAATGACGGCGTTGCGCTGCTCCGCGAGCGCGCGGACTTCGTCGCTGATCTCAGCGACCTGCTCCGGGCTCAGCTCCGGTGCGGAAGTAGGTTGGATCGTCGGGAGCTCCTGCATGAGCCCTTCCTTTCCTGATGTTCGCCGGCGAGACTGGGTCCGGACCGGTCGAATGAACGTCTTCAAAGTCTAGATGATCGGGCCGCCCTTCTAGCCTTGTTGGGATGCCCGAGCTGCCCGAGGTCGAGATCGTCGCCCGCCGCCTCGACGCCGCCCTGGCCGGAGCCGAGGTCGAGTCGGCGCTGGCGCCCGGGATGAACGTGATGAAGACGTTCGACCCCCCGCTCGAAGCGCTGGCCGGGCGCAGGCTGACGGGGGTGCGGCGGATCGGCAAGATGCCGGTCGTCGAGTTCGGCGAGCTGGCCCTGCTGATCCACCTGATGTCGGCCGGCCGGCTGCGCGCCTTCGACAGGCGCGCGTCGATGAAAGACAGGGCCTCGCGGGTGCTGGTCAGGCTGGCGGACGGGCGCGAGTTGCGCCTGCGCGAGTTCGGGACCAAGCAGCGCGCCTGGGCCAAGCTGCTGCCGGCGGAGGCGGTCGCCGAGGACGAGATGGTCGCGAGCCTCGGACCCGAGGCCTGGCCCCCTCCCCCGCTGGAGCGATTCGCGGCGGCGATCGACCGGCCGCGCCACCTCCACCCGCTGCTGCGCCACCAGAAAGACATCGCCGGGATCGGCCGCTCCTGGGTCGACGAGATCCTCTGGGAGGCCCGCCTCTCCCCCTTCAAGAAGGGCTCGGAGCTGGATCCCGAGGAGGTCGAGCGGCTGCACGCGGCTCTCCACGTCCTTGGCGAAGCGATCGACCACTACGAGCAGGCGATCGGCCCCGATGTCCCGGACAAGGTCCCGATGCCGCTGAAGATCCACAAACGCGAGGGCGAGCCCTGCCCCCGCTGCGGCACCACGATCGAGGCGGTCTTCTTCTCCGAGCACCAGACGAACTACTGCCCCCAGGAGCAGACGGGCGGCCGGGTGCTCAAGGACCGGCGGTTGTCGAGACTGCTGAAGTAGGCGCCGGAGGGGGTCCTCAGCCCAGCTCCAGGAGCATCGAGAAATCGAGGGTGGGCGCAGAATGGGTGAGGGCTCCGACCGAGATGAACTCCACCCCCGTCTCGGCGATCACTCTGACGTTGTCCAGGGTGACGCCGCCCGAGGCCTCGAGCGAGACGCCGTCCGCGCCACCGGCGTTCTCGTCGCGCAGGGCGACCGCTTCCCGGATCGAGGCGGGGCTCATGTTGTCGAGCAGGAGCCGATCGACGCCGGTGCCGAGGGCGTAGGCGGCCTCGTCGAGGTTGCGCACCTCGACCTCGATCGCCATCTCGGGCTGGGAGGTGCGGGCGGCATGGACCGCCTTGGCCAGACCCCCGGCGGCGGCAATGTGGTTCTCCTTGATCAGGATCGCGTCGTAGAGCCCGAAACGATGGTTGATCCCCCCTCCGCCGGCGACCGCCGCCTTCTCCAGGCGCCGCAGCCCCGGCGTCGTCTTGCGGGTGTCGAGGATCGTGGCGCCGGTGCCGACCACGGCCTCCGCGTAACGGGCGGTCAGCGTCGCGATCCCGGAGAGGCGCCCGAGGAAGTTGATCGCGGTCCGCTCCGCGGCGAGCAGGTCTCGCGCCCTCCCGCTGGCGAGCAGGACCTCAGCCGGGACCTCCTCCCGCCACTGCCCCTCGACGACGAGGTTGTCGACATCCTCCACGCCGCACTGGCGCATCGTCTCGGCGACGACCGCGAGCCCGAAGACGACCCCGGGCCCTTTCTGCACGATCCGCGCCCGCGCGATCGCCTCCTCGGGCACCGTCGCCTCGGACGTGACGTCCCCCTCCCCCAGATCCTCCGCCAGCGCCCGCGCGACCAGCTCCTCGACTTCGGCCATCAACTCGGTCATCGCGCCACCCTAGATCACCGCTCCGCTGTTCCCTTGGGCGCCATGGCGACCAAAGGAACAGGCGGGATCTCACGTTTCTCCGGCTCACGCCGTTTAATCCACAGAGTGACCGCGCTGCCGCCGTTTCAAACCGTCCTGGACGAGCATTCCCCCGCCGTGATGGCGGTTCTGCGGGGCGCCGTCGGGCGGGACGGCGCCGAGGACTGCTTCCAGGAGACCTTCCTGGCCGCGCTGCGCGCCTACCCGAAGCTGGCCGACAACCGCAACCTGCGCGGCTGGCTGCTGACCATCGCCCACCGCAAGGCGATCGACCACCACCGGGCCAACGGCCGCAAGCCGGTGCCGGTGGCCGAGCCGGCGGAGCTCGCCGCCGCGGACGGCATGCCGGAACCGGACGACGCCCTCTGGGCGGCGGTCGGGGCGCTGCCGCCGAAGCAGAGGGCGGCGGTCGCGCTGCGCTACGGCAGCGACCTCCCCCATGTCGAGATAGCCGCGGCTATGGGCTGCTCGCCGGAGGCGGCGCGACGCAGCCTGCACGAGGGACTGAAGCGACTACGAGAGGAGCTGGCATGAAGACTGCGACGGACTCCGCGATCGAGCGGTTCAACAGGCGCGCCGCCGAGGAGGGCCTGCTCGACGTCGCCTACACGACGATCGACTCCCCCTTCGGACCGCTGCTGCTGGCGCAGACGCGGCGCGGCTTGGTCCGCGTCGGGCTGCCCAACCAGGATGCCGACGAGCTGCTCGCCGACTTGGCCGAGCGGGTCTCGCCGCGGGTCCTCGAGGCGCCGGCCGAACTGGACGAGGCCCGCCGCGAGCTCGACCTCTACTTCGAGGGCAAGCTCGACCGCTTCGGACTGCCGCTTGACTGGCAGCTCAGCAGCGGCTTCCGCCGGCGCGTGCTGCGGGCGATCAACGCCATCCCCTACGGCAAGACCCGCAGCTACACCGAGATGGCCCGCCGGGCCGGCAACGAGCGGGCGGTCCGCGCCGCCGGCAGCGCCTGCGGCAGCAACCCGATCCCGCTCGTCGTCCCCTGCCACCGGGTCCTGCGGACCGGCGGCGCGCTCGGTGGCTACGGGGGCGGCCTGCCGATGAAGCGCGCCCTGTTGGAGCTGGAGGGCGTACTGGACGAACGTCCAGGTTCCTAACGGGTATCGGGCCAGACTCCGATCAAGAGGGGCCGATGCGCAAGCTGCCCCTCCTCTTCGCCCTGCTGCTCCTCGCGCTGCTCGTGGCAGCCGCTTCGTCCCAGGCCGCTCTGTTGCCGCAGCCGGCCGAGGCAACGGCCCTGCTCGCTCCCGACGAGGAAGAAGCCGAAGCCGAAGGATCCGAAGCCGAAGCGGCGGAGGACGAAGAAGAAGCCTGCGAACCCGACGAGGAAGAGCTTTGCGAGGAAGAAGCAGAGGAACCGGCTCCAGGAGGCAAGGGCGAGGACAGTGGCCAGGGCAAAGGGAAGGACGACGCGTGCGCGCTGAAGAGCGCGAGGGCGGCCGTCAACGTCAACCCCGGTAAGCGCCTGCTCCGCCTCAGCGTCCACTACCGGACTTGGAGGCCCGTGAGCGTCAGCGTCCAGGCGGCCCTGCTAGGGGTGAGCGGAGCCGTGCGCCTGGGGTCCGAGCACGCCCGCTTCCGCCGCTCCGGCGTCTACCGGGAAACCTACGTTCTGGCCGAGAAGCAGACCAAGCGCGCTTCGGCGGCGCGCGAGGTGAGCGTCGACCTGGAGGTCGCGGGCAGCTCGCCCCCCTGCCGCCTCCACCTCAGCGAAGCAGTTCGCCCAGCCAAGCGCTAGCTTCGCGCAGGTGAGGCGGGTCGATCTGGTGGCCGAGCTCGGACTCGCGGTAGGTCACGTCCAGGCCGCCGTCCTCCAGCAGCTCCCGCGCCCGCTCGGCGAACTCGATCCCGATCACCGGGTCGCGGCGGCCGTGGCTGACGAAGGCGCGGGTGCCGGTGCGATCCCCAAGCGAGGGCTCCCACCCCTCGACCGTCGGCACGAAGCCGCTGAAGGCGAGGATCCCGGCGACGACGGGGCGCTCGGCGCTGAGCGCCAGGGCATAGCTCATCACCGCGCCCATCGAGAAGCCGCCGAGGACGGTGCGGTCGGGGCCGGGACCGCCCTCCTCCCAGAGCCGGTCGTGCAGCTCGGCCAGGGCGGCTCGGGCCGCCGCGAAGGTCTCGGGGTCGGGGTATCCGACCCGCGGCACCAGGTACCAGTGGTAGCCGGGAGAGCCGGGCAGCTGCAGGGGCGCTCGCGGCGCCACCACCCGCAGGCGCCGATCGGGGTCGAGAAGGTCGGCGAGGCCGATCAGGTCGCCCTCGTCGGTGCCGCGGCCGTGGTGGAGGACGAGCAGCCCCTCGGGGTCGCCGGCGGCGGCGCGTTCGAGCTGGAAGAGCTCCATCCCCTGCGTCCCTAGCTCGCCGACGCCGCCGCGGTCTTATTCAGGTAGTCGCGGACGAAGCCGTCGAGGTCCCCGTCGAGCACCCTCTGCACGTCGCCGACCTCGTGCTCGGTGCGGTGGTCCTTGACCATCGTGTACGGGTGCATGACGTAGCTGCGGATCTGCGACCCCCAGGCGACGTCTTTGACCTCGCCCCGCTGCCTGGCCAGCTCTTCGGAGCGTTTGCGCTCCTCCAGCTCGATCAGCCGCGAGCGCAGCAGCTGCATCGCCACCGCCTTGTTCTGCGTCTGCGAGCGCTCGTTCTGGCACTGGACGACGACACCGGTCGGGAGATGGGTGATGCGCACCGCCGAATCGGTCTTGTTCACGTGCTGGCCGCCGGCGCCGGAGGCGCGGTAGGTGTCGATCCGCAGGTCTCCCTCGTCGACCTCGACCTCGACGTCTTCCTCGACGACGGGGCCGACTTCGACCTGGGCGAAGCTGGTGTGGCGGCGGGCGGAGGAGTCGAAGGGGGAGATCCGAACCAGCCGGTGGACGCCGCGCTCGGCGGCGAAGAGGCCGTAGGCGTTCTCGCCGCGGGCGATGAAGGTGGCCGACTTGAGGCCGGCCTCCTCCCCGGGCGAGGCCTCCACCATCTCGACCTGGAAGCCGCGCCGCTCGGCCCAGCGCAGGTACATCCGCAGGAGGATCTCGGCCCAGTCCTGGGAGTCGGTGCCGCCGGCGCCGGCGTGGACGGTGACGACCGCGTCGCCGGCGTCATAGGCGCCGCTGAACAGTCGCCCCTCCTCCAGCTCGGCGAGCCGCTGCTCGACCGAGCGCAGCTGGGCGTCGAGCTCGGCCGCGATCTCCGCGTCCTCGTCCGCCATCTCGGCCAGGTCGCCGAGGTCGGCGATGTCGCGGTCGAGCCCGCGGAAGATCTCGAGGCGCCGCTGCGCGCGGGAGTGGGCGGCGGAGGTGCGGGCGGCGCCCTCCTGGTCGTCCCAGAAGCCGGGCCGCCCCATCTCCTCCTCGAGCCGGGCCGCTTCCTGCTCTAGCCCAGCGGGGTCAAAGGTAGTCCGCGAGCAGGGACAGCTGCTCCCGGACGGCGGCCAGGCGCGGCGCGACGGGTTCGCTCTGCGCGGAATCGGCCATCGGCACAGGTTATTGGGCGGAGCCAACGATCGAACTGCATCAAATTTCCGGCCCCGCAGCCCGGAAATTCGATGCAGTTCGGCTATGGGACCCGAGCGGTGATGATCCAGGTGGATGCCGGGGCGTAGACCCCGTCCGGCCGCTCCAGGTCGGCGATCGCGGCGCGGATCTTGGCGGCGATCTCGGGGCGGATCTCGTCCACCCGGTCGCCCCAGAGGCGGAGGATCTCGCCGGCCGGCCCCAGGGCCATCCCGAACTCGACCGCCTGGTCCAGGTCCTTGCCGACCTTCATCGGCAGGTCGCAACGGCGCAGCGCGATCTCCTCGAAGCCGGCGATCTTCAGCTGCTCGCTGACGGTGTCGGCATTGGCCATCGAGAAGGGGCCGGGGCCGCAGGTCGGTTCGTCGGTCTCCTCCGGGTGCTCGAGATAATCCTCGACGATCTCCTCGGCCCGGTGGACCCACTCGTTGTCGAGCTTGCGGCGCCAGACGACGGCGGTGAAGCGACCACCCGGGACCAACGCCTCCCTGACGTTGCGCAAGGCCGCCACGGGATTGGCGAAGAACATGATCCCCATCCGCGAGTAGGCGTAGTCGAATTCCCGCGGCAGCTCCAGCGTCTGCACGTCGGCGACGCGGAACTCGACGTTGACCGCGCCCGCCTCCGCCGCCTCGCTGCGGGCGGTCTCGATGAACGGCCCGGAGACGTCAAGGCCAAGCGCCGAGCCCTCCGGCCCGACAAGCTCGGCCAGACGTTGCGTCGTATCGCCGAACCCGCAGCCGATGTCGACGACCCGGTCGCCGGGCCGCGGCGGATTCGAATCGATCGCCACCTCGCCGTGGGCGCCGAGGCCGTCGGTGGTGAGGTCGCGGTACTTGACGAAGAGGTCGAAGAGCGGGCCACTCCAGGCCTCCGTCGTCTCGGCGTTGTCGGGGGCTACCGAGGACATCCCGTCGATCGTACGCCCAAGTGCGGGCTGCGCCAAGTCGAGTGCCCCAGGCGGCTCCCGGGCCGTGCCTCAGCCCAGTGGCGGCGCGAAGTTCCACTGCCGCAGCGCCTGCTCGCGATCCTCGTAGGGCCGCCAGCTGAGGATCCTGTGGTCGCGCAGCTCGAAGGCCCAGGCCATCTCGTCGACGCCCGCCTCGCTGCCGTCCTCGGCCCAGCGCCAGCGCCGCCGGATCAGCGCCACCGCACGGCCGCCGCCGCCCTCGAGCCCTTCCTCGTAGAGCTCCTCCAGCTCGATCGTCTGCTGGACCCCCCCGGGCTCCCGCGTCGCCCAGACCCGCGCCGCCTCGCGGCCCTTCCGCAGCCCCCTGCTCGCGTGCAGCTCGACCTCCGGGTCGAGCACGGCGACGAACGCCTCCAGGTCGCGCTCGTTGAACGCCCGGACGAACTCCCGGACGGGGTCGGTCAATTGCACGCCCTCAGGCGCCGTGGCACTTCTTGTACTTCTTGCCCGACCCGCACCAGCAGGGATCGTTGCGGCCGACTTTGTCGTGCTCGCCCTTGACCACGGTCTCGACGACTTCGGTGCCGCCGTTGCCGGGGCCGGCAGCTCCGGCGGCGGCGACGTCGGCGGCGCTGGCGCCGGTGACTGCCGCGACCTCCCGCAGCGCCGAGGGCTGGTTCTCGAGGGTGCCGCCGGAATAGGCGAGCGCGGTCGTCTCGCCGCCGCCGTTGCCGGTGGCGACGGCGCCGACGTCGTCCGGCCGGACTTCGATTTCCGCGCGGAAGACCAGTTTCGAGAACTCGTCCCAGATCGAGTGCATCAGCTCTTCGAACATCGAGTAGCCCTCGTTTTTGTAGGCGACCAGCGGGTCGACCTGGGCGAAGCCGCGGAGGTGAATGCCTTCGCGCAGGTAGTCCATGTCGAAGAGGTGTTCGCGCCAGCGGTTGTCGATCACCTGCAGCAGGATCGATCGCTCGAGGAAGCGCATCAGCTCGTCGCCGAGCTGCTCTTCGCGCTCGTCGTAGGCGTTCATCGCGTCGTCGTCGAGGGCTTCCTTCAGCTGCTCGCGGTCGACGGTCTCGGGCGCCAGGCTCGACACCTCGACCCCGACCGGCCAGATCAGGCGCAGCTGCGTCTCCAGCTCCTCGAGGTCCCACTCCTCGAGGATGTCGCTGGCGGTGTACTCGTCGACGAGGCGCTCGATCACGCCCTCGACTTCGTCGCGGGCGTTCTCGGAGATGTCGCGGCCTTCGAGGATCTCGCGGCGGTACTTGTAGACGACGCGCCGCTGCTCGTTCATCACGTCGTCGTACTCGAGGACGCGTTTGCGAATCAGGAAGTTCTGTTCCTCGACCTTCTTCTGGGCGTTCTCTACCGTTTTCGTCAGCATCTTCGCTTCCAGCGGCACTTCCTCGCCCTCCTCGCCGACCGGGCCGAGTTTGTCGAGGATGTTGTAGATGCGGTCGCCCGCGAAGAGGCGGATCACGTCGTCTTCGGCGGAGAGGAAGAAGCGGGACTCGCCGGGGTCGCCTTGGCGGCCCGAGCGGCCGCGCAGCTGGTTGTCGATGCGGCGGGACTCGTGGCGCTCGGTGCCGCAGATGTAGAGGCCGCCGAGCTCGCGGACTTCCTCCGCCTCCGCGCTGCACTGCGGCTCCAGCTCGGCCGTCTTCTCGGCCAGCGCCTCCTCGTAGCCCTCGCTCTCGGGCGTGATCCCCTGCTTCTTCAGCGCGACGATCGCCAGCTGCTCGGGGTCGCCGCCGAGCTTGATGTCCACGCCGCGGCCGGCCATGTTGGTCGCGATCATCACCGCTCCCTTGCGCCCCGCCTGCGCGATCAGCTCGCCCTCTCGTTCGGCGTGCTCGGGCTTGGCGTTGAGGACCGCGTGCTGGATGCCCTCGCGTTTGAGCGCGTCGGAGATCATCTCCGAGACCTCGACCGAGACCGTCCCGACGAGGATCGGCTGGCCTTTTTCGTGCCGGCTGATGATCTCCGCCAGCACCGCCTTCCACTTGCCGTCCTTGGTCTTGAAGATCTGGTCGTTCTGGTCGTTGCGGACCATCGGCATGTTGGTCGGGATCTCGACCACGGGGATCTTGTAGATCTTCATGAACTCGGTCGCCTCGGTGAGGGCGGTGCCGGTCATGCCCGAGAGCTTGTCGTAGAGCCGGAAGTAGTTCTGGAGGGTGATCGTCGCCAGGGTCTGGTTCTCCTCCCGGATCGCCACCCCCTCCTTCGCCTCCACCGCCTGGTGCAGGCCCTCCGACCAGCGCCGGCCCTCGAGGATGCGGCCGGTGAACTCGTCGATGATCATCACCTCGCCGTCGATCACCGCGTAGTCGGTGTCCTTTTTGTAGAGCGACTCCGCCTTCAGCGCCTGGACGAGGTGGTTGACGAGGCTGCCGTGCTCGCCGAGGTAGAGGTTGTCGACGCCGATGAATTCCTCGGCCTTCTTGACGCCGCGCTCCGTCGGGGCGACGGTCTTGTGCTTCTCGTCGTACTCGTAGTCGTAGTCGACGTCGGAAGTGTCCCTCGACTCGCCCAGCGATTTCAGTTTCTGTTTGGCCGGGACCCCGGTCATCTGCTTGGCGAGGCGGGCGAAGGTGTAGTAGGTCTGCGCCGCCTGTTCGGGGGCGCCGGAGATGATCAGCGGCGTCCGCGCCTCGTCGATGAGGATGTTGTCGACCTCGTCCACGATCGCGAAGTGATGGCCGCGCTGGACGCAGTGCTCGAGCTGGTCGGCCATGTTGTCGCGCAGGTAGTCGAAGCCGAACTCCGAGTTGGTCCCGTAGACGACGTCCTTCGCGTATTTCTCCTGGCGGGCGTCGTGGTCGTCGAAGTCCTGGACGGCGGCGACGCTGACGCCGAGGGCGTCGTAGATCGGCTTCATCCATTCGGCGTCGCGGCGGGCGAGGTAGTCGTTGACCGTGACGAGGTGGACGCTGCCGCCGGCGAGCGTGTTGAGGAAGACGGGCAGGGTCGCGGTCAGGGTCTTTCCCTCGCCGGTCCTCATCTCGGCGATGGCTCCGTCGTGGAGGACCATGCCGCCGATCAGCTGCACGTCGTAGTGACGCTGGCCGGTGCTGCGCTTGGAGGCCTCGCGGGTGAGCGCGAACGCCTCCGGGAGCAGGTCGTCGAGCGACTCTCCGCCCCGCGCGCGCTCGCGCAGCTTGTCCGCCTCCTCGCGGATCTCTGCCTCGGAGAGGGCTTCCATCTCCGGCTCGAACCGGTTGATCGCCTCCGCGCGCTTCTGGTAGGCCTTGAACTTCCTGCCCTCACCCGCGCGCAGCGCCTTCGTTACGAGGTCAATCGCTGGCATTGCTCAAGGGTAGCGGTGCCGCGGCAGGTTCCTCCGGCCGCCCCTGAGGATTCCCCCTTGCCGCCCTCCGGGTATGGGTCTAATCTCGTGGCAGAACCCACAAGGAGGCACTCATGCGGATTGAGATTCGGGGCCGGAACGTCGAGATGACGGATGAGCTGCGTGAGATGGTGCGGAAACGGTTCCAGCGGATGGGACGGCAGGTCTCGCCGCTCGCGACCCTGGAGGTGGTGCTCTCGGAGGAGCGCAACCCGCGGGTCGCCGACAGCCAGGTGGCGGAGGCCACCCTCCACCTGAAGGGCGTGACGCTGCGGGCGCGGGAGTGCTCGCCGGCGATGAACCGCTCGGTCCACGAGCTGGCCGAGGACATGAGCCGACAGGTGAAGAAGCACCGGGAACTTCGACGCAAGCGCCGCCGCACGCGGCGGATGGTCGATCAACTGCGTGGCCGCCCGGCGGAGGCACGGCCGTAGGGCCGCGGAGCGCAAACTAAAGGCGCCGGGCAAAGGTCACCGCCACCACCCGAGACGACCCCGCGGCCCTCAGCGCTCTGGCGCAGGCCGTGAGGGTCGCTCCGGTGGTGAGGACGTCGTCGACGAGGAGGGCGCTGCGGGGAGCGGCGGCACGAGCGTGGATCCGCGGCGGGTGGCCGACCCGCTCGGCGCGGCGGCGCCCGACCTGCCTGCCGCCGCCGCTGCGTTCGAGGCAGGGCTCGAGCGGCGCGCCGAGGCGCTCGG
>JBKPOX010000194.1:0-7910 GCA_046733335.1 Actinomycetota bacterium | reverse complement strand
CTGCTCGAGATCCCGGTCGGCGAGGAGCTGCTCGGCCGCATGGTCGACCCGCTCGGCCGCCCGCTCGACGATCGCGGCGAGATCAACACCTCCGAGACCCGCCCGGCCGAGTTCAAAGCCCCCGGCGTCGTCCAGCGCCAGCCGGTCGAGGAACCCGTCCAGACCGGGCTGATGTCGATCGACGGGATGATCCCGATCGGCCGCGGCCAGCGCGAGCTGATCATCGGCGACCGCCAGACCGGCAAGACCGCGATCGCGATCGACACGATCATCAACAACAAGGACAAGGACCTGATCTGCATCTACGTCGCGATCGGGCAGCGGATGTCGACCGTCGTCCAGCTGAAAGAGACGCTGGAGGAGAACGGCGCGATGGAGAACACGATCATCGTCGCCGCCCCCGCCGACGAGGCGGCGCCGATCAAGTACATCGCCCCCTATGCGGGTTGCGCGATGGGGGAGTACTTCCTCTACAACGGCAAAGCCGCCCTCTGCGTCTACGACGACCTCACCAAACACGCCTCCGCCTACCGGCAGATGTCGCTGTTGCTGCGGCGCCCGCCCGGTCGCGAGGCATACCCCGGTGACGTCTTCTACCTGCACTCGCGGCTCCTGGAGCGGGCGGTGAAGCTGAACGACGAGCTGGGCGGCGGCTCGCTGACGGCGCTGCCGATCATCGAGACCCAGGCCTCCGACGTCTCCGCCTACATCCCGACCAACGTGATCTCGATCACCGACGGCCAGATCTTCCTCGAGTCCGACCTCTTCTTCTCGGGCGTGCGGCCGGCGATCAACGTCGGCATCTCGGTCTCGCGGGTCGGCGGCAACGCGCAGACCAAGGCGATGAAGAAAGTCGCCGGAAAACTGCGCCTCGACCTGTCCCAGTACCGCGACCTCGAGGCCTTCGCCCAGTTCGGCTCCGAGCTCGACGCGGAGACGCAGAAAGCCCTGACCCGGGGCGAACGACTGGTCGAGCTGCTGAAACAGAAAGAGCGCGAACCGCTCAGCGTCGGCGACCAGGTCGCCTCGATCTACTCGGGCACCGGCGGCTACCTCGACCGGATCAAGGTCGAGCGCGTCGGCGAGTTCCTCGCCGACCTGCGGACCCGCCTGCACTCCGAGCAGTCGGAGCTGCTGAGCCGGATCGAAGAGAGCGGCAAGCTCTCCGACGAGGACGAGGAGGCGCTCGGCAAGGCGATCGCCGACTTCGTCGACGACTTCGGACCCGACTTCGACGAGCACGGCGATCCGCTCGAGGCGGGCGAGTCCGACCGCATCCACTCCAAAGAGGAGCGCGAGGCGCCGGCCCGCACGGAGGAGAAAGAGGAGGAGACCGCAGGCGTATGAGGGCGGGCGGGTCCTGTCTCCGATTCCGGGCTCTCCCTACCGGGAGAGTCCTCGGAATCGTCGCCACCCACCCGCAGAATCGTCTTCGATTCACCACCTCCTCGACCAGGGCTTAAAGGGCAGATATGGCTACTCAGAAGGAAGTCAAGAACCGGATCGCGTCGGTCAAGAACATCAACAAGATCACGCGGGCGATGGAGATGGTCGCCGCGGCGCGCCTGCGGCGCGCCGAACAGCGGATCGCCGACATGCGCCCCTACGCCGAGGGGATGCGCAAGCTGACCCGCCGCGCCGCCGCCCAGGCGGGCGGCATCCCGCGGGTGCCGGTCCTCGAAGAGCGGGAGAAGGTCGAGCGCGTCGGGATCGTCCTCGTGACCGGCGATCGCGGCCTCGCCGGCGCCTTCAACTCGAACATCATCCGCGAGGGGATGCGGATGGCGGCGAAAGTTCGCGAGGAGGGCGCCCAGCCTGCCTTCGCGGTCGTCGGGCGCAAGGGCGTCTCGGCCCTGACCTTCCGCAAGCAGGAGGTGACCGACTCCTACGTCGGCTTCACCGACCGCCCCGCCTTCGCCAACGCGCGCGAGATCGGCGAGGCGCTGACCGCCCGCTACGTCGACGAGGACCTCGACCGCGTCGAGCTGATCTACAACCGCTTCGTCTCGCCGCTGACCCAACACGTATGGCGGCAGACGCTGCTGCCGCTGCAGCAGGCCGAGGTGATCGGCGAGGGAGCCGGCGAGGAGGCCGCGGCCGAAGACGAGGAGACCGAGGCCGAGAAGGCCCAGAGCCGCTCGGAGTGGATCTACGAGCCCGATCCCGAGGAGCTGCTGGCGCGGCTGATCCCGGAGTACGTGACGATCTCGGTCTACCGGGCGCTGCTCGAGTCGGCGGCTTCCGAGCTGGGCGCGCGGATGACGGCGATGCGCAACGCGGCGGAGAACGCGGAGGACATGATCGGCACGCTGACCCTGGAGATGAACCGGGTCCGCCAGGCGGAGATCACGCAGGAGATCTTGGAGGTCGTCGCCGGCGCGGAGGCGCTCGGCTAGGCGACGACCCTGACCACCAACAGCAACTTGATTCGAGGACCAGAAAAGGAACCCATGGCTGAGAGCAACGGAAGCAACGGAACCAACGTAGGGCGGGTCGAGCAGGTGACCGGCGTGGTCATCGACGCCGTCTTCCCGGACCAGCTGCCGGAGATCTTCTCCGCGGTGACGATCGAGACCAGCGGCGGCGACGGCGACGGCGAATCGGCCGTCCTGGTCTGCGAGGTGCAGCAGCACCTCGGCGACGACCGCGTCCGCGCGGTCGCGATGGACGCCACCGACGGCATCGAGCGCGGCGCCGTCGTCACCGACACCGGCGGTCCGATCACCGTTCCGGTCGGCGACGCGACCCTTGGCCGCATCTTCAACCTGCTCGGCGAGCCGATCGACAACGGCCCCGAGGTGCAGGTCGAGGAGCGCTGGCCGATCCACCGTCCGGCTCCGCAGGCCTCCGACCTGACCCCGACCCAGGAGATCCTCGAGACCGGGATCAAGGTCATCGACCTCCTCGCCCCCTACGCGAAAGGCGGCAAGGTCGGGCTGTTCGGCGGCGCTGGCGTCGGCAAGACCGTGCTGATCCAGGAGCTGATCCGCAACATCGCCGAGGAGCACTCCGGCCTCTCCGCCTTCGTCGGCGTCGGCGAGCGTTCGCGCGAGGGCAACGACCTCTGGCTCGAGATGAAAGAGTCGGGCGTGATCGACAAGACGATGCTGGTCTTCGGTCAGATGAACGAGCCGCCCGGTGCGCGGCTGCGCGTCGCCCTCTCGGGGCTGACGATGGCCGAGTACTACCGCGAGCAGGGCGGGCAGGACGTGCTCCTGTTCATCGACAACATCTTCCGCTTCGTCCAGGCGGGCTCCGAGGTCTCGGCCCTGCTGGGCCGGATGCCCTCCGCGGTCGGCTACCAGCCGACGCTGGAGACCGAGATGGGCGGCCTGCAGGAGCGGATCACCTCGACCGACCGCGGCTCGGTGACCTCGATCCAGGCGGTCTACGTCCCGGCCGACGACTACACCGACCCGGCTCCCGCTTCGGTGTTCGCCCACCTCAACGCGACCACCGCGCTCTCCCGGTCGATCTCCGAGAAAGGGATCTACCCCGCGGTCGACCCGCTCGACTCTACCTCGACGATCCTCAAGCCGGACGTCGTCGGCGACGAGCACTACCGGACGGCGACCGAGGTCCAGGAGGTGCTGCAGCGCTACAAGGAGCTGCAGGACATCATCGCCATCCTCGGCATCGACGAGCTCTCCGACGAGGACCGTCAGACGGTCTCCCGGGCCCGCAAGATCGAGCGCTTCCTCTCGCAGCCGTTCTTCGTCGCCGAACAGTTCACCGGCCGCTCCGGGGAGTACGTGCCGGTGGCGGAGACCGTCCGCGGCTTCCGCGAGATCCTCGACGGCGAGCACGACGAGCTCTCCGAGGGCGCCTTCTACATGCAGGGCTCGATCGACCAGGTCCTCGAGAACGCCAAGTCGGCCGCCGCGGCCTAGGAGCAGACGGTGGCGGCGGAGCACATGGTCGACGTCGAGGTCCTGACCCCGGAGGGGGAGGTCTGGAGCGGCGAAGCGCGCCAGGTCTCGACCCGGACCGAGGTCGGCGAGATCGGCATCCTCGCCAACCACGCACCGGTCCTCGCGGCGCTGCGGCCGACCGAGCTTCGCCTGCACGTCTCCGATTCGGAGACGGTGCGCTACGCCCAGGCCCACGGCTGGCTCCAGATCTACGGCAACCGCGCCCGGCTCCTGCTTGAGGAGGCGATCCCGCCCGAGGACCTCGACGGCGGCAACCTCAAAGAGCAGCTCTCCGACGCCGAGCGGCGCCTTTCCGAGAGCGAGGAGGGGAGCGCCGAGCACAACCGGGCGCAGAAAGACAGGGACCGGGCCGAAGCCTTCCTCTCGATCGCGGGGACGTGAGGGGGATCCCGGCACTCTCCGGGCGAATTTGTCGCGCCCCTATCGGGGCAGCTCCCGGAGATGCTGCCCTCCTATGGAGGGCAGGAGATCAGATTGCATTTCGCGCGCTTCGCGGACATTCGCCCGGAGAGCGCCGGGATCCCCTACCGAGCCGCAGCGATTCTCCGAGGTGGCGGAGATGACTGACGAGCTGTTGGTCTTGGCGCGGCGGTTGATCTCCTACGAGACTTGTGAGCCGGAGGCGATCGTCGAGGCCGCGGGGTTCGTCGAGGGGTGGCTGGAAGCTCGGGGGATCGAGGCGGAGAGGGACGAGGTGCGGGGGCTGCCGGTCCTGAGGGCCGAAGTCGGTCCGGAGGGGGCGCCGACGGTGGTTCTGCACGGTCACCTCGACGTGGTGCCGGGGCACTCGGAGCAGTTCGAGCCGAAGCTCGACGGCGACAAGCTCTTCGGGCGGGGCGCCTACGACATGAAGGGGGCGGTGGCGGCGATGCTGCTGGTCACCGCGGCGATGCGCGAGCAGGACCGGGTGCGGGTGCGGCTGGGGATCGTCGGCGACGAGGAGTCCGAGGAGAACGCCGAGCGCGGCTCCGACCACCTGGTCGACAGTGGTTTCACGGGCGACTTCGCGATCACCGGCGAGCCGACCGACCTGCACATCGGGATCGAGGCCAAGGGCGTGCTGGCGCTGCGGCTCGAGGTCGGGGGGACGGCGGCCCACGGCGCCACCCCCTGGCTCGGGGAAAACGCCGTCCTCAACGCGATCGACGTTTTCCGCAGTATCGAGTCGCTACCGTTTGCCCGGCACAGCTCGGAGCTGTTCGACCGACCCTCGATCAACCTGGGGAGGATCGTCGGCGGCGACGCTCTCAACAAGGTCCCCGACCGATGCGCGATCGACGTCGACATCCGCTACCTGCCCGACCAGGACCCGGAGGAGATCCTCGCCCAGGTGCGGGAGATCTCGGGCACCGAGGTGGATGCCCTGCTGACGCGGCCGCCGGCGACCGTCGACCGCGACTCGGCCTACGTGCGCGCCCTGCGCGCCTCGGCGAGCGAGCACCACAGCGGGGAGCCGATGAGCGTCGGCCGCGACGGCGCCTCCGACGCCGTCTCCTTCCTGCGGGTCGGGGTCCCGGCGGTCGAGTTCGGCCCGGTCGGAGCCGGCCACCACGGACCGGCCGAGTGGGTCTCCGTCTCCTCGCTGCAGGCCTACCGCCAGGCGCTCGAGTCGTTCCTGCGGGCGATCCCGGACCGCCTCGATGAGTGAGCCCCTCGGTCCGGGCTGGGCTCCGAAGAAGCCGCCCCCGGGCGGAGACGGCGAGCCCGCGCCGAAGCCGAGGCGCTTCTGGTGGCGCTTCGCCCTCGCCTCGGTGCTGATCGTCGCCGTCTCGGCGGCGACCACCGCCGCGGCGACGCTGCTCTACCTCGACAGCATCGCCAACGCGATCCAGCCGAAGAACGACAAGCTGCAGAAGAAACTGAGCCGTTTCCTCGCCGACGCCGAGAACGGCGGCGCCCAGACCTTCCTCGTGGTCGGCTCCGACAAACGGGCCGGGGTGGAATTCGTCGAAGACAAGGGTCGCTCGGACACGGCGATGCTGATCCGCCTCGATCCCGACAAGGACTTGATCTCGATGATGTCGATCCCGCGCGACCTCAAGGTCGAAATCCCCGGGTTCGGGACCGGCAAGTTCAACGAAGCCTATTTCTACGGCGGTACGAAGCTGACCCTGCAGACCGTCAAGCAGCTGACCGGCCTGCCGATCAACCACGTCGTCAACGTCGACTTCCTCGGCTTCGCCCAGGGCGTCTACGCGATCGGCTGCGTGTACACCGACGTCGACCGTCGCTACTACCACTCGAACGAAGGCGTGCCGCCCTCCGAACAGTACGCGGAAATCGACGTCAAACCCGGCTACCAGCTGATGTGCGGGAAGAAAGCGCTGGACTACGTGCGCTACCGCCACACCGACACCGACATCGTCCGCTCGGCCCGGCAGCAGGACTTCCTCAGCGCCGCCCGCTCGCGCATCTCGGTGCAGGACCTCGTCTTCGACCAGGGCGAACTGGTCGAGGCCTTCACCGACTACACGACCTCCGACATCAGCGACGGCGAGACTCTGCTCGAAGTGCTGAAACTGCTGGCAGCCTCGCGCAACGCGACGATCAACGAGGTCGATTTCCCGGCCGAACTCGGCCCCAGCTTCGTCTATACGACCGACAGCGCCCTCGACGCCGCAGTACGGGAATTCCTCGGCGGCGAGACCGTGCAGGAAGCGAAAGCGGCCCAGCGGCGTCAGCGCCAGGAAGTCGCCGCGGGCAGGCGGAAGAACAAGCAGCAGAAGAGGAAGCCCAAGCGCCGGAAGCCGAAGGTCGAGGTGGCGAAGCCGGGCAGCGACGGCCTGGTGCCGGCCCGCGAAGCGGGGGAAGCCGAGGCCAGGATCGCGGTGCGCCGGGCTCGCGGCCACTTCCCGGTCTACTACCCGACGCGGCTCCCCGAAGGGACGCGCTTCGTCGAAAGCAACCCCTACGAGAAGGTCGTCGATCCCTACGTCTACAACCTCAAGGACGAGGAGGGAGACCGGCACCTCGCCTATCGCATGGTAATGGTGGCGGAAATGGACGACGGCACCCATTACTTCGGCGTGCAGGGGATCCGGGGCTGGCCCGACCCGCCGATCCTTGACGACCCGAGCCTGACCAAGACCATCCACGGGCGCGAGTACGACATCTTCGTCGACAACGAAAATGTGAGAATGGTCGCCTGGCGCCGCGGCGAGAACGTCTACTGGATCTCGAACGACCTGTTGCGCACCTTGACCAACGATCAGATGATCGGGATGGCGCGCTCGGCGAAGGTGATCGTCCCGAAGAAGAAACCGAAGAAGCAGGGTAGGAGAGAACCTTGAGCGAGCAGCTGAGTCCCGTCGGCGTCATCGGAGTGGGCTGGGTCGGACTGGTCACCGCGGCCTGTTTCGCCGAGCTCGGCCACCAGGTCGTAGCCCGCGACATCCTCCCGGAGAAGGTGGAGGCGCTCTCGCGCGGCGAGGTCGCGATCCACGAGCCCGGGCTGGAGGACCTGATCCAGCGCAACGCGGGGCGGATCACCTTCACCACCGAGATGGACGAGCTGCTGCAGAAGGCGCAGCTGCTCTTCGTCTGCGTCGACACCCCGCCCACCTACTCGGGCGACGCCGACCTCTCGCGCGTCCGCGCGGTGGTGGGGGAGCTGCCCGCCGAGAGCGAGCACGTGCTGGTCATGAAGAGCACGGTCCCGGCCGGGACCGGCGAGTCGATCCGGCGCGACAAGCCGGAGCTCGCCTACGTCTCCTGCCCCGAGTTCCTAAAGGAGGGAACCGCGGTCGAGGATTTCATGCACCCGGACCGGGTCGTGATCGGCGCCGATGCCGGCGACGAGCGGGCGGCCGACGCGGTCGCGGCCCTCTACCGGCCGCTGGGCGGCGAGATCCTCCGCACCGACGTCGCCAGCGCCGAGATGATCAAGCTCGCCTCCAACGCCTTCCTGGCGACCAAGATCTCCTTCATCAACGAGATCGCCAACGTCTGCGAGGAGGTCGGCGCCGACGTCGGCCAGGT
>JBKPOX010000193.1:0-3872 GCA_046733335.1 Actinomycetota bacterium | reverse complement strand
GGCCGCTGTGCTGTCTGGGAGGACTCCGGCGTCAGCCGCGTCATCATCTACTCCTGCCAGGTCCAGCAGCAGTTCCCCGACGGCCCCGACGCCGGGACGGCACCGGACTGGCGGGTGGTGCTCCGCAACCCCGACGACATCCGCGGCGCCCAGACCCGCGCGTTCGCGATCTCCTACACCCCCCACGAGCGGTTCTGCGCCAACACCAGCCAGTTCCGGCTGACCCAGACCGCGAACGTGCACGGCGCCCGCCGCTCCTCCGACGGCGTCCTGTTCAACCGGATCTCGTACTCCAACAAGGTCTGGGCCCGCATGCTGGCCAGCGACCCGGCCTGCCGTCCGCCGACTCCTCCGCCGACCACCTCGACCACGACCACGAGCTCCAGCACGACCTCGACGACGACCACGCCAACTGCTGATCTTGCCCTGGCGGCTAGCCATAACCCGCCGTCGCCGCTTAACGGTGAGCCGTTCACGGTCGTGTTCGCCGCCGGGAATGAAGGCACCGCCACCGCTAACGGCGCCAGTTTCACGGTTAACCTCCCCGACGCCTGGACCGGCGTGGCCGCCGACGTCCCCGGTGGAACCTGCACCGTCACCACCGGCACCAACGTGGTCACCTGCCAGCTCAACGACCTCACGGCGGGGGAGAGCAACCTCATCTCGATCCACGTCGCCGACGCCCACGGCGCCCAGGCGGTCAGCCTGACCGGGACGCTGTCCTCCACCAGCAGCGGAGTCGCCGACGTCACGGTGACCGAGGCCTTCACCATCCGCCCGGCGGCTGACCTGTCCGTCGAGAAGACGTTCACAGGTGACCCGGTCGCCGACCTTGACAGCGACTTCGCCTATGTCCTCACCATCTACAACGCCGGCCCCGACACCGCCACTGCCCTGACCATCCGGGACACCTGGCCGGCTGGCCTGGACAGCCCGGCCCTGCCGTCCGGCTGCATCTTCATCGACCCCGACGGCGACACCAACACCGGAGAAGTCGTCGAGTGCGACGTCGTGTCTCTGGCCAGCGGGGCGACCACGGTTATCACCCTTGACGCCCGGACCAACGGCGAAGCCAGCGGTGACCTGACCAACACGGTCACGGTGGCCGCCGACCAGGCCGATCCTAACCCGACTGACAACAGCGACAGCCTGACCGTCCCCGTCGCCGCCTAACAGGGCGCGCCAGCTCGTGGTCAGCGTCCCGCGGGTGGAGCGCGGGACGCTGACCAGCCGTCCCTGTCCTGGCAGTGCATACGCACTTGGAGGTGCGCATGCGGAACAAGCTAGCCCTCGCGCTCGTACTGGGCATCCTCACAACCGTGGCGATCGCCGGCCCAGCCGAGGCGACCCCCTCGGTCGGCGAGGCGGACTACACCGCCGACCACCTGTACAGCCCCTCATCCGGAGCCGACGACATCGGCTGGAAACGCTACGGCGGATCCGACTTCAACGACAAGAACAAGCCCTCCTGTGCTGTGGCCACCGGCAAGGCACCTGGGAGCCACCTGTCGACCGGTGTCCCTGCAGGGGTGGGGGTCAACAGCTCTACACTCAGAGACCGAGGCCCCGAGTCACACCGGCCATTCTCAGCCCAGCAGTCCTCCGGCCAGCCGATGGGCCAGTTCGAGTACTGGCTGTTCGCGGCCAGTGTCCGCTGGAACGACACCCGGAGGAAATGCGGCACCGCGCAGGTCACGACCGATGCCAACGGGGCGTTCTCGGTCACCTTCCCGCAGGCGCTGCAGGCCATTCCTGTGTTCGTCAAGTGGAGCCCCTCCAAGTGCATCACCGGGAATGTGAACGGCTGCATGGACCCCAACCACTTCGTCACCTCGATGTCGTCCACCGGATTCACCGGAAGGGTCTCCAAGGGGTCGGCCTGGCTGGCGAACGTCACGTTCGTGCTGGACTACCTCGCCCTGACCGATGCGTCCGAGAACGAAACGACGGCTGATCTCGTCCCCTACTCGCACCAAGCGGGCCAGCTGCTGGTCACGACCGACGCCAACGGCTACGCAACCGTCGACTGGCCGGACCTCCCGAGCTGGGATTCGGTCAGCGCCCAGATCCAGGGCGGGATGATCAACCCGAACGACAACGGGTGGATCCACCCCGGGGGGATCATCCTGACCGCAGCGAGCAACACCCAGGGGTCCATCCACGTCCGCCGCAACGACGGCGTGGTGATGAGCAACAGCCAGATCAAGCTGTGGTATGCAGTGTTTGGCTACTCCGGTGGGGGCAACCGCAGGTACGACCAGAATGGGGCGCTTCCCCCGGTCTGCCCAAGCCCCACCGACTGCGCGCTCTATGACGGATACGGCACGCTCGGCTACCACCAGGACGGCGTCGACCCACTCGACCCGACTGGGACGATCCAATACTGCGACGGGAACTTCGTCGCCTGCTACCGCCGGCAGTCGCCTCAGAGCAAGAACATCCCGCGGACGAATGGGGGCTACACCGAGGAGTACGCGCTGGACACGACGTACCTGAACTGGAACGGCGGCTCGGTGGACGGCACCTCGGTTTCGACCCTGTTCACCAACGCGGAGACCACCTGGGACAACACCGATCTTGATACGCCACAGTGGGCGCGGGATGTCACCCCCGAGGGTACGGAGCCGCTCAAGGTCACGGCCGGGGGCCTCAGCTCCCCCTCCTCCTGCGCGGTGACGTACTCCCGGTTGGTGACCGCCCTGACTGATCGCGGGATCAACCGGCGGCTCAAGGACGAGATCAAGATCAACACCGACGCCGGCATCGTGTTCGGGAAGTACCCCCTCTCACCAGGCGAGAACTGCCCAGTGGAGGACGTCCTCGTCCACGAGCTGGGCCACGTCGAGGGGTTCGGCCACTCAGATGACTACAGCGCGCTGATGGGCCCGGTCTCCCACGACCTGCCGCGTACGACGCTGCCCGCAGCTGACGTCGATCACATGCGGGGCGTGTACGGGTGGAGCGGGTCCAGTACCGTCTACCCGGTGGGTGGGGTCAAGCTGTCCGACCTGGTCCGCCTACCGGCGCACCTGTCAGCAGCGGTCGTGACCTTCGACAAGAGAGGGGCGACTCACCAGACCACCGGCCGGAACCTGGCCGAGACCGACGCGGTCGTGTCCCAGGTCGACCCAATCCTCGGGACCATCCCCAGCCAGCTGCACCTCGCGGGGGGCGTGGTCACGCAGGGCCCGGAGGCCAAGCAGTACGGCAAGGTGATGCAGCCGTCCCAGGTCCGCATGGAGCCGGGGGGCCGGTACTTCGTCCAGGTGGACCTCCCCAGCGGCGAGATCGTCAAGGCGCTGCCGGTCAAGGGCGACACCGTAGAGATCAACGACCTGGACCTGTTCCGGTCCGGGAAGGACGACGTCGACGGCGGGGACAAGGCCAGGGTCAGTCTGTCCAGGCTGCGTAGTCTCGCGAAGCGGAGGTAGCCGTCCGACCGGCCGGGGAGAGGATCGGCCCCCCGTTCTCTCCCCGGCCACTTCCACCGCTCGCTCCGCTGTCAACCCCCCCGCCCAGCGGCGGCTACCCTGCAACCCATGAACAACGGCGACGCTTCCCCACCCGTCGACGACGACCCGGTCCGCTGCGTCGCCCACTCCACCCGCACCGGCCGCCGTTGCAAACGCCTCGCCATCACCGGCGCCACCGTCTGCCCTACCCACGGCGGCCGCGCCCCCCAAGTCCAGCAGGCCGCCCAACGCCGCCGCGCCGAACTCGCCGCCCGCGAGGCCATCGCCACCTACGGCCTCCCCATCGAGGTCGCCCCCGACGAAGCCCTCCTCCAAGAAGTCCACCGCACCGCCGGCCACGTCGCCTGGCTCGCCGACCTCATCGGCGACTTCACCGACGAAACCCACCTCAAGCAGTAC
>JBKPOX010000192.1:0-3303 GCA_046733335.1 Actinomycetota bacterium | reverse complement strand
GACCCGGAGGATCCCGCTCGCGGTCTCCACGGTGTCGAGGCCGAGCGAGCGACCCAGCCGGGCGACCGCCCACTCTGCCGCCCCCGCGTCGAGCTCGACGCCGCCGGCCAGCCGCGAGTCGCCGGCGAGGTGGCCGAGCAGGAGGTTGGCGTCGGTGACCGTCGGCTCGCTGCCACCGCGCCCGTAGCAGGCGGGGCCGGGATCGGCGCCGGCGGAGCGGGGACCGACGCGCAGGGCGCCGCCGGAGTCGCGCCAGGCGATCGAGCCGCCGCCGGCCCCGACCGTGTGGACGTCGACCATCGGCAGCTGGATCGGCCGGCCGTCGATCTCGCGGGAGTCGGTGCGGCGGACCTCGCCGCCCTCGACGACGCAGACGTCGCAGGAGGTGCCGCCCATGTCGAAGCCGAGGACGTCGCCGTCGCCGCTCAGCCGCGCCAGCAGCCCGGCTCCGACGGCCCCGCCGGCCGGGCCCGAGAGGACGCTCCAGGCGCCGGCCCGCGCCGCCTCCTCGGCGGGGGCGACGCCGCCGGAGGAGCGCATAACCAGGGGCTGCGGCAGGCCCGCCTCGGCGGCCGCCTCGCCGAGGAGGCCGAGGTAACGCCCGAGCAGCGGGCTCAGGTAGGCGTCGATCACCGTGGTCGAGCAGCGCTCGTACTCGCGGAGGCGGGGCAGGACCTCGTGCGAGGCGGAAACGTGGACCCCCGGCAGGCGCTGCCGCAGCTCGGCCGCGATCCGCCGCTCGTGGCTCGGGTCGAGGTAGGAGAAGAGAAGGCAGACGGCGACCGACTCGACTTCGCACTCCGCCACGGCCGCCGCCAGCCGCTCGGCCTCCCCGTCGGCGAGCGGGTCGACGACGCCCTCGGGCCCGATCCGCTCGGTCGCCTCGAAGCGCAGCTCCGGCGGTGCCAGCGGCGCCGGCTTCGGCGCGCAGAGCCGGTAGAGCTGTGGCCGGTCCTGACGTCCGATCTCGAGCAGGTCGCCGAAGCCGCGGGTCGCGATCAGCGCCGTTCGCGCCCCCCGTTCCTGCAGCAGCGCGTTGGTGCCGACCGTCATCCCGTGGAAGAAGGCCTCCACGTCCCCCGCCGCTGCGCCGGCCCGGCGCAGGACCTCCTCCACCGCCCGCATCACCCCCGCGAACTCCTCGCGCGGCGTCGTCGGCACCTTCGCCGTGTGGACCGCGGCGCCGTCGAGCAGGACCGCGTCGGTGAAGGTCCCGCCGACGTCGACTCCCAGCAGCATGGAATCGACGCTAGCGACTGAGGGCCTCAGTGCCACTCCTCCTCGCGGACGCTGCCATCGGGGGAGACGACGACGTGGATGCCGTCGAGGCGGGGATCGGTGTCGGGGCAGTCGCGGCGCAGGTGACCGCCGCGCGACTCGCGGCGGTCGAGGGCGCTGGCGCCGACGGCTCGGGCGAGCGGATAGGGGTTGGAGATCAGCCGCGCCAGGTCGTCGGGATTGCGCATCGGCCCCGCGTAGCGCCAGACCGCGTCGCGGGTCTCCTCCCCGGGCGGGTCGAAACGCCACTGCGGCGGCTCGGGACGCGATCGCGGCGCTTCCTCCCCCAGCGCCGCCGCCGCGGCGCGCTCGCCGAAGACGAAGCACTCGCTGAGCGAGTTCGAGGCGAGCCGGTTGGCCCCGTGCAGACCCGTGCAGGAGCACTCGCCGACCGCGTACAGCCCGGGGAGCGAGGAGCGGCCGTCGACGTCGACCGCCACGCCGCCCATCGTGTAGTGCGCCGCGGGGGCGACCGGCACCGGCTCGGCCCGCGGGTCGAGCCCGGCCTTCGCGAGGGAGACGAAGACGTTGGGGAACCGCGCCGGGTCGATCTCGCGCAGGTCGAGGGCAACCGCCTCGCTGCCCTCGCTTCGCAGCTGCTCGAGGATCGCCGCCGTCACCGCGTCGCGGGGCGCCAGCTCGTCGGTGAAGCGCTCGCCGTCGCCGCCGAGCAGCTTCGCCCCCTCGCCGCGAATCGCCTCGGTGATGAGGACGCCGTCGTGGGGCGTGCCGGGGATCGCCAGCGCGGTGGGGTGGAACTGGCAGAACTCGAGGTCGGCGAGCTCGGCGCCGGCGAGGGAGGCGAGGACCGGTCCGGCGCCGATCGCCCCGCGGGGGTTGGTCGTCCGCCGCCACAGCGCCGCGGCGCCGCCGGTGGCGAGGATCGTCGCCGTCGCCGCCACCTCGCCGGCGCCGGTGAGGACGCCGTGGCAGCGCTCGCCGTCGCTCCACAGCGCCACCGCCGAGGTCCGCTCCATCACCTCGATCGCCCCCTGCCCGGCGACCATCGCCGCCAGCTTGCCGGTGATCTCGCGGCCGGTCTGGCTGCCGCCGGCGTGGACGATGCGCCGGTGGGTGTGGCCGCCCTCGAGGGCCAGCGCCAGCCGCCCCTCGTGGTCGACGTCGAAGACGACCCCGCGGGCGATCAGGTCGCGGACGACGGTCGGCGCCTCCGCGACCAGCGCCCGCACCGCCGCGGTGCGACAGAGGCCGCGGCCGGCGGCGATCGTGTCGGCGGCGTGGAGGTCGGGCGAGTCGTGCGGTTCCATCGCCGCCGCCAGCCCTCCCTGCGCCCAGAAGCTGGCGCTCTCGGAGAGCGGGGTGCGCGAGACGAGGCAGACGCGGGCACCCCGCTCGGCCGCCCGCAGCGCGCTCCAGAGGCCGGCGGCGCCGCCGCCTACGACGGCGACGTCGTAGGCGCCGACCGCGGCTATCGCCCCTCAGCCTCCCGGCGGAGCGAATCGAGCTGGGCCTGCAGCCACTGCGCCGCGCTCTCGCGCGCCCGCGCCAGCTCGTCGGCGATCGTCTCCTCGGCGGCGGCGGCCCGGCTCTCGGCCGCCTGGACCCGCCTCTCGGCCGCCTCGACCTGGGATTCGATCTCCCCGAGGCGCTCCTCGGCGCCCGCCAGCGCCCGCTCCTTCTCCTCGCGCTCGCGCTCGAGGTCGGCTTCCAGCGCCCTGATCTCAGCCTCGGCGCGCCGCTCGGCCTCGGCGGCGAGCGCAGCCGCCTCCTCGAGCCGGCGCTCGGTCTCGCGGATCCTGCTCTCGAGGCTCTCTCCTGCGGGACCGGTCTCGGCGCTCATCGGCCCTCAATCTATTACCGCTCCGGCGGCTTCGTCGGCACCGCGCCAGCGGCGACCGCGCGGTAGGCTTCGATCACCCGCTCGGCCATCGCCGCCGCCGAGAGCGTCGCCGCCCGCGCGGCACCCGCGACGCGGGGGTCGGGGTCCTCCAGGTGGCGGCGCGCGACCACGGCCCAGGCCTCGGCGTCGAAGGGGGCGCAGAGACAGCCGCCGATCCCGCCGAG
>JBKPOX010000191.1:0-1729 GCA_046733335.1 Actinomycetota bacterium | reverse complement strand
ATCGGCGTGGGCTTCATCTTCGGTAAGGAGATCGAGTCGGTCGCCCGCCAGCCGGAGATGAAAAGCGACCTGGAAAGCATCCGCTGGCTCGGCTTCGCGCTGACCGAGGCGGTCGCCTTCTACACCTTCATCTTCGGCCTGATCGCGTTCTTCCTCTCCTAGGCCGATGGAGCTGCTCGGCTACATAGTCCCGCTCGCCGCCGAGGCGGCCGAGCACGGCGAGGAAAGCGGCGGCAGCTTCCTGGTCTCCCCGGGCCTCGGCCTGATGATCTGGACGCTGGTCCTGTTCCTGATCACGATGTGGGTGTTGAGCAAGGTCGCCTTCCCGAAGATCCAGGAAGCGCTCGACAAACGCGCCAACGCGATCAGCGAGTCGATCGAAGCCGCCGAACGCCAGCGCCGCGAATCGGACGAGCTGCTGGCCGAGTACCGGGCGCGGCTCGCCGAGGCGCGGGAGCAGGCCGACGACATCATGGCCCGCGCCCGCAAGTCGGCGGAGACTGCGGAAGCCGAGGCTGCCGCGGCCGGCCGAGAGAAACGCGAGGAGTTGGTCGAGGCCGCGAAGCGCGACATCGAGGCGGAGACGCGCCGCTCGCTCGACCAGATCCGCCAGGAGGTCGCCGACCTGACGGTGCTCGCGACCGAGCGGGTGACCCGCAAATCGCTCAGCCCCGATGACCAGAAACGGCTCGTCGAGGAGGCTCTCTCCGAGGTCGACTTCTCGACCCTCTCGGGCTCGGAGAGCAGCAACTAGCGATGGCCGACGCAGCTCGCGTATACGCCGAGGCCCTCTTCGAGGTGGGTCGCGACAAGGGCAAGCTGGACGCGCTGCAGCAGCAGCTCGGGCAGTTCGCCGACGAGCTCGACCGCAACCGCGAGCTGCAGGTCTTCTTCTTCAGCCCCTATCTGTCGAGCGCGGAGAAGGTGGAGGGCCTGAAGCGGGCGATCTCGGGCGCCGAGCCCGAGCTCGTCAACTTCCTCGAATTGCTCGTCGACAAGCACCGGATGACCGAGGTCTTCCGAATCCGCCGCGAGCTCGACGAGCTCTGGAAGCACGAGAACCGCCGCATCGACGTCACCGTCACCAGCGCCGTCGAGCTGGACCCGGCGGTGGTGGAGAAAATCGGCCAGGAGGTCGAACGCCAGACCGGGGAGCAGGTCGACCTCGCGAGCAGGGTCGACGGCGAGATCCTCGGCGGCATCGTCTTGCAGGTCGGAAACATGGTTCTGGACGCGAGCATCCGCAACCGCCTGGAGAAACTTCGAAAGAGCGTCGCCCAAGCGGCGTAAGGAGGCAGAGAGCACCCGATGGAGATCAAGCCCGACGAGATCGCAAGCATCCTGCGAGAGCGGATCGAGGGACTGGAGACCGATTCCGCCGACCTCAGCGAGGTCGGGACGGTCCTGTCCGTCGCCGACGGCATCGCCCGCATCCACGGGCTCGACAACTGCATGGCGCTGGAGATGCTCGAGCTGCCGCACGGGGTCACCGGCCTGGCGCTGAACCTCGAGGCCGACAACGTCGGCGCCGTGCTGTTCGGCGAGTGGGAACACATCGTCGAGGGCGACACCGTGAAACGGACCGGCCGCCTGCTCGAGATCCCGGTCGGCGAGGAGCTGCTCGGCCGCATGGTCGACCCGCTCGGCCGCCCGCTCGACGATCGCGGCGAGATCAACACCTCCGAGACCCGCCCGGCCGAGTTCAAAGCCCCCGGCGTCGTCCAGCGCC
>JBKPOX010000190.1:0-1107 GCA_046733335.1 Actinomycetota bacterium | reverse complement strand
CGACCACGTTCTCCGGGCAGACCAACAGTTTCACCGAGCTGTACGAGCAGGGCGCAGCGGGGGCGTCAACCTCGGTCGGGCTGGCGTTGAGTGGGAAGACGAGCCAGCAGCTGGCCGCCCAGTCGTGTACCGCGACCACTTCCACGACCCTGACCGCGACCGACACCGGGGTCGGGTTCGTCCTCGGCTACCGCGCCGAAGGATCCACGGTCGCCGTGCAGGTCAGCAAGCACTACGGGTTTGAGCAGCGCACCACCACCGGCCTCACCCTGGGAGCGGCGGCCGGGCTGGGGTATCTGGAGACCGCCACCGCCGGGGTCACGGTCGTGGACGACGCGGCCAAGGCCCGCACCGGCTCCGGCTACCTCAAGATCACCGCCACCAGCGCCGCCGCCAACGCGACCGGGGCGTCGATCGCGGTGGCCACGACCAGCCCCCCCCGGGGGGCGGCCAACCGGATCCCGCTCCGCTTCGACGGCGCCCTCCCCGGTGGGGATCTGGAGCTGTTCACGATCATCACCTCAACCGGGGTGAACGCGGTGTTCACCTACCGGACGGCCAGCACCAAGATCGGCTGCAAGGTCGGCACCGGCACCGAGGTCCTCTCCGACCAGACGGTCACCGCCGACACCTGGCTGGTGGTTGAGCTGCGCGGCCAGGTCCGCCTCATCGGCGTCAGCACCAGCTACCTGTTCGACTGGTCGGTGGACTACGGCGACGGCACCCTGGTCGCTCAGGGTCAGGCGGTCAGCCAGTCCCCGGTCACGGCCGCGACCACCGTGCAGCTCCGCCTCGGCTGGAGTGGTGCCCAGACCGGCACGGTGCTGTTCGACGACGTCATCGAGGCGACCCGGCTCGGCCAGTATCCGATGGGGGATCTGCGGGTTGTCGCCCTCAAGGCCGACCCGGCCGCCACCCCATCGGTGTCCGGGACGGTGGGGAACTTCGCCCTCATCACCAACAACGCTACCGGGGCCACCCTGACCACCCCTACCCTCGGGAACGCCAGAGACGCTGTCGATGAGGTCCCCCCGGTCATCGGGACCGGCGCCGACGGGGTGTGCGCCATCACCGCCTCGGCCACCGACTACTTCGAGCTCCCCTTCG